>NBLH01000029.1 GCA_002084525.1 Bacteroidetes bacterium 4572_117 | reverse complement strand
TTTCCTGTAACATTTTGTAAATCAATAGCCCATTCTTGATTTAATCTTTTACCGTTCATTTTAAAACCAATCCTTAAATCTGTCCTAAAATAATTTCCCCATTTGTTTTCATAAGCTTTTGACCAATCATATTCAGCTTGGTTCTCAGCAATTGATGCATCAATATCTATTGGGATATATCTTTTGCCACCTGCGTAAACAATCCTTAAATCGGTAGTAAGTGCAGAGTGTTTACCAATTTTAAATTCATATCCACCAAGTAAATTACTAACAAAGTTACCATTAAATGCTGTATTTCTTTCAATTTTGCTGTATCCTTTATATTTTGATTCAAAAACAGATACTGTTGCAAGAAAATAGTAACCTTTGTTAAAGAATTTTTCTAAAGTAAGTTCAAACCCATAGTTTGTGCCGGTGCCTTCGCTTACCAAACTATCTGTAATTGCCCCACCAAAACTAACGCCGGTATTTATCATAGAAAACTCGGTATATTGCGGGCTAACAGGTACATCATATAAGTTTTGATAATATAATTCTGTTTTTATCCTAAAATCTTTTGAAAGCAAAGCGTCATAGGCGAATACAATTTGGTGCGATTTTGTTAAATTCAGGTTTTTGTTCGTAAATATATGCGAACCATCATTCAGCCTTGTTTGTACAAAATAATAATGACGTGGCTGACTTTGGCTATGCATCCCATATCCTAAGCTAAACGACTGTTTATCGTTAAATTTATATTTAAAACCTAATCTTGGCTCAACAGAAAGCTCCTTATTAATATCAATATATTGTGTGTAAACCCCTGTATTTAATGTTGCTTTATCATTAAACCTGTGCTGCCATTGTGCATAAACCCTCATCAAGGAAATATTCCCATCAATGTCAAAACTCCTTCTAAAGCCGCCATCGATATCATTATCAAGCACACTATCGAGATAGTTTATTTGATATAAATCGTAATAAACACCAAATTCTGTACTATTTTTAGCATTAAATTTTGTTTTTAAATGTGTTGATGCTGAGTATTTTACCTCTGTTGCACCTAAACCATAAAAAGTATAGTTTGAATTAGGGACTATTTCGCCTTGTGTGCCAAATCTTAAAGAGTCGATATAAGTTGAAGATTTTGTTGCCATAACAGATAAGAATGTTTCTATCCGGGTACGTTCGTTAAAAAAATATTGATGGGATAAACCAACTATGCCCATGTCTGAACCAAAATCTAAATCAACCCCACCATAATCGTAGTTTGAATCTTCATTTTCACTATCGGCAGCTTTTTCACTATCGTGTATTTCTATATAGCTTAAACCTCCAATTCCAATTAAAGTCAGTTTTCCATATTTTACACTCGGAAAATTTAATTTAAAACTTAAATCCTGATACTGGGGAACAGCCAAGCCTGTACCAAACTCCAGCCCCATTTTACTCATAAGCCCTAATGTAGAATATCTGTAATTTATTAAATATGATGCTTTTGAATTTTTAGAAAAAGGGCCTTCTGCACCCAATTCAAAACCATTAAAACCTACCTGTCCTACAAATTCGTGGTTTTGATTGTTCCCAGGGCGCATTTTTAAATCAAAAACGCCTGAAGTTGCATTACCATATTGTGCAGGAAAAGCACCGGTAAAAAAATCGGAATTTGTAAGTAAATTATTGTTTAGCATACTAACGGGCCCCCCTGTTGTACCTAAAGCACCAAAATGGTTTGGGTTAGGTATCTCAAAACCGTCTAATCGCCACAATAAACCTGACGGTGAATTACCACGGATTATAATATCGTTCCTACTGTCATTTGTCATTGCAACACCTGCAAAATTTGAAGCCATTCGGGAGGGGTCCCCCAAACTTCCTGCATATCTTTCTGTTTCTTCAATACTGAACGACCTTGCACTAACAGTTGCCATTTCATTTATAGATTGGTCTTTGGGTTTTCTTGCGCTGATTACAATCTCCTCTGTTTCAACTACTTGTTCCTCTAAACTTATGTTTAGTACAAGCTCTTTACCAGATGTGAGGTTTAGGTTGTTTAGTATACCGGGGTTATAACCCATAAAAGAAACCTGTATGCCTTGTCGCCCTATGTCTATATTTTCAAGTTTAAATTCGCCATCAAAGTCAGTTACCGTACCAACTTTGGGATCGGAATTCAGCAAGACTATAGTTGCACCCGGTAAAGGCTGGTGCGATTGCTTATCAATTACCTTCCCTCTGATTGTTTGGGTATATTCAGCATTTTGTCCAAATAAAATACTTGCATATATTAATAAAAACGCTAATAATAAATAATTTTTCTTCATGGCTTTTTATTTTTAATTAATTTGAGACAAAACTCTAAATAATACTTTATATTTGAAATACTTTTTCGCTGAATTGGACAAATTTATGGGTGAAACGGAAAAATACAGGATTAAATAAATATTGTTATATTGCCGAAATGTTATAATATTTGGTTCTACTACCATTTTAGTGGTAAGTTGTTCTTAATGTTACAAAGTTTATAATATTGTTAGGGTGGAAAGCTAGAAGACCGAAGTCGGAAGTAAGCAAACTTCGGTCTTCTAACTTCAAACTACTATCCCATTTTTTCATTTCCACTAAGTTTGCAGTAATACCAAATATTTCAAATCTTAATCCATCAATCTAAAATTAAAAATGTACAGCATAATCGATATTGAAACAACAGGTTTAAGCCCTATAAAAGAAAGGATTACCGAAATTGCTATTTACGTTTTTGATGGGAATAATATTATTGATGAATTTATCAGCCTTATAAATCCGGAAAGGCCTATCCCGTATTTTATTACCAGGATGACCGGCATAACCAACGAAATGGTGGAAAATGCACCAAAATTTTACGAAATCGCGAAAAAAATTATTGAAATTACTGAAAACAGGATTTTTGTAGCCCATAATGTTGAATTTGATTACGGCTTTATCAGGGAAGAATTTGCCAGCCTGGGATATGATTTTAAACGCGAAAAGCTATGTACGGTAAAATTAAGCAAAAAAATTATACCGGGAAAAAAATCGTATAGTTTAGGTAAATTAACAGATGAATTAGGTATCTCAATAAAAGATAGGCACCGTGCAGCAGGCGATGCAATAGCAACCGTTAAATTGTTTGATTTGCTATTAAAAACAGATGCAAAAAGTAAACCCTTAATTGAGGAAATGACCTACCTTTCGATAAAAGGTTTACATGCCCATTTTAATAAAGCACAAATAGATAATTTGCCGGAAAAAACAGGTATTTATTATTTTTTTGATGAAAACAACAAACTAATTTACATAGGTAAAAGCATAAACATTAGAAAAAGGGTTTTGCAGCATTTAAGCAACTCAAGTACAAAAAAAGCTATTGAAATGCGTAGCAAAATTATTGATATTTCGTTTGAAATAACTGGTAGTGAGCTTGTTGCCTTATTACTTGAGTCTGATGAAATTAAAAAACATATTCCATTATACAACCGTTCGCAACGTCGTACAAGTTTTCATCATGGTATTTATTCATATTCTGACGACAATAATTATTTGCGATTCGAAATCAGGAAAAACTCTAGCAAAGAAATACCCTTGGTTTCATTTTCGTCGTTGCAAGCGGCAAAATCGCAACTTAACTTATTGGTTGAAGAATATGAGTTATGCCAAAAACTGTGTGGATTGTACGAGACCAATGGTGCGTGTTTTCATTTTGGAATAAAACAATGCCATGGTGCATGCATTAACAAAGAAAGCTTTGAAGAATACAACAAAAGGGCTGAAAATCTTATAAAAATGTTTGAGTACAAACATGAAAATTTTCTTGTTATTGATAAAGGAAGGAACAAACAAGAAAAATCTGTTGTGAAAGTTGAAAATGGCAAATATATTGGTTTTGGGTTTTTTGAGCCTGATTTACATAACCAAACAACAGAAATGATTGAAGATTGCATTAAACCTTATCAGGACAACAGGGATATCCAAATAATTATTAAAGGATTTTTGAACAGGGATAATTCAAAAACAAACAAACATATGGTTGAGAAAATTATCCCTATTTAATTAATAAGCCCAACAAACTTTGTAGTTTGTTGGGCTTAGTTGTATATATAAGCACCTGTTAAAAATTAATTGTATATCTCTAAATTGATATTTGAATGAATATCAATTACTTATACTACTCAGGGTTTACATATAAAAAAGCACTGGTGCTTATGTACCCTACTTTTTCAATCCAATAAGTTTGGCAAAAGTAATAAGCCTTTTCCTTAAAAATGATTTATTAGAATCAGTATAATAAGTAGACTTCGCTAAATTGTTATCATCATTAGCCAGTATTGCAAAATTCTTAATCCCTTTTTGTTCAATATCCTGCATTAATGAAGTAAATAATTTTTTATTCGTATAATTTAACCTTACCGGGAAAATATTTATATCGGCATAACCCATTAAAAGAAAAGAATCGGTAACAACACCTATTGGCGGAGAATCAATAATAATATAGTCGTATATCGAAGTCAATACTTCCATCAGGTTCTTTGTGTTTTCTGAAGCTATTAATTCAACAGGATTTGGAGGTAATTCACCAGCAGTAATAATATCCATGTTTTTTACAGTGCTACTCTGGATAATATCCTCCAATTTTGCATCATTTACCAGATACGACGATAAACCTTTTTTATTATCAATATTTAGATAATTTGCAATTTTAGGATTCCTCATATCAAACTCAATGAGCAATGTTTTTTTACCAAAGTAAGAATAAACAATAGCTGTATTAATAGCAATAAATGTTTTACCATCCCCACTATACGAAGAAGTAATTAATAGTTTCTGTTTATCCATATTTTCATGGAAAAACTGCAAACTTGTCCTTAGTGACCTAAATGTTTCAGAAATAAGTGATTTTGGAAAATCTGAAACCGGCATCATACTTTTATTATCATTTTTAGCAATAGTACCTACAATTGGTAGATCTGTAAGTTTTGCAATATCATTTTTATCAGGTATTGTTTCGTTAACTGCTGACATCATAAATACCATCCCAACAGGTATCATTAAGCCAAGAAAGAACGCACTAAAATAAATCATTTGTTTTTTTGGCGATATTTGTGTCGCACTACTTAACCTAGATGGGCTAATAACGTTATAATCAGGCTTGTTTGAGGCCCGGGCAATTTCAGCTTCAGATCTTTTCTGAAGTAAAAATGTATATATTGCATCATTGATATCAAATGCGCGCCTAATATTAATTAATTCTTTTTCGGTTGTTGGTAGTTTAGAAATCTGTCTACTTAAGCTTCTAATTCTATCATCAATATCGTTTGTCGTAATAGTTGATGTATTTACCAGATAATCAATATTCTCTCTAATTGTTTTTTTAACGTTAGTAATTTGTGCATTTAAAGCTGGTATGGCAGGGTTTTTAAAACTTTTATTTGCCAAATACAAAGAGCGTTGTGCATTTAAATCCGTCAATTGGTTTATTAGGTTAATTAATTGAGGGTCATCAACGCCCATAGATGAGGGTGCCAACATATCGTTTAAGTCTTCATTGCTCTCAAAATACTCTTTAATATAATCGTAATATTTAGACTTGACCATCAATTCAGCTTTTTGGTCCTGAAGCTGGGTCATTTGGGTATAAACATTTTGTGACAAGAAATTTATATCCATCACTCTATTTTCTGTCCTAAAACTTTCGAGATTATTGGCTGTAAGTGATAGCGAATCAGCAATACCTGCTATTTGTTTATCAATGAACTCTATTGTTCTTGATGCAATGGCATTTTTTGCTGCAAGGTTTTGGCCCAAATATACCTCTGTTAATTTATTAAGAAAGTCAGTAGCCAGCCTAGCATTACCAACCCTAACTTCAAGGTTAGCAATTGAGGACTGTGATGATGTACGTTCAATAGATAAAGCTCCTTGGTATTCGTATGTTAAAAGTTCAATATTGTTAAATTTGAAATAATATACTTGATCAACTAACACATCTGTTGAGTAATTCCCATTTAATAATATCTTGAATCTCGAATCCTTAAAAACAATTTCATCACCTATAGAAAAATCTTGAGAAAAATCTACGCCGATAAAAGATCCGGTAACATCATTATTTGCCAAATTGTACATATATATTTCATTATCACTTTTGGCACTTACTCTAAACTTATCTTTCGATAACATTTCAACTTTGAAGTATAAATCAGCAGGTTGTGAAATCTGAGGGTCGGCCAGAACAACAAAGGGGCTTTTTCTATATATATCTTTTATAAAAAGACCCTCGCCCATATAATACGAAACAACGAGATCTAAACTCTTTATAGTTTGATTAATAATAGGAAATGACTGGATTATCCCAATCTCATCCTCTATATTGCTCTGGGTGTCGAACATCTCAAACTGCATCAGTTCACCACTGTTTTGGCGGTTGCTTCTTTCCTCGGCAAGGAGCATTACCAAATTATTACGAAACATGGGCGATGAAGATTTATAAATATAGTGCCCCAAAGAGACAGTTATTAAAAGGCTTATTACAAAATAATACCATTTGCTGATAAGACTTTTTGCTATATTTTTATAAAAGTCAACATTTGATTCTTGTTCAACTGATTTTGGATTTTTCACTTTTACCAAATTTTAAATTAATCAATAAATTGTTTTTGTTTAAGTTTACTCGAAAGAACGTACAAATTGCCAAATCACTATTCCTGTTGTTAAACTGCTCAATATCAGAGTGTAAGGAAATGTCGCAAAACCAAAAGATTTATGGTTTAATGGTTGTACTACCACAACATCGTTGGGTTTAAGGTAGTAAAAATCAGATGATGTGATTTTCTTATCGGACAAATCAATTTCATAAAAATGTGCCTTGTCATTTTCTTCACGAAGGATAGTTACATGCTCCCTATCGCCAAAATCAGTTAGGCCACCTGCCAACGACAGCGCTTTAAATATTGAAATGTTGTCTGAAAAAATTACATACTCCCCTTGTCTTGCGACTTCACCTAAAATGGTAACGCTTTTTCCAACAAACTTAACTATTACTGATGCATTACTTACATATACCCGTAAAGCTTTTTCTATAACGTATTTGGCTTCAAGAATTGTAAGGTCTTCAACATATATTAAACCTGCAAATGGAAAATCTACATATCCTGAATCATTAACGGTATAACTTATCATATGATAATTTACATTCTGCATACCTGCACCACCTGTTTCACTATTAAGCATTCGCGATGTTGCTTCATCGGGGCTGATTATTTTAATATATAAATTATCAAAAGGTTGTACAGTATTTTTTGGCCTTTGTTTTAAAACAAAAGTGGTTGTTGTATCCTTGTCTTTTGCTTGTAAATATCTGATTTTGCTCTGTGGGACACAAGAGCTTAAAATCAAAATTGAAATAATAAAGAACAAAAGAATCGTTGTCCTGTTTTGTTTAATTACCTGATAGCTCATTTTTAAATATTTATTTATATATACCGTTCACTAATATTTCGCATCAAAAATACGAAAAAATAATGTAATAAAAATGGGTATTGTTTTAAAACTTCAATCTTTTCTGCTTTTTTCAATAAATTCATGTTGAATTTCTTTAGTATGGTCAAGAGTGTTATAAAACTGGTCAAAATATTTTATTGTTTCATCAATATGCTTCTTTTGCAAACCCTTAACAGAATATACTAATTTGTATATATCTTCTTTTTTTGACCTGAAAACATTCAAAGCCTCTTGCAATTCAGCCATAGGCCTATGATAGCCATTATAAGATCTCTGTCGTACTGTCTGTATCCCTAAATGTGGTGCCGGAATCGCATATGCTGCATTTACTAAACCAGAAACATCAAAATCGTAGGGGATGGCTACCGGTTTTAGAAGTGAATCGCGAGAAATTAGTTTAATATTATGCAAAGCCTTAACAGACCAATCTGTATTCCCTATAAAGTATTGAAAAACCGACATTAATGTAATTAGCTTTTTGTCGGTAAAATTAGGATGGATATTTTTTACGTTTAAATCCTTACCGTACAGCCTTTTACACATATCTTCGGTTGGTTCTATGAAAAATGAATAACGTTTCAGTGGTTTACGCCGTTTATTTAAATCAAAAATAGTAAGCTTTATCAACCGTACCCTGAAACTGTAATTGGTTAAAATATTATATGTTTTGTATATAAGGTATTCTTTTAAAATATTTTGCTCATATGCATTTTTGTTAAAACAAGGTACTACCAATTTTAGTTTTTCATATCCTGAAAAAACAGAACCTGCCATTTGGTTAGCATCAAACTTAACCCATAAGGGGGGGAGAGCGCAATTGCTTTTCTTTCGACGAAAAATACCCCTGGTTTTGAGTTTTACCCCATAAAAACCGGTATCAATTTGCATTATGGCATCATGGTAGCTGCTTTCTTCTGTCCGATCATTTAATATTTCGTTAAAATCACATTTTAAAGATAGTTTTATTACGCTTTCATCATCGAACAAACTTTTTACAATTTGTCCCTGATGTTTTTCCCCAATATTTTTTTTCAGTTTTGTGGAATCGGTTGCCCCAATTTCTGTATTGCTGTATAGAAAAAATATAAAATATTGAATTATCGATATATAAAACATAAATATCTTAATAGAGGATTTGTTTTGAACCATCAATTAATGCACGATAAAAATGATCGTTTTCCCACAGAAGCCCTTGTAAATCAATGCCAGACTGGCTAAAAGGTATATCAACGCCAAATAGTTTAAAATTGTACATTGGCTTTATGGCCCTTACATTGGTATTTGCAAAAACTATTGTTTTGACATTGTAAAATTGCAGGATTTTATCTAGTTTTTCTTCGTTAAAACTAAATTTCCTTCCTGTATTTTTGTAATATGCGTCCGGTAATTTTAAGAACCCCCTAAACCACAAAGGCCCGTTTACGCTCATTATCAATTCTTCGTTTTTTGTTCTGGGTATCCAATCTTTTCTTTTTAAAATATCTTTTACAATGGCATTTACTTTTTCTATACTCAATTTATTTTGAATTAGTTCTTGCGAAATCCCGCCATGTACGAACAAAATATCATTTATTGTAATAATCGTGTTTTTTGTCCTTATCCATTTACCCAAAACCGATTTTGGACCATAAAGATTTGTATAATCTATATTAAGCCTGTTGCATAAGTGTACATATTTTTGGGCAAGATACCTTTTATCGCCCGTAAGCTGCATTATTTCGTGATTCCCGAGTACTAAATGTACATTTCCTCCGGCTTCAACAGCTTCATTTTCTAATTTGTAAATGAGCCAAAAACATTCTGTAACCTTATCGCCCCTGTCAAAAATATCACCAACAAAAACAAGATGGCCTTTACCCCATATCCAGTTTAAGTCTTTATCGGTAATTTTATTTTTTATTAGCAATTCTTTCACATCGTTAAAGCCGCCATGGATGTCGCCAATAACAAATATTTTTTTTATGTTTTTGTAATGCCCAAGATTTTCAGAATTGGTTTTTGATATTTTGAATTTGAATGGAATATTCTTATTGTCAATGATATAACCTTTTTTATCAATGTCGATATCAGAATTATTAACAGTTGTTTTATTTGACAAACTATCATTGATAAAATAGTTTAGCCTAAGCTTGTTTTTACCTTTCCAAACAGCATATGGCCCGTCAAAACAATCAGGTAAAGCCAGCATTTTGTACTTGCTATCCATTACCGTTTTCAAATATTCATAAGCTTGGATGTTTTGCATTTCATAGGCATAATCAATAGCCTGTTTACCTTTTTTATCTTTTACAGAAATATTTGCACCTTTGTTTTTTAGTAATTCAAGAAAATCGGGGTAGTTTTTTTTTGCAGCTAAGATAAATGCGGTTTCCCCTTCATCATTTTTTGTGTTAATGCTTGCACCATTTTTTAATAAATATTTAGTAGCAGACTCATTTTCATAGCGTACCGCTACCATTAATGGTGTCCTGCCATTATAAAGCATTTCTATATCTGCGCCTTTATTAATCAATAGTTTTACAGCAGCAACTTTATCGTAACTGGCAGAATAGTGTAACAAAGGGACTTTTGCATCGTCATACAAAGCATTGGGATCAACATCTTGCATTAAAAACACTTTTAAAATATCGTATTGGTCATTTTTTATCGCTTTTAATGCGTCGTGCCCGCTAATTTGCGAAAAACTTGAGTGGCTAAACAACATTAAAATTATTGATATCGCTTTAAATCGCATTTTATTTGTCGTTATTTAATTTGATACAATTTCTAATTTCTAATTTATTCACTACTTTTGAGCATAAATTTATTTCAAATATCATGAACATACAAGAAATCAATAAAATATTTATTAAAATTACCGATAATATTTCATCAAACAGGCTTTTAGATGCTTTTGATACTTTAAATGATTTAATTAGTACTAAAGATTTATCAAATCTGAAAGAACCGTATCTTGAATTAAAAGGTATTTATGACAATATCCTGAGATATTCTTTTGCACAAATTAATGACCCTGAAAGAGATAAAATATACCAAAAACTTATACAGTCAACTTATAAGCTCGTAGATAGGGTTAAAATTTCACTTTTATATGAACAAAAACATTTTGCTACGGTTAACATTTATAATGAAACAAACTTTGAGTTCCTGAATAATGGGGCGCAAATTGAAAATAATATACTTGAACAAAAAAGCGAAAAAGATATTTTTTTAGCTTTTAAAAGAATTTGGTTATCGCCAAAACTTGATGAGGGAACAATTTCTTTTTTAAATAGAATAAATGAAAACGAGGATTTTGACTGGCACATTAAAGCACTGATTGTGAGCGCATTAACTATGAGCAATTTGCAATATTTCGATCAAAAGAAGCTAATACTTTTATTTAATTTCTATAATAATTCGCCAGAAAAAGTATGGCAGAGGGCTTTGGTTGGTATTATATTGAATATTTATTTGCATTCGAAACGAATAGTTGATTCTTTTGAAATAGTAAAAAAACTTGAAGAATTAAAAAAAGAAAAAGATTTTGATAAAAATCTGACTTATATTATCCTACAATTAATCAGGACAAAAGAAACAGAAAAAATAAGCAAGCAGTTACAGGAAGAAATTATACCCGAAGTAGTAAAATTCAAACCAAAAATTGAAGACAAGCTAAAGCTCGACGATATTTTGGGTGATATGTCATCGGAAGATAAAAACCCTGATTGGGAAAGTGTTTTTGGGGATTCGCCGGAACTTTTTGGCAAGCTGGAAGAATTTTCGAAAATGCAAATTGAAGGATCTGATGTTTTTATGAGCGCATTTGCCATGTTAAAGCATTTTGATTTTTTTAAAGAACCGGCTAACTGGTTTTTACCTTTTTACAAAGAAAATGATACAATTTGGGAGGCCTTTAAATTTGAAAAAACAGGTTTTGATTCTGATTTATTTATCGAAGGCTTAGAAAAATCGGCCTTTTTATGCAATTCTGATAAATATTCCTTCATTTTAAATGTAAGGTACATGCCCGAAGCCCAAAAAACGATGATGCTTGAAATGTTTAATGCCGAAGTAGAAGGTATGAACGAATTGATTAAAGATGATGAATTGTTGAATAAATCAATGATGGATCGTTATCAATTTACCCAATATATTCAGGATTTATATCGTTTTTTTAAGCTTCATCCGTATAAAAACGAATTTATTGATATATTTAACGAAGAACTCGATTTATACAATAGCCCAGTATTAACCGAAATGTGGTTTGATCCGGAACTGTATAAAAAAATTGGGGCTTTATATTTTGAAAAAGAATATTTTAAAAACTCGCTAGAAGTATATAAAATCCTTTTTCGTAAAGGGATAAATGAGCTTGAAGTTCTTGAAAAAATAGCTTATTCGTATCAAAAACTTGGGAAATTCGGAGATGCGCTGAATTTTTATAAAAAAGCAGAATTTTTTGATACACATATTGCCTGGTCAACAAAAAAAATTGCCATGTGTTACAGAGAACTTGGTAACACCGACAAAGCAATAGAGTATTATCTGAAAGCTGAAAAATTAGAACCTGAAAATCTGTATGTGCAGGCTCATTTGGGGCATAGTTACCTGCGTATAAAAGAGTACGAAAAAGCTTTACAGCATTATTTTAAGGTAGAATACTTTGCACCATCTAACACTATGATACTGAGGCCAATTGCATGGTGTTCGTTTGTTTTGGGAAGATTTGAAAATGCACAAAAATACTACCAAAAACTAAGGGAGAATAACAAAGCTGATAAGTTTGATTATTTGAATATGGGACATGTTGAATGGTGTACAAATAATATTGAAAACACTGTTAAATTTTACAAAAAAGCGCATACTTTAAACGAAAATAACGATTCCGGGTTTAAAACAGATTTTTATGAGGATAAGCCTTATTTAATAAAACACGGTATACCTGAACTGGAAATTGGGCTAATGATTGATTATTTATTGTCGCCCCACTTATAAATAGCTTAGGAACTGTAAACAAATAGCTACTACTTTTGTAGTTATTAATACGAAAGAACAATAATTTGACATAATATAAACCCTACAAAGGATTTTAAATCGCAAATAGTCGTTAATATTTGGTGTAAATTATTAAATTGTCAAACTGTTATATTGTTGATTTGTAACAATTTAGCAATAAAACAATTTAGCAATATCCTCAGTAAATTACCACATACTTGCGATTTATTTTTACAGACCAATCGTTTTTGTGAGTTCAGAGTGTATTTGAAGGTTTGGATTTTGAGCAACAACGCAGAAGTCGGGCTTTATAGGAAACTCTATTAAATTCAAACCTGACAGCTTTATATCATGTCATTCCGCTAAACTTATTATTCCATTATTTGTAATTACCTACTCGTAAACCTCGTACAATTGCTTTTTATGAACAAACCGGACATTCCTGCCAAGTGCCAGATATTGAGATACTTCTGGATACTTGTTTAATAAAGCGAAATATGTTTTCCCTGCAAATTGTACTCTTTTGGCAGTTTGTGATTTATTAGTTTGTACGTATAAATCTACCCATTCATCGCCATTTTGATAAAACGCGCGCCCTTGTATATTTTTGGTTTGTTGGCTAAAATCACGCTTAACTTTTGATTTATCATAATACATCATACGGCTATGCCCTTGTTTTTGATCTGCCAAATTTTTAGCACCACGTAAACTTTGTACTTCGTTGCTGGATACTACTCCACCCCTCCCACTCTTTTCACCAAGATTTGAATATTCTTTTTTACTACGGGTTTTAAATTCAGTTTCATCGTCAAAACGCCCAGTAAATATACGGTTATTAGGGGTAAGCCGCCTGTTGGTAATATTAACCTCCTCGTCTTCAAGTATTAAATAACTTGTGTAAGGGGTAATTATCCCATATTTTTTTGCCAACCAGACAATTTCATCAACCACCTCTTTGCTTTCTCCGTTCATCCTTACCTGATCAAGCAAATAACCAACATTACGTGCGGCCCATAGCGGTGGGATAAAATCATTATCGGTATTTTCAACAAACTTTGTTTGGTAATTAAACTTTTCAGTTTTCCCATTAACTTTTCCTTCTAATACAATTTTTGATGTACCCGCTTTATCAAATTTACCGAAAACAGTTATCGATGAACCTTCAAACACATCGGGCAAATTTTTAGGGAATAATTTATTTACTTTTATCCCGCTTGTAAAATGCAATTTCACCTCTGATAAAATGGGCGAACTTACTTTTGTATAAAAATTAGAGACTTTCACTTCAATATCTTCACCTGGGCTAATATAAGTCCTGTAAGCCTTAGTTTCTTCGGTAATTTTATCCAGTAAATGAATATTTATATTATCGCCAATACCAAAAGTAAAAATGCGGGTATTGCCAATATTGGCGTCAACCACCTGTTTCACAAGCCTTTTTTCATCAGTTTCGCCAATAGTTGGTTTACCGTCTGTAATAAAAATAATCATATTGGGCCTTCCGGCAGATTTCCCCTCTTTATATGCAAGTTTTAGTGCTTCATCAATATTGGTTCCTCCAATTGGCCGCAAACCTTCTACAAATTTTTGGGCTTTTGCTTTATTTGCCGTATTTGCAATTATTTTTTGGCCAAAAAGTGCCTC
>NBLH01000224.1 GCA_002084525.1 Bacteroidetes bacterium 4572_117 | reverse complement strand
TTGCTTAAACGATACGCCGCCGCTGATTAAATAGCGAAAAGGGCTGTGATATTTTACCATATCAATATTAAATTCAGGGAAAATTTTGTTGAATTTTTTACTATCCCTTTCAAAAACTATCCATGGTAAGGCACCATTTGCACCCGATAATGGGCCATTTGTTGGGAATTTCCAATCGCCCTCGGGATAAAATGGCTCGTGATGAAAGTTTTTATAAATAAACCTGCCCCAAAAACTGTTTGCGGGTTCAATCATTATAATTTTAGCACCTTTTTTTAATATTCGCCGGGCTTCTTCCAAAAACTTTTCGCTGTCAGGGATATGATGAAAAGTATCTATCATAAAAATACCATCCACGCTATTGTTTTCAAAAGGCATATCTAATGCCGAAAAACTTAAATCGTTTGTTGGAAGCGGCAATAAATCAGAACAAATAACTTTGGGTTCAATATCTTTAAAAAAACCGCCACCGGAGCCAAGTTCAATAAAAAAACCAGATGGTTTTTTTTTTATTTCTTTTGAAAATTCAGTATACCATTGCATGTACAACTTGCGCAGGAAAAGTTTATTTTTGATTATTTCCCTGTGTTGCATTGTTCTTTCAGGCGAATCGATTGTATGTTTGAACTTATATTTTAGGGGCATATTGGTTTTAAATTATTCTTTGTTTTTTGTGTCGATGATAATCGTAACCGGGCCATCGTTTAATAAACTTACTTGCATGTAGGCCCCAAACTCACCTGTTTTTACTTGTTTACCAATATCTTCGCTTAGTTTTTGATTGAATTTTTCATATAACGGAATTGCAAATTCAGGCCTTGCTGCATGTATATAAGATGGCCTAAAAAAAACACTTACTTTACATTAGGGCAATCAGAACTTAACATAAAAGAAATTTCTTCCCCGGTTTTCGATATGTGAAAAATACTGTAACCGTACTCCCGAAGTTTGTTGACCGTATTGATTGTTTGTTGTACACCAACATTTTTAAACCTATGGTGAAACTCAATAAGTAGCTGGTTTGGTTTTATACCTGATTTAATAAAACTATCAACAACCTTATATTCAGCACCTTCTATATCCATTTTCAGTAAATCTATTTCTTTGTGCCCAAGATCAACCATAATTGTTTTCAAGGTTTTTACTTCAACTTTGTATGCTTCGTTTTTGGTATACGAACGCTCAAGCATTGTCGCCGAAACATAATCAGGGTTTTCCGGTGGGTGAAATTTAGCCTTCCCATCAAAATCAGCAAGCCCATATTCTTTCAGAACAAACTGTTTGGGTAAATTCTGTTTTTTTACCCATTCAACCGATTTTGGGGTAGGGTCAAAGGCATAAATTGTTAAATCGAAATGATTAATAATTTCCAAATCGAAAGAAACATCATATCCTATACCAAAAGAGTATACAACAGAGTTTTCATTCAAAAAATCAGGAACTATCGTCCAATCGGCATGGGGGTTACCCAATGTTATGGATTTACATTCAAAATCAACTTTAAGAAACTTATCTTTACCGCGTACGACTTTTGGTACACGTAAAAACTTTTCAAATATCGAGCGGAAAAAATTAAACATTTATAAAAAATTAGCTATTGAAAAATAATTTTACCAGAATCAACAAGCTTTCCATTTTGTGTAAACTGATAAAGATAAATACCTTGTTTATAATTATCTGATAATAAAACAAACTTGCCTTTAGCCTGCATTGTGTGCTTCTCATCAACTTTAATGCCTTGCAAATTGAAAATTACAAGCTTTATACCAGTTGTTTTCTGCAGGTCATAATTAATTATTACATAGTTATTTGCAGGGATGGGGTAGGGTTTTGATATATAGTTTTTATTATTCTCAGTAAAATTTATTGCAGTAGGCGGCGAAACTTTATAAACCACCAAAACCGTGGCAGTATCCTGCTCATCTGCAACATTAAAAAAAGTATAACGTATTTTGCTCTCACCATTATTCTGATTTGGTTTATAATCACCTTTAAAACTACGGTCGTTGGTTGCCCCGGCTTCAATTGTTATAAAATCAGGTGAAGTAAAAACTTCTGGTGTGTAACATTCTTTCCAACAAAAATAATTTTCTGTACCATCAACAATTACTATCTCTTCTTTTTTAACTTTAATATCAATTGCCGCAGTCCCTGAGTTAATTACTTTTAATCCGAGTTCTAAAAGATTGTCGTTAGTGTTTCCCAAGTGGAAAATAGTATCGTTCGACACATTTTCATCAGCCAAATCTTTTAGTACAATGTTTTGCCCAAATACAAGCGTTGTACAAAAAAAAGAAAAATATAATAGTAACAGTAGGTTTTTTATCATGGCTTTATAGATATTTTCTGCAAATTTAATTTTTTTTTGCAAATTTGTAAACTTATAATTTATTTATCAACGAAAACCCAATCAATATGAAAAAATATTTACTATTAGGCATTAATATACTTATTGGCACAATAATGCTTTCGCAAACTATTGTTAGCACAACAACTGAAAATAAAAATGTTGTTTTAGAGGAGTTCACCGGTATACATTGTGGATATTGCCCCGATGGCCATGCAAGGGCAAAATCCATACAAGATGCCAACCCTAGTGATGTGGTATTAATTAATGTCCATGTAGGTAGTTATTCTGCACCATCTTCCGGCGAACCTGATTTTCGCACAACTTTCGGGTCTGCATTGGCAAATCAGTCAGGTTTAACAGGTTATCCTTCGGGAACAGTAAACCGCCATGTTTTTAATGGGGTTAATATTGCTATGGGGCGTGGCGAATGGGCAGCTGCGGCAAATACCATTCTTGCTGAGTCTTCTTATGTAAATGTTGCTGTTGAGGCCGAAATTGATATGCAAACTAGGGTAGCAACAATTCATGTTGAAGCATATTACACAGGCAATAGCCCGGTAAACACTAATAAACTGAATGTTGCAATAATGCAGAACAATACTTTAGGCCCACAATCTGGTGGGGGTATGGGCAATAATTATGTGCACATGCACAGGTTGGTTCACTTAATTACCGGACAATGGGGCGAAGAGATTACAACAACCACGCAAGGTACTTTTGTAGATAAAACATACACTTATACAATTCCGGCTGATTACAATGATGTTTTGGCTGTAATTGGAGATCTTGAAATTGCTGCATTTGTTGCTGAAGGAAATAAAGAAATTATAAGTGGCGATGTTGTTGAACCGACTTTTACAAATTTTAGCGAAAACAACAATGCAGGCTTAGACGAAATTATTGTAGCCGAAAAAATATGCGGAACAACTGTAACCCCAACAATTATAATAAAAAACAATGGAGGGGATAATTTAACATCTGCTGAAATTTTATTTAATGTTAATGATGGTGCTGATTCTGTATTTTTGTGGACAGGAAACCTTAGTCCTTTTAAAACTGCGGAATTTGAATTAGGAGATTATGAATTTGACCAGCAACAAACAAGTACACTGAATGTTGAAATAAGCTCAATCAACAATGGAACAGATGAAGATTTATCAGACAATACAAAATCAAGTACTTTTGATAAATCTGTTGATGCAAATAATTTAATTACTTTATCGCTCACGACAGATCAATATGCCAGTGAAACAAGTTGGGAGTTATATAATTCTTCGGGTACGCTTATCGAATCAGGGGGAGGCTATTCAAATAATACTACCAATACCGAGGAGTTTATATTAGACCAAGATTGTTACAGTTTTAAACTTATTGATTCGTATGGAGATGGTGGTGGGCCGTACAGCCTTACGGATTCGCATGGTACTACAATAAATGAATCGAATGGTGGGTATGGTTTGGGTGAGACAACACCTTTCAAAGTGGTTCAAACATATAAGGCAACAATTACTGTTACCGATGGTACTGATCCAATTGCCGATGCAGTTGTAAGTTTAACAGGTTATAATAATCAGACTACTGACGATTTGGGGGTTGCAGTATTCAACTATATTATCCCTGAAACTGATATCGCATATATGGTTATAGCAAATCATTACGAAAATGGGACAGGTTCTATTTCGGTTGTGGATGAAGATGTTGCTGAAGCGATAGAAATGGTTGTTTTACCATCCTACAAAGTAACTTTTACTGTAACCCATGGAACAACTGCCGTGGCAAATGCTGAAATAGATTTAACAGGCTATGGTAAACTAAGCACTGACGATTCTGGTGTGGCAGCATTTAATAATGTGTTTTCTGAAAATGATATTGCTTATTCAATAACTACAACCGGTTACGAGGTTTATAACAACAAAGTAACTGTTGACGGTGCTGATATTGATGTTGCTGCTATAATTATTTTAACAGGCATTAATGATATTGGGGATGTGGCTTTTAGTGTTTATCCGAACCCAACAAAAAGTAAATTGTATATTGAATATGGCGAAAAAATAAAAAATTCGATATTGAAGGTTGTAAACATAAAAGGTGAAGAAATTCTCAACAAAAAACTAAAAGGCGCAAATATTACAGAAATTGACATGGGTAAACAGGCAAAAGGCCTGTATTTTATTAAAATTGAAGGTGAAGGTTTCACCAAAACCTCTTGGCAAACCTATTTTGATAAGTTTTTGGGCAACTTGGTGTAAGCCATGTATAAAAGAACTGATTGCTTACGATGATAATTATTTGGATTGGCAGAAAAAAACAGGCGTGAAAATTATTATTATTTCCATTGATGATTCTAAATCGGTTGACCGCGTAGCACCATTTGTAAATGGCAGGGGGTGGGAGTTTGAATCTTATCTTGACGAAAACAGTGTTTTTAAAAGGGCAATGAATGTAATTAATGTACCGCACACTTTTGTTTTTGATGGTAGCGGTAAATTGGTACAGCAGCATACAAGCTATGCAGTTGGCGATGAAGAGGAGTTGTATGAATTATTGATACAAATGAACGAATAATATGGTAAATAAAATATTACTGACTGCATTTCTGATTATCTCGGCAATTCATATTTCCGCGCAGGAAAACAGGACAGGACAAATACATGGCAACTTTGGATTAGTTGGTCAGTACTACCTTACCGATAGCCTTATTGGCGCAGCTGATGTTTCTGAAAATTTTTTAATGAACACATATGCCAACCTAACTTACACCAAAGGGAATTTTACCGCCGGTGTACGTTTTGAAAGTTACCTGAATGCACTTGAGGGATATGATAAAAGATACAATGGTGTGGGTTTACCTTATAGGTTTGTTAGCTACCAGCACGAAAAACTGAATTTTACTATTGGTAATTTTTACGAACAATTTGGTAGTGGCCTGGTTTTTAGGGCCTATGAAGACAAAGATTTAGGTATTGACAACTCGCTTGATGGTGTAAGGATAATTTACAAGCCGGTTAAAGGTGTTAAAATAAAGGCGTTAGCCGGAAAACAACGGTTTTATCATGAACTTGGTCCAGGAATTGTACGAGGCGTTGATGGCGAGTTTCATGTAAATGATTTTTTTAGAAAAATTACCGACAGCAGATTGCAAATTAATTTGGGGGGGAGTTTTGTTAGCAAATACCAACCCGATGAAGACCCAATTTATATTTTGCCTGAAAATGTTGGGGCAGCAGCAGGGCGGATAGCCATTTCTTCGGGCGGTTTTTTGTTTAAAAGCGAATATGCGTATAAATCGCAGGATCCATCATCAGATAATGGATATATTTACAAATCTGGTGAAGCTTTGCTTGTTAGTATGAATTATTCGAAAAAAGGCTTTGGCTTGTACCTGAACGCCAAAAGGGTCGATAATATGGGCTTTAGATCAGACAGGAATGCAAAACTAAGCGATTTAAACATAAATTATCTTCCGGCAACAGCAAAAACACATACTTACTCATTGGCATCATTATATCCATATTCAAGCCAGCCAAATGGCGAAATGGGTATGCAGTTTGAGCTTAATTACCGCTTTAAACGTAGTTCCTTTTTAGGTAGGAAATACCGCATGTTTTTAAGTGCGGGTTTTTCGCAGGTAAATGGCATACAAAAAACTACTTTGTTCGATGGTGATGGGTATAAATCCGATTTTTTTGCTATTGGTAACGAGCTGTACTTCAGCGATATGTTTGTTGAATTGGAAATGAGGCTTAATAAAAAAATCAAAATGACTATTCATAGTTATATTCAGGAGTATAACAAAGACGTTTTGCAAGGCCTTTCGGGATATGGTATTATCCAATCGCAAATTGTATTAGCTGATATCAGTTACAAAATAAAACCAAAACAAAATTTAAGAATTGAGCTGCAACATTTGAGTACCGAACAAGATAAGGGCGACTGGGCAATGGCTTTATTAGAGTATTCGGTATCGCCACACTGGTTTTTTACTGTTTTAGATATGTATAATTACGGAAATAAAAACCCTGATAAAAGATTTCATTATTATTCGGCTAATTTTGCATACAATAATAAAGGTACCAGGATCCAGCTTGGATATGGCAGGGTGCGGGAAGGTATTATATGCGTAGGTGGTGTTTGCTTAATAAATACTTATTGCGATCATATAATTCCCGTTTCCATTCATGTTGGTTTTTTTGCAGAACCTTATACGTCAGGCAAATACACTTACGATTTTAGAACAAAAGCAGGTGCGGCTTGGGATGCTGAATTTGGGAACAGCACAGCCGGTTTGCCAAATGGCTTAGTAGACCGCACCAGTTATAATGCGAGTAAAATACTTGCTTACGAAAGTTGGGCCGCTGCCATTGATAAATTATTAAAAGAACCACCAGCAATAAATATTGAAATCAAAAATAATTATAACGGGGATACCCGTGAATTAGAAACTTTTGTTGATATTGGGTTTTTAAAAAGTACAACAAATGAGCTAAAACTGACAATTTTGCTTGTTGAAGACAGCCTTGTTAATTGGCAAAAAGATTATGATTACGACGATTTAACTAACCCTGGCAATACAGATATTGAAAACTATGTGCACAGGCATGTTTTACGCGAAGCTATAAATAGCCCATGGGGCGAAATTGTTGAGGGTAGTACAAAACAAGGAGAAATCTTTAGCAAAACAGTAAATTACATTTTAAAAGCCGAATTTGTAGCCAAACATTGCTCAATTGTTGCATTTGTGTCCAGTTCTGACACAAAAGAAGTTATACAGGCAGAGATTAGGGAGCTGTTTTGAGTTTTAATAAACAACAAATAATCAAGGCAATTAATATACAAGAACTAGAGAATTACAAAACTTTAGAGGATAGTTGCTCACGTTGCCCGCAATAAACCTACAAGAAAAAAACTTGTTTTATTGGGCTTTTTAGCTGCGCTTTTGGCTGTTTTTAGTTATTGTTGTATTAAAAAGGCCAATACTAAAACTTGCTTTTATTGCTATGTAATAATTATCAAAATCCCCATTTACATCAGGGTTTACATTAATATCAGCAATAATTTTATTATACTCAAACGATAAATCGAAATAATCGTAAATTGAAACCCCTATTATTGGCCTGACCCCAATATTTATTTGGGGCTTATGAAATATAACATGATAACACCCTACACCTATACCAATGAACGGGCGAATTTTAAAATTTGTAAAGGAATAATTAACAGCAGGTGAAAATGATAAAATGTGGAAACTGCCAATATTATCGGTCTGGTAATTTTCAGTTACAATTGAATATTCCATGTTTATGGCATATGAAAGCTTATCGGAATAGTTGAATTTTGGCGTAATGTGAAACCCAAAGCCGCCATTTTTATTGTTAAAGTTTTGAATTTCAGAATTTAATACCCGTTCGGGTAGATTAACCTGAAACCCAAGGTTTAATCTTATATTTTTTTTTTGCGACAGCGCACAAATCGTTGATAAAAAAGAAAGCAGAATAAAAAAAACTGTAACTTTAATAGTTCTAAGCATAACAAAGTATTAATTTTAGCAATTTTAAGCAGAAATAGCAAACTTATTTTGAAGCTCTCTTATTCTGTAATCAGATAGTAGCCAAGCTTTTGCTTCTTCTTGTGTGTCAAATGCTTTTACTTCTACTTTATTAAGTTCAGAATTCGAAAGTAGCTGATCGAACAAAACTTCGGTAAGTTTATCTTTGCTTTTTATATAGGCAAATTTTTGTACCCCGGCGTTTTTCATTACAGAATGAATTTTCCAATAAAATTGGCTTTCTTTGCCCCAAAGTTGTTTGTAAACCATTTGGTCAAAATTTGCAAAAACAAATCTTGGCTTGTATTTGTCTATATATGAGGCTATTGTCATAAATCTGCGGGCAACATTTTTATAATGCAATCGTGAACTTGCACTTTTCCATTCCATACTGAATAAAGATGTTTCCTTATTATTTTGTAACAACTGAAATTCGTCAATTAATAAAAGCATAACTGTAAATTTTGATAAAAAAATCCTTTGTAATAAGACACACAAGTATGCTTTTACCCCTATTTATTTTTTATTTTTTGCAAAAAATAAACTTCTGAGTTCATAAAAAACAGTCAATCTACAAAAGAAAAGTCGTAAATATATGGGAATTTAATACGGTTTGAAATTACGATTCTATAATTTAGGCGCCTACTGAATTTATATTCGTATGGTAATTCTTCCACCAAGCCAAAATTGGGCAATAAAATTTAAATCTTCGTACTTGTATAATGGGGTAGGAGCTAGGTCTATTATTAAATTTTCTATCCCTGTATTTGTTTGCGATATCATAAAATTAGCACTGGGGCCAAACGATATAGCTGATTTGTTGAATATACGGAAGCCAAAATTAAGATCTATTTTACTCAGCAAATTTAAATTCCGGAAAACTTTTGAGTTTTCATTTAATTGGTTTACAGTAATATCAGTGTTAAAGAAGAATCTTTTTTTTGAGCTTATTTCAGTTCCAAGCCCATATCCAAAACTGGAAATTTGTTTATTTGGCAGTGCTCTTCCATAGGTAAATATGTTGTAAAATCGCTTTGTCCCGGTTTTAAAGGTGAAATTGGCATTAATTAATTCGTTTGCCGATATTTCGCCCTGATGATAGCCTTTACGTACAATGCTCAAAAAACCAATACTTGCCCCGGTAACTGTGTCGCCAAAGTTTAAAAAGGCTAATTGTACACCTTTTACTTTTTTAGCGATATTCAGGAAGGAACTAATCTGGACACCAGTTATTTCTTCTCGCGAAACATTCATAAACCCAGCTAGTTGTGCTGATTTTACGGTATCTGCAAAATTTGCAAAACCACTAATTTGTAGGCCACCAACTTTGCCGGCAGATACATTTGAAAATCCTGCAATTTGGACACCACCTACATTGCGGCCAAAATTTGTAAACCCTGCAATTTGGGCAAATTTAACATCTTTAAGTGCATAGTTTACAAAGCCACCTAATTGCACCCCATCAACATTTTTATCGGTATAATTAGCAAAACCCGAAATTTGTGCACCATTCATTTTTCCATGTAAAACATTAAGCATCCCGGCAATTTGAACTCCTAAAATAGTATCGTAAACAATATTGGTGATACCGGCAATTTGCAAACCTTTTACCGATTTTCGATTATTATTTAACAAACCGGCAATTTGGATCCCTGATGTACTGCCACCTGTGATATTACTCAAACCGGCAATTTGCGCCCATTTCACATTGTTACGTACAATGTTTAACAAGCCCCCAATTTCAAAACCATTTATTGCTTGCGAATAACCGCCTAAAATATTTAGCGATACATTGTTTTCGACGTTACCGCTCATTAACCTGTTTGTGCCCAAAAAAGGTAATATAGATACCTGAAAATGTTGTTTTTCAAGAAGTTTTAAGTTTTCGCTTAGCTTAAATTGTTTTTTTGGTACGGCTAACTTTACCAAAGGTAATTCTTCTAGTTCAATTTTAATTTTGCCTGTACTAATACCTTTAGATTCAATTATTTGAGGTGCTTTTTCTATCGGATGTAACCCAATTGTTAATGAGCGTTCAGCAGGTTCTATAATAATGATTGTATCCTTGTATTCTTTTTTTGAAAAGGATAAGCCAATATTATCATTTTTAGCTGATATAGTAAGCTTATAATAACCGTTTTTGTTAGTTAAAACCGAGTTTGTCTGGCCTATTTGATAAATTGTTGTATTAGATATTTTTTCTCCTGTTTTGCTATTGAATATGTAACCGGTAATTTGATATTTTACTTATTGCTTTAGCTTGTTTACAACAGGTTTTTCTTCTTCCTGCGGATTGGTATTCTTTTTTAATATTATATAGTTGCCGGTTTCAATAGCTGAAATTTTTTGTTCAAACAATGCCTCTATAATTTCATTTACAGTAGTGTTTTCTTTTTGAATCGAAATTTTTTTATCAAGGTTAATTATATCAGAATTATATGAGAAATAAAAACGGCCCTTTTTGCTTATTTGTTTCAGTACACTCTCTGTTTGTTCATTTTCAGCCAGTATGCTAATTTTTTTGTTAAGTATTTTGTTTTGAGCATTAACATTTGAGGTGTTTACTGAAAACAAAAAGGGTGGTAACAGCCACAATGTCAATACTATAGATTTCGTTTTGACATTAGTTGCATCCATTACCGTCAAATATTATTTGGTTTGCGTTTCGCTTAATTTTAAGATCAAAAGTTACCGCAATAACTTCCAAAATTTCATCTAAACCCATGTTTTCGAATTGTACATCTACACGGCATGATTTAATATCGTTGTTAGCTAGTTTTATATCAACATTAAACACATTTGACAAGGTTTGGGCAACAATATGGAGTTCTGTTTTTTTAAATATCAGCTTTTTGTTTAACCAATATAGTGCAGCATCATTTTTTATTGTGCTTTCTTCTTTATAAATCTCATCGGTTTCATTGTCAACAATGCCGGTTTCGCCTTTTGTTAAAATAAGTTTTTTGCTATCTTTTTTTATTCCGGTCAATTCTACTTTCCCACTTTGCACGGTAACAAGCACTTTGTTTATTGTATCAAGGCTTTTAACATTAAATTCGGTGCCCAATACTTTAATACGGGCAATTTTGGTTTCAACAATAAAAGGCTTTTTTTTGTTATGTTTAACCTTAAAAAATGCTTCGCCTTTTAGCTTAACCTTTCGTTCTTTTTTTTGAAACTTATCGGGGTAAGTTAATTTTGAATTTTTATTCAGTTTTACAGATGTATGGTCAGCTAGGGTGATATTTATGGTATCAACAAGTGTTTTTTGTGATAAATACTGTGGTTCAGAAGGATAATTGTCAACAAAATAACCAATTATATAACCAATAAACAAAACCGCTGCTACTTTTAATAAATTTTTAGCAGTCCTAATGTGAATATTCTGTTCTTTAGCAACTACTTTTAAGTTTTTATTTGGGCTGTGAATTCTATTTTGTAGTTTTTCCCATGCCAGTTTTGAATCAATTTTTTGTTCAATCTCTTTTTTTGCCGATTGCATCCAAAGAAAATACAT
>NBLH01000223.1 GCA_002084525.1 Bacteroidetes bacterium 4572_117 | reverse complement strand
TGTTGTTTGTTAATCAGTTTAATTATTATCCGGTTTGATTCTGATATTAAGTAAGCTATTAAAACACATAAAATTACTTCGAAGCTGAAAAAATTTTCATTTAATTGATTAATTGTATCAAAAATCAACAAAATCAGGATATAAGCAATCATCCCAAATATTATTGGGGCAAAAAGCCTGAAATAGCGATTATTGTAAAAACTGTTTTGCATTGAAAGATAGGTTTTAATTTTTATTGTGTAGCAAAGGGATCTTTATTGAAAATTCATTGGTTTTCTCAATAATAATTTCCTTTTCTGTATGAAATTTATATCTTTTCCTGATATTATTCAGCCCTATTTTAAAAGAATCCGTTTTGCTAGGTGCCCTTAATATATTATTTTTTACCTGTAAATATTTATCTGATATAACAATATCAACAATTAACTGGTTTTCATCGGTTGGTGAATTGTGTTTTACTGCATTTTCAATTAGAATTTGTACACTTAGTGGAGGCAGTAAGAGTTTATTGTCTTTGTTGTAACTACCTAAGTTTATTTGTAAATTATCTTGGAACCTAATATCCAATAAGTATTTGTAGGCTTTAATAAATTCCATTTCTTCATGGAGCTTAACCAGGTCCTTTTTGTTTGTTTCAATAATATAATCATAGGTTTGCGAAAGTTTCCTGATATATTTTTCGCTTAAATCAGGGTTTTTATACACTAATAATGAAATAGTATTCAAATTATTAAACAAGTAATGTGGACTTAATTGACTTTTGAATGCTTCTAGTTGTAAATCAGATTGTTCGCGTGAGGATTTTACGGCATTAAGTTTAATTTGTGAAAACTTTTGATATGAGCGTACTGAAAAATCAATAATAACAAATAAAAAAACAAGTGCGAAGCTGAGTACAAATACTTTATAAAGCAATTCGGTGTTTGTTGCAATAAAATCAACGGGACTGGTGTTGGAAAACCAATTTATATGCACGGTAAACGATAAAACCAGCAAACTACTTAATAATACATAATTTAATGATATTGAGCTAATTAAACGTAAGTTGGCTTTTTCTGAAATAAAAGGGATATTGTTAACTGCATTATTGAAAAAATAAAGTACCGTACCAATAATATTAGTAAAAAGAAAAACTAAAAGACCTAAAGAAATATCAGAAATATAATTTGGGAATTGAGCAGTTTCGCTAAAAAATAAATAAATATGTAGCAAAAAACCCACAATGGTACTAATTACAATAATTTTAGCAAATTTAATCATCCATGCAGGCATAATCGGTAAATTTTGCACAATGTACGATAAAAATAAAAAATCAGGGTCAGAAATTTTATATTTACTTGTAAAAGTTTGTGTTTAATATGGTTTGTTACAGGGCCAAAAAATGGAAAGCAGAAAACCAAAGCAAGTACTTTTCTTACCTTCGTCTTCTGTCTCCCGTCTTCTGTCCTTTAAAGCAATTTAATTGAATATCTGTATGCTATCTGGCTTGTCGATATGAAATTATACCAGCACTTACTTATCTGCAATCTTGTTAAATTCATATTCTAATTCAATTTTTTTTGCGAAAGTATTAAATACAAATATGCTTTCTGAATCGTTTTTATCAATTAATGGTTTTACCCTTAAAAGTATCGAGCTTTTTTCAACATCAACATCAATACCATCAGTTGCTTTAATAATGTTTATTAAATCTTCTTTGCTCAAATCATCCCTCATACATACATTCCGCAAAAGCTCTTCGCGGGTCGAGTTTAAATCAATCTTGTCAACAGTTTCAAAAAATGAGTTTCTAATCTGCTCATCTTCTGGTAATTGCTTAATAAATTCTCTTAAAACAGCACCAGATGCATGCATAAAGTCTTCACGTATTAATTGATTTACGGCATCTAAAAAAGGGTATAAAGTTAAGCCGCTTAAATTATTGTTAACAATAAGATCTAAAAGAACATTGTAACGTAAAAATTCATTATCCATTCCCTCAATTACTCTAAAATATTCAATAATTAAATCCTTATCTTGAACAAAAACCCGATTTACTTTTCGTAAAAGGATATACTTTTTTGTGTTAGTGCTAAAATTTTGTGCATTTTGCAACAAACCTGTCAATAAAGCTTTATTTTTCTTTAATTCAATATCTTGCCCATTATTTTCTTTTGCCAGATTCATTAAAAGGTCCTCTTTAAGGTTTGAATAAGAGCTGCTCATACCTTGAACCACCGCAATAAATGCTTTTATAATTTGCTCGTCGTTTTTAATAAGTGGTAGGGCATTATATAAAATTGTCCCCTTTTCACTGTTTGATGTAATTCTCCCGACACTTTTCAAAAACCTAAGAAATGTAGCTTTGTCCATTTTTTGATTTTTTAACAAAGGCTTTAACACGTTACTTTTTTCTGTCCTAATTGTCATTTGATCGATAATCCTAAAATAAGCATCAGAGTTATCTTCATTTATTTTATATTTAGCCTGAAAAGCCCTTAAAACAGAACCTCTTTCGGTATTGTATGATAATGAGGTTGTTGCAAACAAAAAAGCATTCATTAATCTTTTGTCGAATTTATATTTATCTAAAATATTTCTTAAAATGGTTGCTTTTGTGCTGTTTGAGCTTATATGCGCCACATTTTTTAAAAATTTATACAATTCATTTTTTTTAAGCCTGTAATTGTCAGTAATGATTTTGCAATATAAATAATAAACGTTTTGGCTGTATTTTGTTTTTGTGTTGTAAAAAATCCATATATTGGTTTGGTTCTCAAACCTTATCTCCTCAATTTCTCTTAACTCTATTAGTATCGCTTCAAAACCTTTTTTGGCTCGGCGCCTTATCCTTTCCTCCGCACTTATTCCTGTTTTTCTACTAACATCTAACAAAATATCTGCTAACCATTCTTTACCACCTTTGTTAAAATCTTTCTTGCCTTTGCCTTCATAATATTCTTTCTGGAGCTTACCCCTTGAATCGGAATAAATATAAATACGGCGTTTATTTCCAAACGAAGACATTGAGATTTTTATAAACCCGTTTTTTGAAATACTTTGTATATCTTTATCATCGGGGGTTACAACAATATTGCCCCTATATTCAACTTCAAAATTTTCAAAACTGTCATTATTGATAAATTTGTATGTTTTTGTATATTTCTGTAGGCTGTCGGGTACCTGATTTTTAGGTGTTTCCAATAGTGCGCATGTTTCGCTGATTGCCCAAAGTGAAGTTTGCTGGCCAAAAATTAAAATTGTTGCAATAAATGCAATAATTACCAGTTTGCTCTTAATAATCTTTTCCATATCGTTTATTTTAAATGTTCCACACCAATTATTTTACGATACAAATATCTGATGAGAACAGGCTAAAAAAAAGCGAAATGTAATGAACAGGCATTATTTTGACATAAACAGGCAAAAAAGTGTGTTAAATGCTAGGCAAAATTGTATTTCTTCTATAAATCAGCTTTAATTATAGGCTTTTATCCATCATTCATAAAGTCTCTCCAGTTTGCTTAAATCCGGAATAATTTTTTTCTCCCTTTGTAATTCATGCTCATATATTTTGCGTCCCAGTTCGGCTAAAAAAGGGAAACCAATTTGTTCATATTCATATTTATCATCATTAAAAACCCTATTTTCATTTACATGGATTACCGCCGAAAGGAAAAACTCGACTTTATTATCGAAATCGACAATATAAGCACAGTCAATTAGATATCCGTAAGCCCGGCCAACTTTATTTAATACCCGTATGTTTTTGGGGATATTGTTTTTGCTGTTACCGAACATGAAAAACTTCACATAACTATCATAATATTTTTTGTTGTCATATTTAGGGAAATCACTTTCAACTGGTAACATCCCCATTGATTTGTAAAGAAATTCATAATCACTATCAGACAGGTTAAATTGCTTATTGTCAGGAAAATAATTAGGAAAAATAATTCTTTGCAATGTTTTGTGTAGGCTTTTTAATGGGAAGTAATTTTTTTGGCTGAAATCCATTTTTTCATTAACTAATTCATCGTTTTTATTAATATAGCCCTTGCCTTTTAAGGTTTTATTTACTATCAATGGCAAATATTTTTTTTCAGAAATAATTTCTTCTTGTCGATAAAGCACTGAGTCAGCAAAAAAAGTAATAGGGTTGGTATATTTATTGTTTGAATTAAACGATGAAAGCCTGTGGGTGATTCTTGCAGGTGTTATTCCTTTTTCTTTTAATTTTGCATTAATATAATCACGTCCTAAAAATTCAAACAACCTGTTATAAGCATCATTATCGCTTACCAAAAATACCTTTTTTATATAATTGGCAATGTTTGCGTATCCGGTTTTACTTGTTGAATCTTTTTTTACCGATGATTGAAACTCCCTAACAGAATCAATCTCTAAGGCTGTAAATTTATCAATAGGAAAGCCCTGTTTTTTTAGTTCGTTTAATTTTTCAAGTGCCAAAAAAGCAATGGGCATTTTTACCATACTTGCAGGATAAAAATAAGCAGAAGAATCTAAAAGGTAATCGAAATCGGTAAAAATAGGTGCATTAGTGCTATCTCTATCTGTTTGGGTATAAATAATTTGCACTTTATATTCGTCTGCTCGCTTAATTACATTGCTAATTATAGTATCTTTCTGCGAAAGTATATTTTCTAATGGGTTTATGGGCTTTGGGTTACATGAAACAAGCATAAATAAAATTATTGATAATAAATAAAAGCGGATTGTAACGGATCCACACTGATTTTTATTTAGCTTAAAACACACGAATACTAATCGAATTTCGTAAAACTTTGTTTTTTTAGCAAAGTTTCACAACATAATAATATAGATTAGTTATGATAACGACCTTTAGATTAAATACAAATGAGTTAAACGATGCTTTTGTTGAAAGTATTAAAAAGTTGTTTTTTAATAAAGAAATAGAAATTTTAGTAAGGACAACAGATAATAATGTTGATTTTAAATATTCTGATAACTTGATTAATGCTGTGAACAATATTGAAAAAAATAAAAATATTAAGAGTTTTACAATTGAAGAGTTTGAAGAATTTTCAAGTAGCTTATTAAAATAGTAAATGTTTTGATTAACTTAATTACCTTTGAAAAACAAGCATTAGAAGATTATTCTAATTGGGCTGCTAAAAATAGGTCAATTTTCAATAAAATCAATAAACTAATAAAAATAATCCAAAGAACCCCTTTTGAAGGCGAAGGTAAACCAGAAGCTTTGAAATATGAACTTTCCGGTTATTGGTCTCGAAGAATTACCGGGGAACACCGTTTAATTTATAAAATTGATTCCAACCAAATTATTATTGCTCAGTGTAAAGGGCATTATTAAACCTTAATTATATCTGAATAACAAACAACCACACTGATAATTAAAGCTTATTTTGGCATTTTACCGATAAACCAAATTCCACAACCACCTAATAAAGTGAACATTAACATCATTTAACACATTTTGGAAACGATTTTACCGATAAATGTTTCCGCAGTGTAAAAAGTTTATTTAGTTTTGCCGCATGAAATTAAATGATGTTTTATTAAAAACTTTTGAATTATATGAAAAATACGCAATAAAAAGCGTAACAATGGACGATGTTGCCCGGGAATTGGGTATTTCAAAAAAAACCCTTTACCAATTTGTGGCAAATAAAAAAGAACTGGTTGAAAAAGTTATTCAAAGCGAAATGGAACGTGCAGGTAAAGCCCATGAAAGCATATCTAAAATGAAACTTAATTCGATTGAAGAACTCCTTGAAGTAAGTAAATTAATGAATGAACGCTTAAAAAACCACAATCCTGCATTATTTTTCGATTTAAAAAAATATTATCCTGCATTATTTGTTGAAGTAACCAAAATCAAAAGAAAAAAAGCTTACGAATCTATTTTAAATAACCTAAAAAAAGGGATGAAAGAAGGCTTGTACAGGAAAAAAATTAATCCTGATGTTATAGCTAAAATATATGTTTCGCGAATTGAACAAAGTTATGATAATAGTATTTTCTCGATAGCTGAAATTACTTCAATCGAATTTTTTAACGAAGTATTAGTATACCACCTTCATGGTATATGTAATGAAAAAGGCTTACAAATTTTAAACGAAAAACTAAAAGAACTAATACTTGGAAAAACAAAAAGTACTGAAATTAAATATTAAAACAACAAACAAATGAATTTGAAATTTACATTTACAATAATATTGACATTGATTGTAATAGGTTCGAGGGCACAAAACGATTCTGTACCAACCACACATTTTTTAAGCTTAAATGATGCAAAGGAATATGCAGTTTTACATAACTATCAGAACACAAATGCAAGTGTTGATATTGAAATAGCCCGAAAGAAAATTTGGGAAACTACTGCTATTGGTTTACCCCAGATAAATGGCTCGGTTGATTACAATAACTCGCTTAAAATTCCAACATCAATGCTCCCTGGCGAAATTATGGGTATGCCGGGCACCTACGTCCCTGTACAGTTTGGGCAGCAACATAGTTTGAGTTGGGGGGTTACTGCAACCCAACTTGTTTTTAGTGGCGAATATATTGTTGGTTTACAGGCAGCCCGTATTTTTCTTGAATTTTCAGAACGTAGCCACAAAAAATCAAGTGTTACAATTAAAGAAACGGTCTCAAAATCGTATTATCTGGTATTAATTGCCGAGGAAAGCAAAAAAATACTTGAGCAAACAAATACAAATTTCGAAAATTTATTAAATGAACTGGAAGAAAGCCATCGTTTGGGTTTTGTACAGGATATTGATGTTGACCAGTTAAAGCTTACCAAACAAAATAACGACAATTCAATTATTTCGGTAACAAATCAAATAGAGCTGGCCTACAGGTTGCTAAAATATCAATTAGGTATTGATTATAAAGATGAAATAAAGCTAGCGGACAGCTTGAGCTATTTTGTTGGTAATATGGATTTTAATAAACTTTTAGCTGAAGAATTCAATTTGAATCAGAACATTGACTACAAGTTGATGCAAACACAAGAAGGTTTGTCAATTTTAAATTTGAAACGTGAAAAATCCTTATATTTACCACAATTATCAGCTTTTTATACATATTCAAAAAATGCTTATAATAACGATTTCGGTAATTTGTTTAACGATTGGTACCCAACATCAATAGTAGGCTTAAAAATTTCTGTACCATTATTTTCGAGCGGTATGAGAAGATCAAAAGTCCAGCAAAAAAAGTTTGAGCTAATAAAAGTGCAAAACTCAAAATTGGAATTGGAACAAGGACTTCAAATGCAGGTTGAACAACTAAGACGTAACTTTTCAGATGCGAAACTAAAGTTTGATAATGTTAAAGCGAACATGGAACTATCTGAAAGGATAAATAATAAAACAGAAATTAAATATAAAAACGGCATGGCTTCGGCTAACGATTTAATGCTTACACAAAACCAATACCTGATGTCGCTTAACAATTATTATCAGGCAATGTCAAGTTTATTAGAAATACGCGCATCTTTAGAGCATATTTTGCTGAAAGAATAATAAAATGAAGGTAATTTATTTATAAAAGCCGCTAATACGCTAATAATTAAGAAAATGTAGTATTATTACTTTTATTCATTCGTGCATTAGCGGCTAATAATTAGGAAAATGAAGTATTATTACTTTTTATTCATTAGTGCATTAGCGGCTAATAATTAGAAAAATGTATATTGAAAAATAATAAATAAATAAATATGAAAAAACTACTAAGTATAATATTGTTGGCTTTTTTGCTTTCCTGTGGAAATAATGAAAGTAACCCTGAAGCTATAAAAACGCAAATAAAAGAATACAAAACACAAATATCTGATTTAGAAGACAAAATTAGCAATCTTGAACAAGAGCTTGTTAGTCAGGGTGTTGAGGCAAAAACTGTTGTTGGCTTAAAAGTTAAATCACAACTTATTGCACCAAAACATTTTGCCCATTATGTTGAAGCATCAGCATCGTTAGAGGCAGTAAACAGTGCCTTTATAAGCCCTGAAATAAGTGGGCAAATTCAAACAATCCATGTGCAAGAAGGCAATTTTGTGCAAAAGGGGCAATTGCTTGTATCTTTAAATTCTGATATTATAAAAAGCAGTATCAAAGAGCTTGAAACAAGCCTAGATCTTGCCAAAACTGTATTTCTAAAACAAGAAGAACTTTGGAAGCAGAAAATAGGCTCAGAAATTCAATACCTTCAAGCAAAAAACAACAAGGAATCGCTTGAAAGCAAATTAAACAGCTTGTACATACAAAGGGATAAATCAAGGATTAAAGCACCAATAAGCGGTATAGTTGATGTTATTAACGTGAAAAAAGGCGAACTGGCCATGCCTGGGGCACAAATTATCCAAATGGTCAATATCGGCAACTTTTACGTAAACGCCGATGTTTCAGAAAAATTTATTGCTGCCGTAAAAAAAGGGGACAAGGTAATAGTTAGTTTCCCTACTTTTCCTGATTGGAAAATTGATGCAAAAGTTTACAGGACAGGGAATATAATTAAACAGGCAAACAGAACATTTACCCTTCAAGCTAAAATCAATAATAAAAATAATAACCTGAAACCCAACATGTTGGCTTCAGTTAAGTTTTTAGATTTTGAAATGGACGAAGCCTTGGTTGTTCCATCAATTGTTATTAAAGAAGATTTTAAAGGCAAATATTTATACATTGTAGAAACAAACAGTGCCCCAATTGCACGAAAAAAATATGTTAAAACCTCTTTGTCAAACGATGAGGTAACAATGATTATTGATGGCATAAATGTAGGCGACAAAGTTATTACCGAAGGCTACAATTTAGTTAAAGACGGAATGGGTATAATAGAGTAAAAAGCTTTAAATTGAAACAGGTCTAATAAAAGGTTTATTACAAGCAGCTTTTCAATTACCCGTTTCATTTTATCTTAAATCCGCAGACCTGTTAATAATCCTCTGACTTGCGGAAACTAGCTTTCAACATATTTGTAATGTCCTGATTGTCTAAATATAACAAAATCAACAATAGAACAATTTAACCATTTAAAGAATAACAAGTGGAAAACGAAAAAGAAAAAAAAGTAACAAGGGAATTCAAAATAACCACCTTGGCCTTAAAAAACAAAAACACAGTTTTTTTAATAACCCTTGCCATTATTGTTTTTGGTGTGATGTCATATTCTTCATTACCAAAAGAGTTATTCCCTGAGGTTAACATACCCACAATATTAATACAGACAATATATCCGGGCAACCCACCAGCCGATATCGAAAATCTTGTAACAAAGGTTATCGAAAAAGAAATTAAAACAATTAAAGGGATTGATAATATTTCCTCAACTTCAAGTCAGGATGCATCAATTATTGTTATTGAATTTAATTTTGAAACAAATATTAAAGATGCTTTGCAGGAAGTTAAAGATGCGGTTGA
>NBLH01000028.1 GCA_002084525.1 Bacteroidetes bacterium 4572_117 | reverse complement strand
ATTACCTATTTAGGAACAAAAATAGCACCGGTTAATATCGAAAAATTAAACGAAGGGAAAGAAGATGCAGATAAACTACCTGAAGTTGACGGGCTGTACGATAACTATGTAAAATGGGGTGTTATTTCTGATACAGAAAAAGACGGGGGTAACCATACATTATTTAAAACAGGTGTGGTTTATGATACACGTGATAATGAACCAAACCCAAATAAAGGTATTTGGGCCGAAGCATTGTTATTTTATGGACCTTCGTTTTTAGGATATGAAAATAATGTAACTTCAATGTTATTGTTACATAGGCAATATTTTACTTTAGTACCAAAACGATTAAGCTTTGCTTACCGATTAAGCTACCAAACAAAATTGAGTGGCGACATGCCTTTTTATATGCTGCCTTATTTTACTGATTCTAAGGATATTAATGATGGTTTTGGCGGTGCAAAAACCATGCGTGGGATACTTAGGAACAGGATTGTTGGTGATGGCGTTGCATTTGGAAATTTCGAATTTAGGTGGAAAATATTAAATACTGTTCTATTTAACCAAAATTTTTATATTGCTTTAAGTGCATTTTCTGATGTGGGCCGTGTTGTGGATCCGTATAAACTAAATTTTAATAATACCATAACTAATGCAGAAAGAGAAACATGGTTCAATGCAGATAAAGAATCGTTGCATATAAGCTATGGTGCAGGTGTACACTTTGCCATAAACGATAATTTTATTGTTGCCTTAGATTATGGTGTGGCTGCAAAAGAACAAGATGGTACAAGTGGTATGTATATTGGCTTAAATTTCTTGTATTAATTTATAACATTACGTTAATTTTTGATTTTAAATTGATGTTTTTAGGTTAATTGGTCATTAAGTCATTGGTCATTTGCAAGTTCCGATAACTTAGTAAGTTTATCAATTCCGAAAAAACGGAACAGGCATTGCTAAGTTTGAATGCTATAACCTTAAAATTATTAATTATTGAGTGTATTACAATAGGCCTAAATGGCATATGCGTCAACTTAAGAGATAATGTATTGATATATAATTAGCTCCGGGCTTTAGCCCGGTGTGTTTAGTGAATGAAAATCGGCTTTAGCCGAAAATTGACGATGAATATTTTGGCTAAAGCCAATAACCATCTGCCTTACGGACTACGGCATAAATGCCGTAGCTAATTATAAATCAGTCATTTACTTCTTAAGTAAGATAAATGAAACATACGAGTGTCTGTCCATAAAGTGAAGGCTTCGGTCAGTTTGCAAAAATACGAGCTTTATAATAAAGTGATAATCATTAATTAACAAAACGAAGCCTTCACTATTCTACTCAGTGCTTACCTTTTATTTAATAATACCCGGCTCAGATACAGAGTCGGTTTTTTCATTTTTAAGGGCAGCCAGTTTTTCTTCTAAATTAATTTGCTCTTGTAGCCTATTGGGGTCGAAAAAACCTAAAAGTTCCCTAAACGAATCTGAAATCGCACGTGTACGGATGTTGCTAAGTATAATAATTGTAACTTTGTTTTTTATGTCGCGTACAAACAAAGCATTAAAACCACGCCACCAACCTCCATGGAATATTAATTTGCTACCGTCGATACATGTTTTTAACCTCCAACCAAAACCATAGTTCTTATTGCCCTTTTTTTCGGGTTGTGCCGGTAAAAAAGCTACGTTTAATGTTGATTCGCTAACAATTTTGTTTTCGTAAAGTGCAATATCCCACCTTAATAAATCTTCTGCCGTGGTATAAATGCCTTTATCGCCAGTTACCCCATCCTGATAATTGTGCTGGGCAATTACCCATTTATAATGATAACCGGTGGCTGCTTTGTAAAGCCTTTCTTGTTTCCCTTTAACATAAACTTGCGAGTTTATCATCCCCGCTTTCTGAAATATCTCTTTTTCGACAAAACTTTCAAAAGTTATACCACTAACCCTTTCCACAATTTCAGCTAATAATACATAATTTGTGTTGCAATAATTAAATTTTGTATTGGGTGGGTAATAAGGTTGGGGTACGCTATCAATTATCATTTTTACTACATCTTTGTTATATATAATTGTTTCTTTATCGGTATACTCATCACTAAAATAATTATAATTAGAAAGCCCGGATCGATGTGTAAGCAGTTGATACACAGTAATCCTACTATAAGGAAACTTAGGTATATACTTTTTTATATCATCATTATAATCAAGCAAGCCCTTTTCTTTTAAAATCATTACTGCCATAGCCGTAAATTGCTTTGATACCGACCCAATCTGAAATTTATGCTCAAGCGTTAAAGTATCTTTTTTGGAATAATTTGCATAGCCATAAAAATTTTCGTAAACAATTGTATCGTTTTTAGCAACAAGTATATTGCCCATAAACCGGCTTGTGTTATACAAATTTTTAAACCATTTATCTATTTTAGGGCTTGTTGTGGTATCAAATTGCCTGATTAAGGATGAATGTGGTTTGCTAAGTGTTTTTGCCGGTTGTTTTTGCTGTTTTTCAGTATCGCAATTCAATGCAAGTACTGCAATAATTAGTAATAGGGTTATGGGTTTCATGTGTTTATTTTTTAATTATTTTCATTTGCCACTACCTGTACCGCCTTAGCGGGATGGTACCGCATGATGTAAAATAATCATTGCCTTGAATGTTTAATGATTCTTTTAATCATGCTTGTTTCATGTGTCTATATTTATTGATTTTTTTTGCCACTACTTGTTTCGCCAAAGCGGAATGGGACATTCATATTAGTCATTCCCTTGGGTGGCAAAGCCTTTGCAATGAATGGTTCATGTTTTTTTTTTGCAAAGTTACTAATTATTCCATTTGATAAAAATATCTGAATTTCAAACTTTGTCTACAATATTTTCTTCAACATAATATAAATAACCCTCAACGGCCGGATAATCCATTTGGTTTAGCAAATCTATGTATTCTATCACTTGTTTTTTATGTTCTTTATGTTTTTTTCCAAATTTAAAATCAATAACTATTGTTTGTGTCTTGCTAAACAATACTCGATCAGGAATTCGTCTTTCACCATTAATAGTTAAAATAGCTTTTTCGTTCTCTATGTTCCATTTGTCAGAGAACCAATCTTTTACATCTTTTTGGTTAATGGCGGAATAAATTTTACTTTTTAACAGCAGAGTTTCTTTGCCATTAATTTTCCCATCAAAATAAAATAGGTTTATAGCAGCATCAATATCATTTTCAGTTTTTATTGTCGAAAAAATTTCATGCATCAATTTTCCATAATTTACCTTTTCTTCAATATATTTTATGCTTTCAATAAAAAAATCTTTTGCATGATGTAAAATGTTTAGTTTTTGTTGCCAGTTTGTAACAGGGTATTCTTTTAATTCAAATTTTTTCTCTGTTATTCTATCTTCTTGCTTATCTTTGTTTACGCTAGTTGTTTGCAAGTCAAAAATATTTGTTGAGGCATTAAAAAAATCAGGTATTGGCAAATAATTGTTGTTATCGGTAACAAAAACCTTGTCAGAAACCAATTTTTGTAAAAGCCCCGATACTGTTTTTATCTCTTTTTGTTTTGTTTCGTCCGGTGCAAAAATTAATAGCTCTTCTTTGGGGCGGGTAAAAGCAACATACATCATATTTAACGTGTCCATAAACGAATATAGAGTTTCTTCGAAATATTCTTTTTTAAATGTGCTTTTGGCAAGGCTCTTTTTGTATATTAGCGGTACAAGCTTAAAGTTGTTAAAAGGTGCTGTTTTGGGTTTTGCCCAAATAATTGATTTCGCAAATGCCTCTTTTTCAAGTGTCCAATCAAAAAACGGAAGTATAACCACACCAAATGCAAGGCCTTTCGATTTGTGTATGGTCATAATTTTTAATGAATTATCCTGGTCTGAAAGCATTACCGAGCTAGTTTTTCCTTTTTCGTCCCACCATTTTAAAAAATGTTCGAGGTCGGTCATTTCGTTTGTGCCAAATTCTTTAACTAACTCCTGAAAAGTTTGAATGTACGGAATTTGGTCGGTTATGTTTTGCAGCTGAAAAATTGAGATTAGTTTTTCGCAAATTTCAAAAATATTTTGCTTTTTCAGGCTTTCTATTTCATCGAAAAATATTGATGGGATAAATGCATTTTTTTGTTCGTCAACTTCTTCACTAAACTGTTCGTGTTCAATATAATTATCAGGTTCTTTTATTTTTGCCAACTCTGTAAGCAAGGCTTTTAGGCGTAGGTTATCGTTCTGGTTATTAATAAAATACAGCGAATTGACTAAAATTCTGATTGCATATGAATTTATTAAAAACAATGATTCTGACGATAAAATCGAATACTTCATTTGTGCCTCTTCTGAACTCATAAAATCTAGTAAAGCCTCGGCTACTGTTTTGCCCTCGCGGTTTGTACGTACAAGTATTGCAATATCTCCGGCCTTATATTTTTTTGAAACTAATAAATCTTCAATGGTTTTAGGCAGTTTGTCTAATATCTTTTCGCGATATTCGCTTTTCGACCTGCCTTCATATTTTATAAATTCAAGTAATACCCTGCCGCCTTTTTTATTGCCTTTTTTGGGTAAATGTTGAAAAGTATCCTGATACGAATATTTTATTGTTTCGGTAATATTTACACCAAAACTGTTAAGCTCTTCTTCTGAAAATGAATCTGCTTTGGCATTAAAAATATTTTGGCATATTTCGGCAGCATTATCAAATATGTAATTGTTAAAATCGATAATATTTTTTTTGCTCCGCCAATTCGTTTCCAGATTTTGTTTTTTTATGTATTCGTTGCCAATTTCATTTTCAACTTGGTTTAGCAACAAACGCCAGTCGCCACCACGCCAACGGTAAATCGATTGTTTAATATCGCCAACAATTAAATTTGAATTATTTTCTGATAAAGAGTTTTTTATTAGCGGTTTAAAGTTTTCCCACTGAAATCCGGAGGTATCCTGGAACTCATCAATGAGTATATGCCTGTACTTGTTACCAATTTTTTCGTAAATAAAGGGTGCGTCGTTACCTGCAACAAGTTCTTTTAAAACCCTGGTGGTATCGCTAATCAATAATAGGTTATTATCTTGCCTGTATGTGGGTAAAAGTTCGGCTAAGTTTGTTAAAATCCCAAAAGCATGAAAATTTGCCAAAATATTGTTTGCCGAAAGGTAAACTGCAAAGCCTGATTCTAATTTTTGTAGAGCCTTTCTTACAATTTCGTTCAATTCAGGATAAATAGCTAAAACCTTTTCTTTTATGTCTTTTTTTGCGCTTTTTGCATACCATGCATCTTCATTATCCAATGCATTCAGCACGGTTTTTAAAGGTTCGTATTTATCATCGGTTTTTTCCTTTAATGTTTTAAGCAGATAATTACTAATAGTTGTAAAGTTGCGACCTAAACTAGTGTTGATAAGTTGGTGATTATCAATAACTTTACTGGCCTGGGCACTAAGGTTTAGCATACCAGATTCAAAAGCGGTTTTTATTTTCAAAAGCTCTTTGTAATAATCAAGTATTTCGATAAAATTTTCTGACTCATTTTTGTTATTACCTGTTTCTAAAGCTTGGAATTGTTCTTTAAAAATTTCTTTTGCCAGTTCTTTAATTTCCGACCTGAAATCCCAGCTTTTGCCCGAATCAATTTTGTAATGTGCAAAACGGATCAACCAATCTTTAAGGTTTTTATTTGAATCAATAGCTTTACTGAGTAATTCTGTTAAATCGTTAATAACCCTCTCAGTATCCAGTTCTATACGGTAGCCACTTTGAACACCAATTTCAAAGGTAAAAGCCCTTATTACTTTCTGCACAAAACTATCGATGGTGCTAATTGAAAAAAAACTATAGTTGTGTAGAATGTTATCGCGTACGATGCTAGCTTTTTTTATTAATTCAATTTCGCTTGTATCGGGAAATGCTTGTTTAAAAACCTTATAAAAATCTGCTTTTCCCCCATTAGTAACCAATTGGTTTAAAGCCGTTAAAATTCTTTGTTTCATTTCGCCGGCAGCTTTATTGGTAAAAGTAACTGCCAGTATCCTTTTAAAATTATCGGGGTATAATATTGCCAGTTTCAGGAACTCCTCCGTTAAAGTATGTGTTTTGCCGGAACCGGCCGAGGCTTTATATATCGATAGTTTGTTCATCAGTCTTAAGTTCTATACTTGTGGTGATAGTGCCCTTATTATCAGGGTCATATATGTTAAGTCTCAAGTATTTAATAATTAGCAATTTAGCAATTTTTACAGTTAAAACAAAAATAAACTAAGCAAATACACTTTTTTTTATTTGCAACTTTATTCCGTCTTTCCCCTTTTTTTAGTTCTACCTTTTTTTTCCTTTTCACTCTTTCCCTTTTTTCCCTTTTCTCTTTCTACTTTTATCTTTATCTTTACCCACATGATATCAGAATATATTAGCCAGTTCGATTTGTTTTCATGGCAAATTATAAGCCTAATTTTTGTTGCCGGTTTTTTGGCAGGTTTTATTAATACTTTTGCCGGAAGCGGAACAGCTATCAACTATTTTTTGTTTGCAATACTTGGTATCCCGATGAATGTTGCAAGTGGGACAGTTCGTTTGGGTGTAATTATGCAGGCTATCCCAATTTCGTATAGTTTTTACAAAAAAGGCAAACTCGATTTAATAAAAGGGTTCTATATTTCAATCCCTGTAACTTTGGGGGCTATCCTTGGAGCTGAAATAGCAGTAAATATAGATATAAGTATTTTTGAAAAGTTTATAGGTGGGGCTTTGTTTGTTATGTTATACTTTCTTTTTTACGATCCCGACAGGTGGATTAACGGAAAAAAAGTGTTAAGTACTAGAAAAGTTACGGTAAAACATTTGTTAATATACTTACTTGTTGGTTTATATGGAGGTTTTTTACATATCGGTTTTGGGATATTTATGATGGCGGCTTTGGTTTGGATTTCAGGATATGATTTAGTAAAAGCAATGGCAATTAAAATTTTTGTAGTATTGATTTATACGCCTTTTGTTTTTTTTGTTTTTGTAATGAACGACCAAGTTGAATATTTTATTGGTTTTATCACAGGCTTAGGTAACCTTGCAGGTGGGTTATTGGCTGCCGGTTTTGCAGTAAAGTGGGGGCCGGGTTTTGTAAGATGGATATTAATTGTTGTTTTGTCCATTTTTAGCTTAAAATTATTTGGGATAATCACATTTTAGATTAAAACTTGATTATTCTTTAAAAATATTGTAATTTGCGTTTGGTATTTAATTAAAAGGTTAAAAATGGGGAAAATAATAGTTTTTATGGTGGTATTTCTGTTTTGTGGTATTTCGGTAAGTGCCCAAAACGCAAAAGAAAAGAGGCAACAACTCGATAGCATTGCCAATTATCAGAATAGTACACTTTTTAATAGTGATGAGATTATTAATTTTGATTTAAAGTTTAATAAAAAAGCTGTTTTTAATGATGTTGGAGATAACAGGGTTTACCATTGGGCAAAAGTAAAGTATGAAAATGAAAATGGCGATTCCGTAAAACTAAAGATTAAAGTTAAAACAAGGGGTATTTTCAGGCGTGATCCTCAAAATTGCAACTTCCCCCAATTAAAACTAAAAATTCCTAAAAAAGTAAGATGGGATACAAATATTTTTTCGGGTCAATCAAGCATAAAACTTGTTGTGCCATGTTTTAAAAATAAAGAAAGATATCAGGAATTGGTAATGAAAGAATATCTGGCTTATAGAATTTATAATTTGCTTACAGATTTAAGCTATAAAGTACGGTTAGTTAATATAAATTTGACAGATAGTGCCAGCAACAAAAAATTGTTTAGCTTTAGAGGCTATTTTATTGAAGAAACCAAACAAATGGCTAAGCGTATTAATGGGATAACTTTAAAACTAACACGTTTTCACCAAAAAAATGTTGACAGAAAACAAATGACAAATTTTGCAGTGTTTCAGTATTTTATTGGAAATACTGATTGGTCAGTTTCTGGCTTGCATAATATGAAATTGCTTTTTATTAATAATAGCAATGTCCCAATAGCAGTCCCTTACGATTTTGATTGGTGCGGGCTTGTAAATTCACCCTATGCGTTTCCATCACCAAAAATTAAAACAAAAAGTGTAAGGATAAGGGTTTTTAGGGGGTATGAACGGGAATTAGAAGAGTATGAGCCTGTAATTAAGAAATTTAATTCAAAAAAAACAGCAATTTACAAACTGTTTGAAAACAATCAGCTATTAAGTGAAAAAACAAGGAAGAGCACTAAAAAGTATTTTGATGAGTTTTATGAGACTATTAATGACCCAAAACAAGTAAGGAATAAATTTGTAAGGGCTGCAAGAAGATAATTTTATAAAAAGCGTAACACTAATTAGACTGTTTAACAGAATGTTAGCGGCTATAACAATAAAGGATTAGTTTTGGGCTTAACTCTATAATTAAAATAAAATAGTAAATAATAAATTAATATGCTTAAAGCCAAGGAAATAAAAATTTTTATTATCGAAGATGATTTTGTATTTATTGAAATTCTTGTTAACCTGCTTGAAATTGTTAGCTCAGAAATGAGTGAAAATAATGTGCTTGTAAGTTATAAAACATTTTACAGCACAAAAGAAGCAAGTTTTGAACTAAGCCAAAACCCCGATATCGTTTTGTTGGATTATTTCCTTATTGATGACGAACTTAAAGCTGACACCGGCACACAATTGTTGCACCATATTAAGGAATACAAACCAGATATTGATGTTGTTGTTATTTCAGGTCAGGAAAGCCCGAAGGTAAAAGAGGAGTTATTACAAAAGGGCGCTGCTTATTATTTGGCAAAAGATCAGGAGTCAATAAAGAAAATTAAACCGCTTCTGATAAACTTAATTAATAAAAGAATTGATAAAATTAACACGCTTAGTTAATGTGTAGATTAAATCTAGATAGGAATTTCTGATAGTTTTTATCAATCGTTTCAGTCATTTGAATAAAAAAATACAATATTCTACCAAAAAATATCAATATCGAAATAAGGGTTCAAAATTTATACAGATATTGTTCGTTTATTAACTAAAAGGTGATTTAATTTAAGCTTGCACCCAAAACTTTGATTTTATATGTTTAGTTACTGAGCTGGTTTTTAATGTACAGAAAATCAAATTGATATGATAAATAAAAACAATTAAATATAAACTGATGAAAACTATAAGTGTAATATTATTTGCAATTTTTACGACATTAAATTTTCAAACAGAAAATTATTATGTTATTAAAACCAAAGGAGACATTTACAACGAAACTTCAAGTAAAAATTTAGTGCAGGGCGATGCAATAAAAGCCGGCGACAAACTGAAATTTACTCAAAAAGATGCAATGGCATTAGTTATTAGCGATAACAGGGGGCGGTTTACGATAAAATATCCTGATAGGATAGAAGAATCGGAAGGTGCGTTAACTGTTTTTGTGAAGAATGCTTTAATCGCAAATCAGCAAAATCGTTTGAGTACCCGTAGCGTTGCAATACAAAGCACTGTAAAACACCTTGATAGCTATTTTGGGGATAACGATTTTAATGTTATCGGTGATAAACTTGTAGTTAAGATCTCAAAGAATTATTATCCAATATCAAGGGGCTACGATATTATTGCCAGGTATTTCATTAATGATAAAGAGTATGGTAAAGAGCTGAGCGCAACAAATCAAACAATGGTATTGTCTCGCACAAAGTTCGAATTACCTGGCGATAAAGAGGTGTATGTGGAGGACGTGGATATTTTTAAAATGAATGTTACGGCTGATGAGGAAGATTTAATTTCAACAATTAATTTAAGGTTTATTGTAAAAGCAGATCTCGAAAAGGAGTTTGTTACCATTATCAATAAGTTTGACGATGGACGAATTTCAAAATCGAAGCTAAAATCATTATTAGTAAATTATTTCAACGAATTTTATGGTAAAACAGATGAGTTTTACCTTAATCAGTATATTTCTCAATTAATTATTGATAATACAAATGAATAGTCAATAAATTCAAAACCCTTAACGTATAAGTAGATTGTTTGTGTGTTATGGGTTTTGCTCGTTACGATAAGTCAGGATGTCAAAAATTGATAGCAACAAGACAAGCACGATTTGTTAATTATTTTATAAATAAGCAAAGTACAGAAAGCTGCTTAGCGGCTATAAAAGTATAAGTTTAGTTTCAGAACTTACAAGAATTAGAGATTTGTAATTTTAAATCGCAAACAGTCATTAATATTTGGGATGAATTGTTAAACTGTTATATTGTTGTTTTTTAACAATTTAACAATAAAACAATTAAGCAATATTCTTAGTAAATTTTCACATACCCTGATACATTTTATTACAGTGTAAACTTACGATTTATTTTTACAGACCAATAATTTTTGTGAGTTCAGAGTTTGTGGGCTGAACCCTGTATTGTAATAATAAACAACGGTTTAATGATATTATTTGGTTTTATAATTCGAAAAAGGATACTTATACCAATACTTATATTTCACTCCCTATTTTTATCAGTTTTTTCGCTTTACCTCCTTAATTTACCTTATATATATGAAGATGAGCTGCGCCTTATTCAAATAACATCGGCAATAAAAAAGTTCATTATTAGCAAAGAGGAAAAACCCGACCGTAAACGTTTTTTGTTTGTTAATGTGGCATGGGAAAAGCAGCTTATTGAAAAAAATGACATGGATGGATTCCCTATGGGGAACCAGGCTATTACTAACAGGGTAGTTCTTGCTGATTTTTTTAGTAGGGTTAATAAAAAGCCCAATAACCATAAGTATCTTATTTGTGATATTAGTTTCGTCGCCCCTTCCGTAAACGACGAAAAACTTCAATCAGAATTCGATAAAATGCACAATTATACGGTTTCGTACCATAAAGATGAAAACGGTGAGCCGCAAAACCCTATTTTTAATGTCAGTAAATCTATTTCGGATTATACAACTTTTAATGTCGACAAGTTTATTAAATTTAAATTGGTGCAATCTGATTCCTTAACTACCACTCCTATAAAAATTTATCAGGATATTTATAACAAGAAAATTGAGAAAGGGCTATTTTATAAACTCGATAATTATTATATTTTAAATTCTTTTATTGTCGATTTCCGTATTTGGTCGTATGATTTTTCTGATAACAGCAGCTATAAATATGACTACATAAATATTGGCGATTTTAAGTTTTTACCCGACTCAGCCTTTCAAAAATTGCTTAAAGACCGCATTGTTGTAATTGGCGATTTTGAATTAAACGATATTCATGAAACTGTTTACGGCGATATGAGCGGCCCACTTATTTTATTAAACACTTTTTTGGCTGTTGAAAAAGGCGAAAACAGGCTCTCGGTTTATTACCTGCTATTTATACTGTTTAGTTTTATTCTAATAAATTATTATGTTTTTGATGTAAACATACGCTTTAAAGAACAATTTTCGCACCTTATAGCAAAAAGCCCTATTTATAACGAAATGCTACGTTTTTTCCTATACCTTTTCTACTTTAGCATTATCTCGTCAATTTCATTTTTTATATTCAATATCCACATATCAATATTGTTATTTTCAGGTTATATGTCTTCTCTTGATATTATTAACAACTATTTTGCCGACCGCAGGCAAAATAAAAGGATACAACAAGAAAATGTATTTTTTGATATTGATGATTAATTGACAGAAATAAAGTACTTTAGGGTTTTTAGATTTTACCTTATGAAAATAGTTATATCCAATGATATAAATCATTTTGTAGAATTAGAATAATGTGAAAATTTATTTGCAAATTTGCAGTTAATTATATTTGTGTTGTCTATATAGTAATATCGTACTATAAATATAAATTTGCATAAAAAATAACCAATAAATATATTCAAATAACGCAACTAAAATTTTATCAAATGAAAAAACACAACTTTTATGCAGGGCCATCAATTTTGCCCAAAAAAGTAGTTAAAGAAACAGCCAAAGCCTTAAAAAACTTTGCCGGAACAGGGCTATCTTTAGCTTCTATTTCACACCGAAGTAAAGAATTTGTTCAGGTAATGAGCGAAACACAAGATTTATTTAAAGAATTACTTGATATCCCAGAAGGATATTCGGTTCTTTTTCTTGGTGGCGGTGCCAGTATGCAATTTGCAATGATACCTTATAACTTGATGAAATCAAAAGCAGCTTATGTAAATACCGGTGCGTGGGCAAGCAAAGCTTTAAAAGAAGCAAAGCTTTTTGGGGAAGTCCACGAAATAAAAGCAGATGATTTTTTCCATCTCCCAAAAAACTTCGATTTACCAAAAGATATTGATTATTTGCATATTACAACTAACAACACTATTTACGGTACTGAGTATAAAGATGATTTTGATGTTAATGTACCGGTAATTGCCGATATGTCGTCCGATATTTTTAGCCGTAAGGTTGATATTTCAAAATATGCGATGATTTATGGTGGGGCACAGAAAAACCTTGCACCATCGGGGGTAACTTTTGTTATTATTAAAAATGATATTATTGGTAAGGTTGACAGGCAAATACCTAGCATGCTGAATTATAAAACACACATCGATAAAGAATCGATGTTTAATACACCACCCGTAATTCCTATTTATGCTGCACACCAAACATTAAAATGGATTAAAGCCAATGGTGGGGTTGAAGGCATGAACAAAAAAGCAGTCAAAAAAGCTGAAATATTATACAACGAAATTGACAGGAACCCTTATTTTGTTGGAACTGTTGGAAACGAGAGCCGTTCTTTAATGAATATTTGCTTTGTAATGAGCGAAGAACATAAAGACAAGGAAAAAGATTTTCTTGAATTTGCAACCGGACAAGGAATGGTTGGGATTAAAGGACACCGTTCAGTAGGTGGCTTTAGGGCTTCAACATACAACTCGTTGCCAATGAAAAGTGTTAAAGCTTTGGTAAAAACCATGCAAAAATTTGAAGAAAAACAAGGATAAATTTGTTAATCATTGATGTATTAGTCATAGGTCAATTATAATACTCAAAAGCACCAATGGTGCAAAATCAATAGCCCCGTCCTTTAGGGCGGGGTTAAATGAAACGGGTTAACTTGTTTTGGCGAATTTTTTGCTTTTTATGCAAAAAATATGACAAAACAATTACTCTGTTAATCAGGTAATTATAAACACAGAAATTATGAAAAAAATACTCGTAGCAACCCAAAAACCATTTGCACCGGCAGCAGTAGAAAGTATTAAACAAATTGTAGAAGCTGCAGGTTTTGAATTTGAATTATATGAAAAATATGCTGAACAAACTGATTTTGTTAAAGCCGTAGAAACAGCAAATGCTTTAATTATCCGTAGCGATAAGGTTACCAAGGAAGTAATTGAAGCAGCCAAAAATCTTGAAATTGTTGTAAGGGCCGGTGCTGGTTACGACAATGTTGATTTAGAAGCAGCAACTGCCAAAGGAGTTGTGGTAATGAACACCCCTGGGCAAAATTCTAACGCTGTTGCAGAATTAGCTATTGGGATGATGGTGTTTCTTGCAAGGAATAGCTTTAATGGTTCAGCAGGTACCGAATTAAAAGGAAAAACATTAGGGATACATGCCTATGGTAATGTTGGCCGTTATGTTGCAAATATTGCAAAAGGCTTCGGTATGAAGGTATATGCCTTTGACCCTTACGTAAAGAAAAAGGTAATGAAAAAAGATAAAGTCAAAGCGGTAAAATCTGCTGAGAAACTTTATGCCAAATGTCAATATGTTTCTTTGCATATACCTGCTAATGAGCAAACTAAAGAGTCTATTGATTACAAGTTGCTATCATTGATGCCTAAAAATGCTGTTTTAGTTAATACAGCACGTAAAGAGGTTATCAACGAGGCAGATATGATAAAATTAATGGCTGAACGAACCGATTTTTCTTATATTTCAGATATTGCACCCAATAATAAAGCAGATTTTGAACAATTTGAAGGACGGTTTTTATTTACACCTAAAAAAATGGGGGCACAAACATCTGATAATTTAATATTTGAATGAATATCAATTACTTATACTATTCAGGGTTTACATATAAAAAAGCACAGGTGCTTAGTTAATTTCCGGAGGTTAATTGATGGTTTTAGATATGTGGAGACGCACGGTCGTGTGTCTTTACATGCAAAGTCCACAACTATTATTAAGCAATATTCATTAATCATTAATCATTAATTTCTATGTCCATATTCAGACCATTTAAAGGCTTTAGGCCCCAAAAAGAAAATGTAAATAAAGTAGCGTCACGTCCTTATGATGTTTTAAATTCTGCCGAAGCAAGAGTAGAAGTTGAAGGTAACCCTCATTCTTTTTTATATGTAGTAAAACCCGAAATCGATTTACCCGAAGGTGTTGATTTACATTCGCAACAGGTATATGATAAAGCAAAATCGAGCCTTCAAAAATTGATTGATGTCGGGATGTTTTTGCAGGATGATAAAGCCAATTATTACATATATGCCCAAACCATGAATGGGAAAACACAATATGGTTTAGTTGGTTGTTCGGGTGTTGAAGATTATTTGAACAATATTATTAAAAAGCATGAACTTACCCGTCCTGATAAAGAAGAGGACCGTATGAACCATGTACGCAGCACAAATGCAAATGCGGAACCGGTTTTTTTCACATATCGCGATAATGCAAAAATTGATGAAATAGTTGCTGAAGTTATTAAAGCTGAACCTGAATACGATTTTACAACAGATGATGGTTTTGGCCACCATTTTTGGGTAGTAAATAATGAAAAACATATTGAAAATATTCAAAGTGTTTTTGCCGATGAGGTTAAATATCAGTATGTTGCCGATGGACATCATAGGACAGCGGCAGCTGCTTTGGTTGGTAGCGAACGAAAAAAAAATAACCCTAATCATACAGGTAACGAAGAGTATAATTTTTTTTTAAGTGTTGTTTTTCCGGCAAGCCAGTTAACAATTATTGATTATAATAGGGTGGTAAAAGACCTTAATGGATTATCGGAAACTGAATTTATTAAGAAATTGGCAAAAAGTTTTGAGATTGTTGAAAAAGGTGGTGAAGAATACAAACCATGCTGTTTGCATAATTATGCAATGTATATAGGTGGTAAATGGTATTCGTTAACGGCAAAAAAAGGCACTTACAAAGAAAACGACCCTATTGGTGTTCTTGATGTAACCATTTTAACAAACGAAGTTTTAGAACCTTTGTTGGATATAAAAGATTTACGCAGATCAGAACGTATCGAATTTGTTGGCGGTATTAGGGGGCTTGGTGAATTAAAACAAAGAGTTGACAGTGGCGAAATGAAAGCAGCATTCGCACTATTCCCGGTTACAATGGACCAACTGATGGATATTGCTGACAATAATCTTATTATGCCACCAAAAGTAACCTGGTTTGAACCAAAACTACGAAGTGGCTTGGTATTTCACGACTTAGAATATGTTAGATATAATAAATACAAATAATTTAAGAGAGCAACTTTTGTATGAATTAAATCATTCAAAACCTGAAACATTAGAAATTGTTTATTATTTTATGCAAACCTTAAAAAAATCATTTAAAGAAAAAGGTGAAACTAAAGGAGAGCATTATTTAGCCAAATTTGCCGGTTCGATAGATGAAGAGAGTGCAATAGAAATTATGGATTGTATCGATAATGAATTTAATCGAATAGAAGGAGAATGGTAGCAGCTTTGGATACAAATGTAGCAGTAGGGTTTTTAAGAGGAATAAAAGACATTGAAAAAAAAGTATTGAATTTTGATGCAATTTATTTACCTGTAATCGTATGTGGCGAATTATTATTTGGTGCGGTAAACGCTACTAAAAAAGAGGAGAATCTTATAAAAACACGTAAATTTATTAACAATTGTAAGATTTTAAGCATAAATTATCTTATCTCTGAACAATATGCAAATATTAGAGCTGATTTAAAAAGTATTGGTAAACCAATACCTGAAAATGATATATGGATTGCAGCAGTTTGTAGCATTAATAACATTCCCCTTTTCTCACACGATAAACATTTTAAGAATATAAATAAGAGTTTTTTAAAACTTGTTTAAAGTTAATTAAGTCAGCTAATTTAATAGAAAATCAACACATTTATTAATAAACATACAAAAAATCAACACAAAATATTATGAAAAATTACTTTTTTTTATTATTAATTGCTAGCCTAGTTTGGTCGTGTACTGAAACAGAACAACCAAAAGAAGTTAAGCAGTATGCCATGAAGCAGTTTATGGAAAATACTACCGTATTCGGAAGTTCTTTTTCTTTCGATGAAAAAAAGATTTTATTCACAAGTAATAAATCAGGTGTATATAATGCTTACACGGTAGATATTGAAACAGCGGAAATAAAACAAATTACAAAATCAGAAAAATCAGCAATGTATTCAATATCATTTTTCCCAGAAGACAATAGAATATTGTTTAACTCTGATAACGAAGGTGATGAAATTTATCATATTTTTATGAGAAAGGAAGATGGTACAATACAAGATTTAACACCTGATACTGTTGCAAGGACTCAAGCAAAACTCAAATATGTTTCTTTATAATAGAGAAACTAAAGAAATGAAACTATTATCAGAACATGAAGGTAATATTAATTTCAGACCTATTGAATTTAGCGATGATAATAAATATTTATATTACATGACCGATAAGGATAGTGAATTCATTTATATTATGAAATATAATATTGAAACCGGGGAGTCTGAAAAAGTTTACTCTGATGACTGGGATGTTAGGTATGCATATCACTCTTATAACTCAAAATACTATATTGTGGGTATTAATAAAGATGGTAAAACAGTAGTAAAAATATTTGACAAAGACAATAAAGATGTTAAGTTTCCAGAATTTGATGGAGCAAGTATTTCTTCTGTAAATATTTCAAAATCAGAAAAATACATGACTTTTTATGTTTCAGCATCAAATTCAACAAGTAATTTATATTTCTATAATTTTGAAACAGAAGAGTACAAGCAATTAACAAATACTATGAATCCTGAAATAAACAAGGACGATTTAGTAAATGCAGAGGTTATTCGATATAAATCATTTGATGGGCTTGAAATCCCTTCAATTTTGTACAAACCACATAATGCATCAAAAGACAATAAAGTTCCAGCAATGCTATACATTCATGGTGGTCCAGGCGGACAATCAACATTAGGATACCGCTCACAAATTCAATATTTGGTAAATCATGGATATGCTGTAATTGCAGTTAATAACAGAGGTAGCGGTGGATATGGGAAAACCTTTGAAGAAGCTGATGATATGAAGCATGGCGAGGATGATTTACAGGACTGTATTTATGCAAAACAATATTTAGCGTCAGTAGGTTGGGTTGATACTACAAAAATAGGAATAATGGGAGGTTCATATGGGGGTTATATGGTTGCAGCAGCATTAGCATTTACACCTGAAGAATTTGCTGTTGGTGTTAATATTTTTGGAGTTACAAATTGGCTTCGTACTTTAAAAAATATTCCGCCTTGGTGGGAAGATTATAGACAGGCTCTTTACAA
>NBLH01000222.1 GCA_002084525.1 Bacteroidetes bacterium 4572_117 | reverse complement strand
ACTTTATTTGCAACTTGATAAAATCCCTGTAAGATTTTTCCGGTAATTTCAGAATGTAAATATTTTTTGTCAATAGTTGGCATAGAACATTTATATCTAATAGTTACACAAACATAGTATGTTTGTGTAACTATGGTGGCTTTTCATCACCTACCTTTTTATCCAAATTCAAATTATCTAACAGACTTTTCATCTTTTTTAATTCTTTTTTTGCAAGCTGAACGCAACATAATGTTGTTTTAATATCATGGCAAAACTTTTATAGCTGTATTTTCCTCCGGTTGCCACTTCAAATAAATAATACATGTATTTAATTTGTCAGTTGTAATCTCTAAAATATTTTAAGATAGCAACTTTATCATTTAAACCGTTAAAATACTTATAAAAAATTATATCGGCAAACGTTTATCGCCTTTTTTCTAATCATACTACTAAATATTCAGCAAACATCTTAAAAAAAATGTGGCATGCATACACCCGTACTACTGCTCAGGGTGGCAGTACGGATATGTCCGCATAAAAACATGCCATTTGTTATATCATGGTTTGGGTGGTGTATAGTTTCATTTCTCAGGTTTCACCTACGGGTATTCAAATTCAATCATTTTAGTAATATTTTAGGGCACTTTGTAGTTACTATACTGGAAACGGATTAAAATTAGACTTTTAAAAAGCTGTTTGTTATTGGTATCCACTTAAGCAAGTGCATCTTTAAAAGATTTGTAAAATTGTTTATTTTTGCTTCACTACACAAAAAGAAGAGAAAAAGAAAAGGAACAACGTGGTGAAACTAATCATTTACGCAACTTGCATATTGTAAGATATTTGCACCAGTGCATAAGCAACATTAAATAGCACTTAGTGCTTACTTGTTTTTTACCAAAAGTTAATCCCCATTAATGTCTGTTGATATTTCATCTTCAAAAAAAACAGATTCATTTAACTTATTGTGTAAAATCCGTGCTATTTTGTTAAAATACCTTCTCTGTTTAAAACCTAACACCCATCTTATACCAGTTATAGCATTTGTAAAAAACAGTTCGTCTGCTGATATTACGTTTGAAATTTGAATGGGTATATCGTCAAAAACAGTTAATCCTTCTTTTCTGGCAATTTCAATCACTTTTTTTCGCATTATGCCAATCAGGCATCCACTTTTTAGCGATGGTGTATAAATATTGTTATTTTTTACAATAAAAACATTTGAACTAACACCTTCTGCAACATTCCCCTTTTCGTTTATTAGCAGGCATTCATCTAAATTGTTTTCCTTTTTAAAAATACCTGCCAATACATAAAAAATAGAACTGCTTGTTTTTATAGCCGATAAAATATTAATCGGTTTTTGTACTTCTTCAAAAACATCAATAAGCCAACCTCTTGTATTTAGCTCATATTTAGCGTATTGCAAATGTTCGGTTTGTATTAAGTAGTTTATTTCGTTAGTTTCGGGGCTGTAAAAACCGCCACTTTGCCTAAAAACAGATAAGCGGACACGCCCACCCATATAAATCCGGTTTTTGGTAAGCAATTTGGTAATTTCATTTTGTAAGCCCAAGGTATCGATACTAAAACGGACGGGGACTTCCATTTTAAGCATTTTCATGCTTTGGATTAGCCGTTCAATATGTTCGTAAAAAAAACGGACTCGTGTACCTGAGGCGTGCATAGTTTCAAATAGGCCGTCACCATACAAAAAAGCCCTGTTGTTAAATTCAGGCTTAAAATTCTCTTGTAAAATAATGTTCCCGTTAAAACTTAGATATTTTGGTTCTTTCATTTAATCCCTTACTAAAAATGCACAGTCACTTTTGCTTAATTCATCAAACAAATTTTTATTTGCATCAACTTTAATACCTTTAACCCCTATTTTTTCTGAGGCTTGTACATCCCTCACAGAATCACCAATCATGTACGATTCTTTTATATCAATATTAAATCGTGCAACAGCTTTTTCAATCATTAACGAATTTGGTTTTCGACAAATGCACTTTTCAATATCCGAATGATGCGGACAATAATAACTTTCGGTAATTTTTATGTTCTCTTTTGCAAAAAGTCCGACTATGTGGTCATTTAATTTTTCAATATCCTTTATGGTATATTTTTTTTTAGAAACCCCACCTTGGTTCGAAATAATTATCAGTAAAAACCCTTTTTTCAGAAAACTCTGTAGTGAACTTATTACTCCTTCATTTAATTGAAAATCGTCAACCCTAAAAACATAATAATGATTATCATTAGCATTAATAACACCATCCCTGTCTAAAAATATTGCTTTTTGCATTTAATTCAATTTTATGTTTTACTGATACATGTTTATATTTAAACTGCCGAAACATTAACCATTTAACAAGTTGGACAAGAAATAGTTAAACAATTCGGGCTTTAAAAGCAAAGGGAAAAAGAACCCGAAAATAGCACCGGCAAAGTGGGCTTCATGATTAATATTATCATTGCTTTTTTTATTCATATATTGTGTGTATGCCAAATAAGCAATCCCAAAAACAAAGCCGGGGATAGGTATAGGTATCAAAAAAATATAAATACCCATGCGTGGGTCGAAAAAAATACTTGCAAACAATACTGCCGAAACGGCACCTGAAGCACCAATTGAATTGTACCAACTATTATTCTTATGTTTAAGTATCGAAGGCAGCGCTGATACGGCGATACCAAATACATACAGAAGCACAAAAATTATTTTCCCGTTATCGAAAAAATTTTCGAGATACATTTCAGCCGATCTGCCAAAAAAATAGAGCGTAAACATATTAAAACCAAGATGTGTCCAGTCAGCATGTAAAACAGCATGGCTAAATACACGTACATATTCCTTTTTATGAAAAATCAAATAAGGGTTTAGCTTAAATTTATTAAAAAGTTCTTGGTTTTTAAAACCAATAATAGAAACTAAACTTGTTAGTATAATTATAAATATTGTAATACTCATTTTACAAATTGGATATTAATTTTAACAAAATGACAAAGATAGGAAAATCTAAGGAACTGTTAAGGAATAAATTGACCATTTAAGCTTAACTATTGGTTTTTAATAATAATTAACTACTTAAGGCCAACTAAAAAAAGCTATTCAAATTATATTGAATAGCTTTTTTTTCATTTTCTACTTCGTTACACTATTTTAATTCGACGGTGTACCAACATGCCCGGCTTCTTCTGTATAACCATACATCCGGTCAATTTTAATTTTGTATTTTTCTTTAAGGAAACGCCTTTTCACTTTTAATGTTGGCGAAAGTTCACCGGTATCTGGCAACCATTCCTGACAAGTAATTTCAAATTTTTTAAGTTGTTCATGCCTGCCTAAGTTTTGGTTAAGCTCATCAACCTCCTGCTGGAACCGTTCAAGCACTTTCGGTATTTGGACCAAATCTAAATTATCTCGGTATTTTATATTATGTATAGAACACCAGTCGTGTAAAAATTCAAAAGAGGGACAAATTATAGCAGCCGCAAATTTTTCATCCGCACCAACAACCATTATTTGCTCAATGAAATTAGATTCTTTAAATTTGTTTTCAACCACCTGTGGTGCAACATATTTGCCTGTAGAAAGTTTAAATATTTCTTTTTTCCTATCGGTTATTTGCAAAATATTATTTTCGTGTATTACACCAATATCTCCTGTATGGAACCATCCATCTTCATCAATTACTTCCTTTGTTTTTTCAGGATCTTTGTAATATCCCAACATTAAGCTAGGACCTTTCATTAGTATTTCACCGTCTTCGGCAATTTTAGCCTCAACATTTTTAAGGATAGGTCCAACTGTCCCAAATTGTAGCCCTGGATATGTAGTTTCGTTAACAGCAATAACCGGCGAGGTTTCAGTTAGCCCATATCCTTCTTGAACAGGTATACCTGCTGCATGAAAAACCCTTGCTAACCTAGGTTGAAGTGCCGCACCACCTGAAACTAGTGCTTTTACGTTTCCACCAAGAGCTTCGCGCCATTTTACAAATATTAGTTTGTTGGCCAAGGCAAGTTGTTTTTCATAAAACCAACCATTTGCTTTATTTGTTTCATATTTTAACCCAAGGTCAACCGCCCAGAAAAAAAGTTTCTTTTTTATACCTGTTAATTCTTTTCCTTTTAAAATAATTTTATCGTATAGTTTTTCAATAACCCTTGGTACAGCAGCCAACCCATGTGGTTGTACTTCTTTTAGGTTATCACCTATTGTTTCAATACTTTCTGCATAATAAATTGGGCAACCTGTATATTGGAATAAATAATTTACCATACGCTCAAAAACATGGCATAAAGGTAAAAAACTCAACACCTTGTCAGCAGGGTCCAAAGGTACTATATCTTTAGTGCCCATAACGTTACTAACAAAGCACTCATGGCTAAGCATTACACCTTTTGGCAGGCCTGTAGTTCCGGATGTGTATATTATTGAAAATAAATCAGTTACCTCAACAGATGCCTTAATTTTTGGTAATTCTGCCTCAAATTTTTCTTTGTTGCTTTTTCCTAGTTCAGTAATTTCCGTCCAATTTGCAGCACCTTCAACATTATCAAAAGTATATAATTTTTCAATCGAAGGGGTTTCAGCAACAAGGGGTTTTAATTTGTTATAAACCTCATCAGACGAAACAACCATTATTTTTGCATCTGAATGTTTTAATATATGGCGATATTCATCAACACCTATATTTGGATAGATAGGTACATGCACGGCCCCAACTTGTCCCATTCCCATATCGATAAAATTCCATTCAGGTCGATTGTTTGATACAGTGGCTATTTTATCACCTTTTTTAAAACCAAGTGCAAGTAGCCCATAACTGAAATTATCGACATTTTCTTTGTATTCATTCGTATTAAAATTTTCCCACTTCCCGTTTCTTTTAACCGATAATGCAATATCTTTATTGTGTTTTTCAACAAGTTGATCTACAATATCAAAAGTTCTTCTTACTTCCATAGTATATTATATTATGATCTACAATATCAAAAGTTCTTCTTACTTCCATAGTATATTATATTAGATTAGGTTATTGATAATTTACCAAAAATAGTAAAAAAAAACTCTTTACAAAAATCCACTTAATAAAATATGTATATATCCTATGTGTTAATCATTACCTGAGTTTCGGTTTCTGATAAGATATATTGCCAAAACAAAGCCAAAAAATGCTGATAAAACAAAACTCAATAAACTTATCCAAGGTAATTCAAAAAAAGTGCTCAT
>NBLH01000221.1 GCA_002084525.1 Bacteroidetes bacterium 4572_117 | reverse complement strand
AAGTTCAGAGCCATGGGTTACACTTGGGATTTCATACAGCAACGTAATGGATACTTTTAATGATGATTTTAATGAATTGTATGCTGCTTATGTAAATAATGAAATTGTTGGGGTTATTGTGATTCAAACAAAAGGTGCTTTTACAGGATACCTGAAAAGTATTGCAGTAAAAACCGGTTGGCAAAATAAACATTTAGGGAAATCTATGATGGGATTTGTTGAAAACGAGATTTTTTCAAAAAAAACGAATGTGTTTTTATGTGTTTCATCGTTTAATCATAATGCCCAAAAATTTTACCTGAAACTTGGCTATAAAAAAGTAGGTGTGCTTGAAAATTACATAATTAACGGCCACGATGAGATATTGATGAGAAAAACAACAGGGCCAATATGCTAATCATGAATGAGTCCAGTCTAAAAAGGGTGAAAAAGGGCAATCTGAAAATAAGGATTTACCCTTAACCCTAAAGGGCGTCCTGATTTTCAGCGACTTCGCCCTTTAGGGTTGGGGTAATAAGTTGCTGAAAATATCGTATTAAGGCTTTTTAGACTGGACTCATGAATAATGTTAAATGGTTAATGTTAAATGGTTAATGATTAGTGTTGCTTATTTGGTGATTTGTTTATTGAATATTGAGCATTTGCAAGCTCCGATAACTTAGTAAGTTTATCAATTCCGAAAAAACGGAACAGGCATTGCTAAGTTTTAGTGCCATAACCATATAAACTTTGATTAATGGATATTTACCAATAACTAATTGCCTTGCTTTATGATAAAAATAGACAAACAATTTACAGCCGGATATCTTAAATTAGCTGCAATTTCGGAAAGGAAGCGTATAAACCACAATTTCCACAAGGAAATGAGCGACACTTTACAACGTATGTTAAATGTCATGAACACAAATACTTACGTTCAGCCACATAAACATGAAAAACCCGATAAACGTGAAGTTTTTATTATTTTGGTGGGTAAGGTGCTTGTGGTAGAGTTTAATGATAGTGGAAAAATCACTGGCCATATTGTTTTAAGTAAAGATTCAGGAAATTATGCTTGTGAAATTGCACCAGGCAGTTGGCATACTATTATTTGCCTTGAAAACAACACTGTTGTTTACGAACTAAAAGATGGCCCCTACGTACAGGAAACCGACAAACAATTTGCCCCTTGGGCACCAGTTGAGGGTGATAGTGGATGTGAAAGCTATACTATGGGATTAATTAAAAAATGTAATGTTGGCTAAAAATTTAATTTGCGAGTGTCTAGTCAAATATTAAACGACGCAAACCTGGCAGGTCTATGTTTGTTAATTGTTTGTGAAATAGCCAATAGTGGTGTTTCGGGTTGGTGGTAATTTGATAATTGTCCATCCTTAATAGCCATTTTTCATTTAAGCCCCAAAGTGGGCGCTAAGCATTAGCCCTGTATGTAGCGCTGGGTTGTGAATAAGCACATTACGATAGCCCCGAATGGGCGTAAGATAAATGACATGACTTTATGGGCAGACACTAATTTGTCCATCCGTAAAGTCGCTATTTTATGATTACACACCCTTGGTGCTTTTATGGATACGCACTAAGGAGTTGTTCCGAAATAACTTGACTCTTTCAACTTGCTCTTTTGCTTTTTATCTTCTTTGAAAAACGCTTCAAATAGCCTGCTATTATTAGTTTTTTCAAATTGCTAAAAAACAAAACACCTTCGTTTAAAACTGTCAATTTATTCCATCACAACCCCTAAGCAGCCATTGTTGTTATCTGGCTAATGACCAATGACTAATCTCTAATGATTTTTTACGATAACTCTAAACCCATGACGCAACGAAAATCAGCGTATACGTCTTGAGTTTTGATTTTGGAAATCTTGATTTACAGAATCATGCGAAACCCTGTATTTTTTTCTATGGATTTTTTTAAATCTAAATAATAATTAATCTGATTGCTTAATTGTTGGTTAATATATGTGGAAATTAAATTCGGCTTAGACTCTAGATACTGTTTTACTAAAATATTATTATAGTTATTGTTTTTATTATCAAAAACAAACAAAGGGAACATTTTTTTCATCGTCATAAAGTTTATAAGCAGCCTGCCTGTTCTTTTATTTCCATCAAAAAATGGTTGGTGAAGCCAAATTTCTTGTGCCAAAAATGCTGCTTTTTCAATAATATGTTTATCGCTTTTATTTATTGTAGCTATAAGAGATTTCATATTATGTTTAACATTTCTTGGTGTACTCAAAGGTGCAATCCGTTTAATTATTTCATTAGATTTTTTGATTATAATCACATTATCACTTGTTTTAAAATCTCCTTCTTTTTGCCCTTTGAGTTTAACATCTACATATGAACTGTCATTTTTCCATAACGAACTTAAAATAATCCAGTTGAGCTCCAATATTAATTCAATGGAAAGCTCTTCGTTGTTTTTTACAGCTTTAAGCATCCTTATTAAAGCCTTAAACATGCCTTTTTGCTCTAAAACATCAGGAAAACTGATATCATCGCCCGAAATTGTATCGCTTGAGAGTAGTTGTGTAGTTTGGGCTAACGATAGTTTATTCCCTTCCAGCTTATTTGTTGCATAAACATATTTATACAAAATTTCCTTTTCCTCTTCTATCGATAAAGAAAGCTTATGCTTAGTATACTTTTCTAATAACTTATCAATTTTCATTTTTCCTCTATATTAAATGCTTTATCCAAAATACAATCCTTTGAGTCGGTCACAGTAACTTGATAAACGCCTCTTGCTAAATCACTTATGGTGTTTGTTGTTTGTCCAAAATCCCATAGGATATCGTGTGGTTTTGTGCCTCCTGTAATATTTATTGTAATAGCACCTGTGGTTTTATCTATTTCGCTATGGGTAATTTTTGCATCTAGTTTTAATTCGTCAGGCTGTTTAAGCTCTACTATCTCTATTGTTTCACATAAATTGTCATCAGTAACTTTAATAGTGAATTTCCCGGCCCCCAGCCCAATCATATTTTGAGATTCTTCTCCATTTGACCATTTATACGTGTATCCGGGTTTTCCACCGGTAGCTGAAATATAAATTGAACCTGATTTTTCGTTGAAACAATCAATATCATTTTTTTCAACTTTTACAGATAAGGGGGCTTTGGGTTCAATAATATCGATACCTTTTTTTGCTTTGCATTTGTGTTTATCGGTAACAATAACTGAGTATTTTCCGGCTTTCAGGTTTTCTAATTCAGTCCCGGTTTGTTTATCCGACCAAATAACCGAATAATCTGGGCTTCCACCTTCAATGTTTAATTTAATTTCGCCTGTATTACTTCCTTTACAGATAACGTCTTTTTTGTCAAAATCAATAAAAAGGGCTTTTTCTGGGCCAATAATTTCTACTGTATCATATGCTTTGCAATTATTTTTGTCGGTAAGTTTAAGCCTGTAAATACCTTTGGGAAGTTTCTTCAAATTGTTTTTTGTAGACCCGTTCGACCATAAATACTTATATCCTGAACTACCCCCCGACACTTCTGCAATTACACTACCATCATTTTCGCCAAAACAACTTATGTTGCTATGAATGAGCGAGATAGCTATGGGGTTTTCTGGCTGGGGGACAAAAATTTCGTCTTCAATTTTGCATCCGTTTTTATCAGTTACACTAAGTTTGTAATTTCCTGATGGAATACCCCTTAAGTTTTTTAAATCTGTGCTGTCTGACCAAAAATAAGAATAGCCGGGTTTGCCGCCCTTAACACTTATTTGGATTGAGCCGTTAGAGACCCCAAAGCAGCTTGCCGGGTTAATGGTTTTTGTAATAACAAGTGGCTCCTTAGCTTGTTTTAGTACGGCTTCTTTTTTAAACGTACATCCATTAGAATCAGTAATTTTTACTATATAATTTCCGGCAACTAACCCTTTGGCTATTAGCGCTGTATCACCATTCGACCATAATGTTTTATATGGTGGGCTCCCACCTTCAATAATAGGGTTTAACTCCCCATCCGAACCTTTAAAGCAAGAAACATGCTTTTTCTCTATTATTGCTTGCAGTTTCCTTTCGGGTTGGGTAATTTCAACACTGTCAGATATTACACATTTATTAGCATCCCTTATCCAAACCCTGTATCTGCCAGGTTTAAGTTTGCTTATCTCTGTACTGCTTGAATCGTTGGACCAAATATTCTCATAAGGTTTTTTCCCACCAACAATTTTAAGCTGTATTGAACCATTTTTAGCCCCCCTGCAACTTACATTTTCAACCTTGAGTTTTGCGCTTAGGGCAATAAGGGGTTCAGTTATTGAATAAGTGCCTGAGATTTTCCTGTTCCTATTGTCGGTTACAGTTACGTTGTAAGTGCCAACTTTGGCTTTTATCAGGTTTTGATTAATGCTCCCATCTGACCATTCGAACTCATAATCGGGGATACCGCCTTGCACTTTTAAGCTAATTAGCCCATTATTTTTGCCTTTACAGTTTACATTTCTTATTGAAGGTGTTAAAAGCATTGGGGAGTCATACTGGAAGCGGATGTTTTCAATATAACCATGCTTATTTATGTGTGCTTCAGCTATTTGAAGCCCTTTTTCTTCTGAATACCAGCGATATACTGTAATGGTTTTATTTGTTGAGTATTCAGGCGCAGGTACCCATCCGAATACAGAGTATTTATATCCGCGAACAAGTTTTTTATAAACCACTTGCTCCCTTAATGTTTTGTATGTTCCCAGGGGTGTGGTCAAATCTCCTTTGGCATCAATTTTTGCTTCGTAATTGTAAGTTATATCCGCACGGATTGAATCTTTTTCCGATACATATAGATAGGGTGAAATGAATTTTGAGTGTGTAGTGTCAGTTGAAACACCTTGCCAGAATCAATCCTGACATATTCTATCTTTACAGGGCTTGAAACAAGGGCAATTTGCGAATTAGGGAATCTTTTTCCATATTTTGTTTTAGCTGGTTTTACTAAACGAATCGTGTCATAAACAGTTGCAGTAAAACTGGAGATATCCCATTTGTTTGTGCCTAAGTCGCTTATTCGTATTTTTTTTTTGGGATAAAGCTTTACATTTGCAAAAATATAATTTACCCCTATTTGTGGAAATGACTTAGCCCCAAGTTTTATTTGGGCATTGATCTGGTAAATAGGCGGAATCATAATTAAAACAAATAAAATCGACCTAAAAAGACTCATTAAACAAATATTTTTGAAATATAATATCAATTTTATTTAATTTTGCATTATAATAAAAGATAAAAATAATAAATTTTCAGAATATTTAATAATAAAAAACATGGAAAAAACGAGGCTTAAAAAAGTGGAACGATTAATTCAGAAAGAATTAAGTCTTATATTACAGCAAAATACTTTTGGGAATTACCGGAATGTGCTTATTTCGGTTACCGTTGTCCGTATTAGCCCCGATTTATCTATTGCGCGTTCATATTTAAGTATTTTCCCCACTGATAACAGCGAAGAAATAATTGATGCAATAAATAAAAACACCAGTAAAATAAGATATGAATTGGGCAAGAAAGTGCGGCATCAGTTAAGGAAAATTCCTGATGTTAAGTTTTTTATTGATGACTCGCTTGATTATGCTGGCAAAATTAATGACTTATTAAAATAGAAACCCTATTGTTTTGTTTGTTGCAGTACTTTTACAAAGTATAGCAATATCATAGGAACAATATAACCGTATAGTAATTTGAACTTTCCTTTTTTTATAGCAAAACGTTATTTGTTTTCGAAAAAAACACGAAATTTAATAAATTGGATATCCGGGATTTCAGTATTTGGAGTTAGTATTTTTACTATGGCTATGATAGTTATCCTTTCTGTATTCAATGGCCTTGACAGTGTAGTAAAATCACTTTTTAGTAATTTCGACCCTGATTTTAAAATAACAGTTGCCGAGGCTAAAGTTTTTTCTTCAGAGGATAGCTTGATAAAGCAAATTGAGAATATCGATGGAATAGCACATATTACTAAAGTGTTGGAAGAGAATGCATTACTTGAATATGATGAAAGGCAGGCTATTGCCAAGATAAAAGGTGTTTCGGATAATTATAGGCAAACAAGTGGAATTGACAGTACTATTATTAGTGGTGAGTTTATGCTTGAAAACGAGTACGAAAAATTTGCTGTCGTTGGTTGGGGCTTGTCCAATACGCTTTCGATAAACCTTAATTTACTGCGGCCAATAAAAATATTAGTGCCAAAAAGAGATGCAAAACCCGGGATTATTGGGAATAAGGTGTTTAATATAAAGCCAATTTTCCCTATTGGCATTTTTTCTGTTATGCAGGATGATTACGATTCCCAATTAATTATTGTCCCGCTTGAATTTGCCCAAAACCTGTTGGAATATGCAGATGAAATCAGTTCAATTGAAGTTAAGGCTTCTAAAAACATTAATTTGGATAAATTGCAAAAAGAACTTGAGAGTTTGTTAGGCAGTGATTATGTCGTAAAAAATAGGTTTCAGCAACACGAATTTTTATTTAAAGTTATGCAATCGGAAAAATGGGCAATCTTTTTAATATTCTCCTTTATCCTGATTATTGCTTCTTTCAATCTTACCAGTTCGTTAACAATGCTAATTATCGACAAAAAGAAAGATATTGTTACATTGCAGAACATGGGTGCGGGGAATAGCATAATACGGAAAATATTTTTAATTGAAGGTTGGTTAATTTCCTTGGTTGGGGCAATTTTCGGCTTGATTCTCGGAACAATTATATGCTGGGCCCAGTCTGAATTTGGCTTAGTAGGCTTACCTCAGGCATTTGTTGTTCAATATTACCCCGTTGAAATGCGTATTGCCGACTTTGCGGCGGTTTTCGTAACGGTTTTGATAATCGGTTTTATTGCCTCGTGGCTTCCTGTTAGGTTTTTTACAAAAAAATATCTGAACATATAAATATGCAAACAAGGTCTATACAAGGGGTTATCTCCAAAATGAAAAGCCATTATAAAAACCCTGTACAATATTATTTGCCTGTTGGCGATGGGCTGGTAGATATGAACGGGCTTATAGGGAAAGAAATAAACTTCGTGTTTTCAGGAGAAATCTATTGTGTTTCGTGTGGGGGGATAACGAAAAAATCATTTGCACAGGGTTATTGCTACCCCTGTTTCGTTAGTGTACCTGAAACTTCTGAATGTATTTTACGGCCTGAATTGTGCCAAGCCCATAATGGTGTCTCGCGCAGCATGAAATGGTCCGAAGAGCATTGTTTACAAGACCATTATGTGTACCTTGCAGTTTCAAGTGGCCTAAAAGTTGGCGTAACCCGCTCAACACAAGTGCCAACCAGGTGGATTGACCAGGGGGCTTGGAAAGCGATTAAATTGGCAAAAACACCAAACAGGTATCTTGCAGGGCAAATAGAAGTAGCTTTAAAAGCTTATATGAGCGATAAAACCAGTTGGCAAAAAATGCTCAAAAACGATATTACCCAAGATATTGATCTTGAAGATGAAAAACAAAAAGCCTGGGAATTGCTTGATGAAGAGTTGCAGCAATATGTAGTTGATAATGATGAGGTTGTAGAAATTATATATCCAGTTTTAGCCTATCCTGAAAAGGTGATATTAGAATTGTACCCGATAAGCAGGGCTTCTGATATAATACTTAATAATTGTATAGAGAGGCTGTTTATGATATAGAAAAAAACCTTATATTTAATTTTAAAACTTAGTAGAATAAATAAATTACTGTGCTACTTTTATAGCTTAAAAGTGAGTAGCTTTTAAGCCCTTACTATTCATGCGTTAGTGATATAGTTAATTTAAAAACAGGAAGAACATGTATAACAAATTATTAGAACCAGCAATAAATAAATTGCAACAATTTGCAAGAGAAAATACTTTTGTTGCTTTTAAAGGATTTCCATATTACTTCATAAATGAGGTATCTAAAAATATTCCTTTTCATACTGACACTTCTGTTTTATTTGAAAACAATAAAATTAATTTAGAAAGAATTTTTAATGACTTACCTAATTTGATATCC
>NBLH01000027.1 GCA_002084525.1 Bacteroidetes bacterium 4572_117 | reverse complement strand
GGTTTAATGTTTGGGCGTGCAAAAACAAAATAGTTTAAGCTAAGGATATTAAAAAACGGCAAGCGCCCGATTATTTTATTAAAAACAAAACTAATAATTGGGATATTGAATGGTATGAGTGTCCTGCGAGAAACACGGTATGAATCAAAACCACTTAAATATAAAAGGTTTTTAACATCACGTACAGAAAGCCAGTTTTGTCTGGGGCTTTTCTTTTTAAGCCCGATCCATTCGGCAACATGCAAAAAAGGTTCCCATAAAACATTGTAATACGTAATAATAATTCTTGTTTGGGGTTTACATACCTTTTTTAACGAAAGCAAAACATCTTGAATATTTTCTAAATAACCAATTACGTTAGAAATAATAATTACATCAAACTTTTCATCAATTCTTAAGTTATCTGCATCCATTAAACGGAATTCTATGTCCGGATGTTGCTTCTTTGCCTGATTAATCATATCAGGGCTGATATCGATCCCAACTTTTTTACCACCTTTAAGTTTAGATAGCGTGTCGCCGGTTCCACAGCCAACATCAAGAATTGATTGGTCGTTGGTAAGAAAATAATTTAGGTAGGCTACAATATCGCGCCAATAATAACCGAAACGTCTTTTATACTTTGTATAATCAGATGCAAGCTTATTAAAATGATTAAGAAATTTTTGCTTCCTATTTTTTATCATTACTTCAAATTGCTTTATGCACAATATTTTTTGCTATAAATTAATGCTTATGTCTCAATATCGTTATATTGATGTGTTTTGATCAATTAATGAAGCTTTTTATAAATGAATAACCTCATCGTATGCTGCCGCCGCTGCTTCCATAACTGCCTCTGACATAGTTGGATGCGGATGAATCGTTTTAATTATATCCATTCCTGTAGTCCCCATCTTTCTGGCAACAACCAATTCGCTTATCATTTCGGTAAATCCCCAGTTCCTCAATGCCTATCCCTTCTAGATTTGGGCTAATACCAACAGCCGAAAGAACAATTTCAGCTTCGTGTATTTCCTCTCCTTTTTTTGTTTTTATTGTGGCTTTACATAACTCACCCGAAGTATCAACCGATTCAACTGAAGAGCCAAGCATTACCTTTATTTTCTTCTTTTTAAAATTTCTGGCAAGGGTTTTAGAAACCTCTTCGTCTTCTAAAGGTACAAGGTTTGGCAAAAATTCTACTATCGTAACATTTGTACCCATAGCTTTGTAAAAGTAAGCCAATTCTGAACCTATAGCCCCTGACCCAACAACGATCATCGATTTAGGTAATTTTGGTAAAGTTAAAGCTTCGCGGTAGCCTATTATTTTTTTGCCATCCTGCTTTAAATTTGGCAATTGTTTTGATCGTGCCCCGGTAGCTAAAATAATATTTTTAGCTGAGTATGATTTTTTTTCTCCTTCACTATCGAGAACTTCAATAGTTTTACTATCAATTAATTTACCAAATCCTTGTATATGTGCAATTTTATTTTTCTTAAAAAGAAACTGGATACCTTTACTCATTCCGGCAGCAACATTCCTGCTACGTTCAATTACTTTTTCAAAATTAGCTTTGGCGCTTTCCACTTCGATACCATAGTCTGCTGCATGGTTTACATATTCAAAAACTTGCGCGCTTTTTAACAGCGATTTTGTAGGTATACATCCCCAATTCAGGCAAATCCCACCCAATTCTGCACGTTCTACAACTGCGGTTTTCATTCCTAGTTGCGAAGCCCTAATAGCAGCTACATATCCGCCGGGGCCACTTCCTATAATAATTAAATCGTAATCCATATAACAAACTATCAAATAATTAATTGGCTAAACCTGTAAAATTATTTTGCGAAAATAACACCTTTTTTGCAGATATAAAATCATAATTTACTTTTGCTGCCCTGTTTTGTTTCATACAGCCCCATTTAATGAATAAAAAAATATTACAATTGGCAATACCAAATATTATCAGCAACATAACTGTGCCTTTGTTAGGTATGGTTGACCTGGCAATAATGGGCCATTTGGACTCTGAAAAATATTTGGGTGCAATAGCGCTTGCCGGTATGATTTTTAATTTTATTTATTGGAGTTTCGGTTTTTTAAGGATGGGTACTAGTGGTTTTACTGCCCAAGCTTTTGGCAAAAAAGATGAACCAAAATTAATTTCCATCTTAACCCATTCATTATCAATTGCTTTATTAGGTGGTTTTTTGCTGGTTCTTTTGCAATATCCTATACAAAAAGTTGGGTTTTACTTTATTGAGGGAAGCAAACAGGTAGAAAATTTAGCAGTTCAATACTTTTATATCCGCATTTATGCGGCTCCGGCAACTATAAGCCTATTTGCTTTAAATGGTTGGTTTGTAGGTATGCAAGATGCAAAAACACCTATGGTACTGGCTTTGTTGATCAATGTTTTTAATATTTTGCTGAATTTTGTTTTTGTATATGGTTTTGGTTTAAAATCAGACGGTGTTGCATGGGGCACCCTTATTTCGCAGTATATCGGCTTAGTTTTGGCTATTTTATTCTTGTTATTAAAACATAAGGAACTTTTTAAAGAATTTGGGGTTAAAAAACTCATGCAAAAATCCGGTAAATATATTGATGCAGAATTACTTCCAACTTTTTTCGATGTAAATAAAAATATTTTTATCAGAACATTAGCCTTAATATTAGTTTTCTCGGTTTTTACTATTGAAAGTGCCTCGTTTAGCGACCGGATACTTGCCGTAAATACAATTTTGTTACAATATTTGTTATTATTTTCATTTATTATGGATGGTTTTGCTTATTCAGCAGAAGCCCTTACCGGGAAATATTACGGTGCAGGTAATCCGCATCTGTTAAAAAAATCGATATTATACATATTTGCCTGGGGTGCTGTGTTAAGTATTTTATTTACAATAGTTTTTGTCTTGTTTAACGAGTTGATACTGAAATTGCTAACTGACAATTTATTTGTTATTGATACTGCTAAACCATATATTTTTTGGGTAGGGCTGATACCAATTGTAAGCTTTGCAAGTTTTTTATGGGATGGTATTTATATAGGCACCACGGCATCGAAACAAATGCGCAACACAATGCTTTTTTCCGTTTTTTTTATATTTTTCCCTGCTTACTTTTTATTGGTTAAACACTTAGGGAATCACGCTTTATGGTTTGCAATGATTTTGTTTTTGTTATCGAGGAGCATAAGCCAAACTTTATATGCAAAAAGGGCCACTACTGTTAAAATATGTTAAAATGTGTTAACATACCGAAATAAAACGCAACCAAATGCGTTAAACACATATCACTAATATGCATAATAACAATTCATCTAAACCAGAATTTTATGTTATTTAATAAATCACTATCAAACCGATTAACATTGGAATACACCAAAGGGGAAATAGCTTTAGTGCTTGTTTCCTGTGTCATGTTAATCATTTTAAGTTATTTTATGATTACTGGGGTCAGCCCTGAACAAAGTGCCGGATATCATTCTGAGCACGTTAGGATGAGCGGGTAAGAGGAAATGATGCGTTGCTAAGTGCAAAATAATTTAAATCTTGGAAGTGGCCATTTACTTGGCTGCTTCTTTTTTTGTCTGTAAAGTTTTGCTGGTATTATTTAAAGGCTTTACCTTTGCGTTTTATTAAATTAAATATTTTTTTATGGAACAAATTAGCATAGACATCAAGGGACTCAAAAAGTTTATTACAAACTCTGAAATAGAAAAATATGCAAAACTAACAGAAACCTTTAATACTGCCCTTCACGAAAAAACCGGATCAGGGAGTGAATTTTTGGGTTGGGTTGATTTACCTAATGAGTTAAATAACATACAAGACATTATTGATACTGCTAAAGAGGCAAGTAAAGATATTGAAATAATGGTGATTATTGGCATAGGCGGTTCGTACCTTGGTTCTAAAGCAGTTATTGATGCCCTATCTAACAACTTTTCAAATTACATTAACAATCCGGATAAAACAAAAATTATATTTGCTGGTCAGAATATTAGCGAAGACTACCTTTTTGAACTACTAAACTTCTTAAAATCAAAAGAATGGGCTATTACGGTCATTTCAAAATCAGGAACTACAACCGAGCCCGCCATTGCTTTCAGGATACTTAAAAACGAACTTGAAAAAAGATATGGTAAGCAACTTGCCATAAAAAAAATCACAGCTATTACCGACAAAAGCAAAGGTGCACTAAAACAGCTTGCAAATAGCGAAGGATACAAAACATTTACCATCCCTGATGATGTTGGGGGCAGATATTCAGTATTGACACCTGTAGGGCTTTTCCCGATTGCTGTTGCAGGCTTTGATATTAGCGAATTAATAAAAGGAGCACAGTATATGCATAAACGGACAAATAGTGATTCTAATTATGAAGACAATATTGCCAAACAATATGCAGCAGTACGTAATGCGCTTTACAGAAAAGGGAAAACTATAGAAATTCTGGTTAATTACAACCCAAAATTACATTTTATTGCTGAATGGTGGAAACAATTGTACGGTGAAAGCGAAGGAAAAGAAAACAAAGGCATTTTTCCGGCTAGTGTAGATTTTACATCAGATTTACATTCTATGGGACAATATATACAAGAAGGGCTAAGGAATATTTTCGAAACTGTTATTTCGGTTAAAAACCCTGATAATAAACTTAAAGTACCGCAAGATGAAATGAACCTTGATAGTTTAAATTATATTGCAGGTAAAAGGATTGAAGACATTAATAAAATGGCAGGTATAGGTACATCAATAGCCCATATTGATGGTGGGGTACCCAATATTAAAATAGAGATCCCCAAAATAAATGAATTCTACTTGGGGCAGCTTATTTATTTTTTTGAAAAAGCATGTGGCATTAGCGGATATGCACTGGATGTAAACCCATTTGACCAACCCGGTGTTGAAGCATATAAAAAAAATATGTTTGCTTTGCTTGAAAAACCCGGATTTGAAGAAGAAACCAAAAAAATAAAAAAAAGGTTAAATGACTGAATGAATAAAAGGTGAAAGTACTGTATTTTGCTAATTATTAGTGCACTAATTGTATTATCAAATAATGAAAGTTAGGTAACAAACATAAAAAAAGCAACAAATTTATTGAAAATTCAAAAAGCTTTGCTTAAATTGCAATCATAAAAATTAATATATTATGATAGAACTTTTTGAGTTTTCTTTTTCTTCCATAAACATAATCCCTACCGTTTTATTAGTTTTTGTTGTATTGTACTGGCTTGTAGTGTTAATGGGGCTGGTTAGTATGAGTTCGATAGACTTTGATGTTGATACTGATGTAGATGTTGACGCTGATATTCACATAGATGCCGATGTAGATGTTGACACTGATTTGCACCTAGATGCTAATGCCCATGTGGATGCCGATATAGGCACTGATATTGGGCATGGTGGCCCTGGTATAATGTTGCAGGGCTTATTGTTTTTTAATGTGGGCAAAGTACCTTTCCTTATTTTACTTAGTTTTTTTGTGATACCTTTATGGTTTATATCTTTAATAGTAAATTATTATTTAAATGTTGATTCGGTGGCCCTCTCGCTTTTATTTTTAATACCCGAAAGCATTGTTAGCCTATTTATTGCAAAACTAATTTCTACCCCAATTGCCGGTTTGTTTATAAAAATAGACAACGAAACCGGCAAACCTGAGGATTTTACCGGAATACAAGCAGTTGTAAGAATTAAAGTAGAAAAAGAAAGGGACGGGCAAATTGAGCTTGTGCGTAACAATTCAACGGTGATACTACCTGCCCGCTCAGTAAGTGGAGATATTAATCAAGGAACGGAAATACTTATTATTGATTATATTGAAGATAAAAATTATTATTTAGTTGAACCTTTTTAAATAAAAAACGGATGATGTTATTAGCTGGTTTTATTGGAAACCTTGGAGTAATCCTTGTTGTATTTATTGTTGTAGTCATATTTGTGTTGTTATCGCTTTTTATTAAGTGGTACAAAAAACCGATACATGGGCATGCATTGGTGCGTTCAGGTGCAGGCGGTACTAAAATTGCTTTTGAAAAAGGTTTTTTTGTGATACCTGTTTTGCATCGTATGGAAGTTATGGACATAACTCTAAAAACCATTACAATTTCACGTATTGGTGGCGATGGCCTTATTTGTCAGGATAATATACGTGCTGATATTAAAGTTGCTTTTTTTATAAGGGTAAATAACACTTTTAAAGATGCAAAAGACGTTGCGTTTTCAATTGGTTGCGAAAGGGCTTCTGCAAAGGAAACCCTGGAAAGTTTGTTTGATGCAAAATTTTCGGAAGCATTAAAGACAGTTGGTAAACAATTCGATTTTGTTGATTTGTACAACAACCGCGAAGATTTTAGAAAAGAAATACTTAACTTGATTGGCAGGAACTTGAATGGTTATTTCCTTGACGATTGTGCCATTGATTATTTAGAGCAAACATCTCTTAAGGATATGAAAGAAGATAATATCCTTGATGCCGAGGGTATTAAAAAAATTATTGACCTAACATCTGCCCAGCAAATTAAAGCCAATTTAATTGAGAACGATAAAAGGAAAATTATTACTAAGCAAGATGTTGAGGCTCAGGAAACTGTACTTCAGTACGAAAGGCAATTGGCTGAAAAAGAAGAAACCCAAAAGCGGGAAATTGCCAATATAAAAGATAAACAACAAGCAGCAATAGTTTCGGTTGCTCAAGAACAAAGGCTGATTTCGGAAAAATCGACAATTGAAGCAAGCGAGGCTATTGAAATTGCACAGCAGAATAAAGAACGCCAAGTGATTGTTGCCACATGGAACAAAGAACGTGCTGATGCGGTTGAGCGCGAAAAAGTTGAAAAAGACCGTTCGCTACAAATCACTGACAGGGAAAAAATTGTTTCGTTGGCACAAATTGAAAAAGATAAAGAAGTTGAGCTTGAAAAAGCTAAAATCCAAGAAATTATCCGCGAAAGGGTAATGGTTGAAAAAGATGTTGTTGTTGAACAAGAAAAAATAAAAGATACAGAGGCATTTGCAAGTGTTGACCGTTCAAAAAGGGTAGCAATTACCAATGCCGAAAAAGTAGCAGAAGAAGCACTGGTAAAACAAATAAAAAATTCGGAAGCAAACCTGAAATCTACCGAAATTGATGGTGAGGCTAAAAAGGTTGCTGCTGAATTTAATTCCCAAGAAAGGATAATTGATGCAGAAGCAAAATTTGCAGCTGCCGGGAAAGAATCTGAAGCAATAAAAACCCTGGCTGAAGCAGAAGCTGCAAAATCATCGGCACAGGGAAAAGCCGAAGCACAGGTTATTGAAGCCAAAGCACTTGCTAACTTAAAAGATGGTGAAACTATTGCAAAGGTGCTAGAAATGAAAGCCATTGCAGAAGCCAAAGGGGTTGAAGCCCAGGCTGTTGCAAAATCAAAAGAAATTGATTTGGTTACAACTGCCGAAGCACAAGCACATCTTGAAACAGGTAATGCGGAAGCTAAAGTTGTTGAAAACAAGGGACTTGCAGAAGCAGAAGCTTTAAACAAAAAAGGTGAAGCCGAAGCAAATGTGCTTAAACAAAAAGGTTTATCGGAAGCGCAGATAATAAAAGAAAAATTAAGTGCCGAAGCTAAAGGTATTGACGAAAAGGCAGCAGCAATGAAAAAACTCGACGGAGTTGGAAAAGAGCATGAGGAATTCAAACTTCAGCTGCAGAAAGATAAAGAAGTTGAAATTGCTGAAATAAATATATGGAAAGATATCGCACATGCCCAGGCATTGGTTATTGCCGAGGCGGTGAAGTCTGCAAATATTGACATAGTTGGTGGCGAAACTATGTTTTTTGAAAAAATAATTGGTTCAATAACCAGAGGTAAATCAATTGACTCATTTGTTACAAATTCTGATGTTATATCATCTGTGAAAGAAAAATTCTTGCCATCGAACAAAAAAGAAGATGAAAAACAAATTACTGATGAGATAGTCGCTGAAAAACAGGAAGATAAAAAAGCTATTGCCAAAAAAAAAAGTGAGGTAGTTGTTGAAAAGAAAACTTCATCACCAAAAAAGACAAAAAAAACTACAAAAAAGAAAGTAGAAAATATTGATGATTTAATAAATATTGTTGATTTATCGGAACTGGAACTAAGGGTTAGGGATGTTATTGAGAAATATAAGTTTATGGTGCAAGGGGCTGTAGAAATGAAAATTTCAGAAGTACTTGGCAAACTTGTAGAAAAAATACCACATGATGATGTAAAAGAATTAATAGGTATTTTATTGGATGAAGTTTCTGATTCGGGTATTGGTGATGTTTTGGTTAAAGCTTTAGGAATAACTGGAGATGAAAAATGATCATTAAAATGCTGTATGTGAGTTAATTAGGGGTGGTGATATTAGTAGGGGTTTAATTTATTAAATATTACTAATCAGAAAGAAGAGGCCTTATTTCAATGTTGAAACGCATGAGACAATTCTATGAAGAGTGGTTGCCTTTTTTTAATGATAAAATTTTACAAAATGAAATTGGCCCGTCAGTAACGGGCCAATTAGAAAAGTGGAAAAATGAAATTAGTTCGTTATCAACGGACTAATTTATCGAAAGCTTTACAAATCTTAGTTTTACAGCACATTGCTATGAAATACAACCCTCAAAAACACAATAGACGTTCAATCCGATTAAGAGGATATGATTATTCGCAGGCAGGATTGTATTTTATTACGATTTGTGTACAAAATCGTAAATGTTTGTTTGGTAATATTGCCGATGGGAAAATGAATTTGAATGATGTCGGGCAAATGGTGGTAAAATGAATTGGAAAATAAATATCCCGATAAAAAATGTCATGAAATGGTTGTAATGCCAAACCATTTCCATTGTATTATTGAAAACGCACCCATAATGGGCGACAACGTTGGGACGATAATGGGCGACAACGTTGGGACGATAATGGGCGACGACGTTGGGACGATATTGGGCGACCACGTGGGGGCGCCCCTACGTGGTCGCCCTGAATATGGACAAAACAACCAAAAATACAATACAACAATTGGCGATGCAATGGATTGGTTCAAAACAATGTCAACAAATGAATATATACGGGGTGTGAAAAATCATAATTGGGAACGGTTTAATAAAAAATTATGGCAACGGAATTATTGGGAACATATTATTAGGAATGATGCAGGATACAATCGTATTGCAAATTATATAAATGAAAATCCTAAAAAATGGAATGATGATAAATTCAACCCTAATAATCCTGATTAAAGAAAAAACACTAAAATGGCCAACGAAGATATTGACAAACAGGAAAATAACGGTAAAATTGAGCTTGAAACCGGTACTTACGAAATAATAAGGCACAGGCTTGATAAACACGGTAAGGAATTACGTGATAAACTTAATATCCTAAATGATGAACGCCGTAAGGTTTTTGGTTCAGCCGATGCTTCATTAATTGCCACGGAAAGGATTATCACTGATAACAATTGCGTACCGGCAGATATGTTTCCGGTTGGGAACCAATTTATTTTTGGATATAACGTAAGTGTACGTTTAAGGGGGGTTTCTGTTGAAGATGTATTTACAGTTTATTCATATAAAAACCATTCATTTAAGAAAGAGCCCCATGAATTATTATCTGAAAAAACTTTCCTTTCTGATTTTAATGATTTATATAAGTATTTTGAAAAAACCCGTTTTGTGAAATTTTCACGTATTGGGGTGAATCTGTATATGATTTTCAGGATTGGAAATACACCGACAGATATTAAGGTTTTTAAATGGATTATTGCAGATGATAAGCTACGTTATATTGATAATAGAAGCGAACATGAATTTAAGTTTCCGAAACAGCATGAATTTAAATGGAAAAAAGCTACCCGCGAAATGCATGTCAAGGGAGAACACCCCCATGTTTCTATCGAAAACATACTTTTTGTTGAAACTACTGAAGGTGATTTAACAATAAAAGCTGAAAATAACACAGATTCAGGTAAAGGGGTATATGCCGAAGAAGTTGATGACCCCGACCAAACCCTTGATGATGCAGATTTTTATTATTCTGTGTTGGGTAACATAATTATACTAAAAATACGGCCTTATCACGAAACTTATCGTTATATTGTTTATAGTTCAAAAACACAGAGTGCTGTACGAATTGACGCTATTGAAAATGCCTGTGTCTTTTTGCCTGAAAATCAAGGGATTATATTTGCAAATGGTTATTATTTACAAACCGGTGATTATAAATTTTTCGATAGTAAATATGAAAACCTAATATTTGAAAAAAGGATTATTTCGCCCAATGGGGAAGATTTTATATATACTTTTTACGAGGAAAATACCGGGGCTTACTTTCTTTTAAAGTATAACATTATTGAACAGCAAATTGAAATACCAATAATTTGTAACGGCTATTCAATTTTTAGCAATGGCGAGATGTGCAATTTTCGTGATGATGGGGAGGCAAAAAAACACCATGTTATCCAAATATGGAAAACCACCTTTTTTGATGCAGATTACAGCACAGTTGTAGATAAAAAATCGTACCTGTTTAAAATTGGCAACAAAGATTTGGTAAAAGGCATTGCCGAGTGCCGGGAATTGCTAACACTGCTTGCCAAGGATGATACTTATACGAATTTATACCTTGAACTGGTAAAGAAAACAACTACAATACTTGACGGGCATTATTGGATTACCAGAAAAGAGACTCAGGCCTTGGATAGCTCGTTATTGGCAATTAAAGAGGCTGCCGCATCAGCAATTGACGAGTTTGAGAAAGTTTCGAAAATTAAAAAATCGACTGCAAACCAAACAGAAAAAATAACTACTCAAGCTAATGAATTATTTGAAACAATTGACCATAAAAAACTTGTAAGTGTTGATGAATTTGTAAGCCTGTTAACTGAGCTTAGAACTATACGTGGTGAACTGATTTCGTTAAAACAACTACGATATGTGAAAATTGAGCTTGTAGATGATTATGAGAAAAAGGCAGAGGGATATGGCGAAAAACTTTCGGAAAATTGCATAGCTTTATTGATTAAAGATGAATCTTTAAATCCGTATATTGAACGGGTTGAAGAGATTAGCGACCGAGTTGGGAAAATCACTAAAGTGATTGAAGCTGACGAAGTTAATGAGGATATTGGCAAAGTTTCTGCTAAGTTGGAATTACTTATTGAAATTGTTAGTAACCTTAAAATAAAAGATGCTGTTCAAACAGCCCAGATAATTGATAATATTTCGTTCATTTATTCCAGTTTTAACAAAATTAAGGCAGAACTTAAACGAAAACGAAGCGAATTATTTTTGGTTGAAGGAAGGGCAGAATTTACATCGCAGATTAAACTTATTAGCCAGGCTGTTATAAATTATCTTGATTTATGTGATACACCTGAAAAAACAGATGAATACCTCACCAAATTATTGGTACAGCTTGAAGAGCTTGAAGGCAAATTTACCGAATTTGATGAATTTATTAATGAAATAAGCATAAAACGCGAAGAAATACACGATGCTTTTGAGCAGCGTAAAATTCAATTGGTTGAAAAACGTAGCAAACGTGCCGATACTTTACAGCAATCTGCCAATAGGATATTAAAGGCGGTTGGTAGCCGTATATCAAAACTAAAAACAGTAAGTGAAATAAATGGCTACTTTGCTACTGATTTAATGATAGAAAAAGTTCGGGATATTGTAAAAGAGCTAATTGAAATTGATGACAATGTTAAAGCTGATGAAATTGAAAGCCGCCTGAAAACCGTACGCGAAGATACAGTTAGGCAATTAAAAGATAAATCAGAACTTTTTGTCGATGGTGAGAATATTATAAAATTCGGGAACCATAATTTTACCGTAAATACCCAACCTTTAGGGCTTTCTATGGTGAACCGTTCCGGCGAAATGTATTTCCACCTTTCCGGAACAGGCTTTTACGAGAAGGTATACGATGAAAATTTTTATCAACTTGAAAGTTATTGGTCGCAAAGTATTATTTCGGAAAACGATGAGGTTTACAGGGCTGAATATTTGGCTTATAAAACTTTAGTCGATAATTTAGAAAACAACGAAATAAGTTGCGAAGAAATAAGAGGATATACCCAAGAGCAAATACTTACCATTGTTCAAAATTTTATGTCGGTCAGATATGCCGAAGGATACGTAAAAGGTATTCATGATAATGATGCAACAATTATCCTTTCTGCAATAATAAATATACGTAAAAATGCCGATTTATTACGATATTCTTCAAACTCAAGGGCTTGTGCCGAAATTTGGTATAAGATATTCTTGAACAAAGATGATAAAAACGATATTTATCATCAACTAAAAGGTGCTGCTTCAATTCTTGAAGTATTTCCTGGGACAAACGGATTTAAAGTTATTATCGGACAAATAAACACCCATATTGCCGAGTTTATTGAAAAAACTTCATTGTTTGAAGCAGAAGTGTCAGAGGAAGCTGCCGAATACATTTTTTATGAGCTGACCCGTGGCGATACTTTTGTAATTAACGGGCTTGCTGTTGAACTATATAACGAATTCCATAAATACCTAAAAGCAAATAACCAAATCAGGAATTTTAATAATTCGTTAAACTCACTAAACAGTAAACCAATTTTAAAGTTTCAATTAATACGAAATTGGTTAAATGCTTATATTTATGAACAAAATGCCGTTGATTTAGAGGTTTACAGTAACGAGGTAGCAGTAACAGTTTTTACAGAGTCGTTAAACGAAAAGCAACAAATAGATGTAGCTTTAAAAATTGAGCTGTCAGGTTTTGAAGGCAGCCATAATTTAATTTCAGGACAAAAATATAGCTTAGATTATAATTCTTTTATACGAAAGTTAAAGAACTTTGACAAGAAAAACGTACCGGCTTTTCGCGAATATCTTGAGCTAAAGAAACAACTGACTGAAAATTTTGAGGACGAAATGCGTTTAAATGAGTTTAAACCACGTGTTATGAGTTCGTTTGTACGTAATAAACTAATTGATAGGGTTTACCTGCCATTAATTGGGAGTAACCTTGCAAAGCAAATTGGTACGGCTGGAGAGGGGAAACGCACCGATTTAATGGGTATGTTATTATTAATTTCGCCACCCGGTTACGGTAAAACCACCTTGATGGAATACGTAGCTAACCGCCTTGGGATTATTTTTATGAAGATAAACGGGCCGGCATTAGGCCATACGGTAATTTCGGTCGACCCTGACGAAGCACCAAATGCAACTGCGCGCGAAGAGCTAGAAAAACTGAACCTTGCGTTTGAAATTGGTGATAATGTAATGATATATCTTGATGATATACAGCATTGTAACCCTGAGTTTTTGCAAAAGTTTATTTCAATGGCAGATGCCCAACGAAAGATTGAAGGTGTTTATAAAGGCAAGACAAAGACCTACGATTTTCGTGGTAAAAAAGTATGTGTTATAATGGCCGGAAACCCTTATACCGAAAGTGGCGATAAGTTCAGGATACCGGATATGCTCGCAAACCGTGCCGATATTTATAACCTTGGTGATATTTTAGGTGATACAGAAGAAGAGTTTTTGTTAAGTTATATTGAAAACAGTTTAAGCTCAAATTTGGTGTTAGGTAAGTTAGCCGGAAAAAGCAGGAAAGATGTTTACACTTTAATCGAACTTATAGAATCGGGCAACAAAGAGGGTGTTGAGTATGAAACAAACCATACGGCCGAAGAAATAAACGATTATACTTCGGTCCTTGAAAAAATGCTAAAAATAAGGGAAGTGGTTTCGTTGGTTAACCAACAATATATTTATTCAGCTGCACAGGCCGATGCTTACAGGCAGGAGCCACCTTTTAAGCTGCAAGGCTCGTATCGTGATATGAATAAACTGGCCGAAAAAGTTTTGCCGATAATGAACGAAAAAGAGCTGCAAACGCTTATTTTATCTCATTACGAAAACGAATCGCAGACTTTAACCTCAGGAGCTGAAGCTAACCTGCTAAAATTTAAAGAAATTACCAATATTTTAAGCAACAAAGAAAAAGAGCGAAGGGAAAATATTATCGGTACATATATGAAAAACAAGCAAGCCGATTCTGGTAGCCAAATCGCCTTAATCGCAAACCAAATGAACGGTATTACCAATGGACTTACCGGAATTAGGGATGTGCTGAAAAATGATTGATGTGTCCGATTGACCGCTAAAAAGGCATATGCGTCAACTTAAGAGGTAAGTGACTGACTTATAATTAGCTACGGTATTTATGCCGTAGTCTGTAAAGTAAGTGATTATCGGCTTTAGCCAAAATATTCTTCGTCAATTTTCGGCTAAAGCCGATTTTTATTTACTAAACACACCGAGCTAAAGCTCGGAGCTAATTATATATCAACACATTATCTCTTAAGTTGACGCACATGCCTAAAAAGGGTGTTTATATTTAATTATGGTAATGGGTTACTACGTCAGTTTATTAACAGAGATTCAATCCGTCACTAATTGTTTGTTCATAAAGTCACAACATTTATCTTATGCCCATTCATGGCTTTTGTAATATGCTGATTCACAACCCTGTGCTACGCACAGGGCTAATGCTTAACGCCACCTTTGGGGCTTAAATGAAAAAATACTTACTTTATGGACAGACTAATTAATTCTGCACACAAACCTTATTAGCCCAAAACGAGTTAAAATTAGAATTTTATAAATATATTTTGTGTTGATTGCCAACGATTTGAACCACTTATATTGAATGTCTCAAATAAATATAGAAAGTGCGCACCCGTCCGACCGCTTTGAGCGGTCAGACGGATATGTTCCATAAAAAAATATGCCGTTTGCTATAGCGACTTGCTAAATTTCTGAAAGGGATTAAAAGCACAACCCTTTACTTTACGAAAATAGCTAAATTTTTGATTTTACAAAAAAATAATTCAAAAGGAAAAATCAAAGATTTTGTGGAGCTTATTGTTCGTAAGTGCCTCACTTACAGCAAGTAGCCCTTTCTGGATTTAGCTTTTGTTACCACCTTTTTCTAATATTGCTGAATTAATACATTTGTAGGAATACTTAATTTCCCACTTAAATTTCTAATCATGTCAAGAGTTAATTTTCTTTTTTTATTTAATATTTCACTAACTCGGCTTTTATAACCAAAAATTTTAATTAGGTCAGTTTGATT
>NBLH01000220.1 GCA_002084525.1 Bacteroidetes bacterium 4572_117 | reverse complement strand
TTTAAAAACTATAATACAGAATTAATTGTTTTTAATAGCATTTTTTTCACCTTGGTTTTATGTTATAACATTATGTATTTCAGCATATTATATAGTGTTAATATTAACAAAATACAGATAGGGTTGGCAGAAAAAGCAAAAAATGATAGTGAAATAGAACTAGAAGCTTATAAAAGCAAAATGAACCCCGAACTTTTGAATAAAAGCCTTGAAACATTAATCTGTTATGCAGCTAAAGATCCCGTTCTTGCCGATGATTATATATCGCAAATATCAGATTTTTACCGTAGTATACTAAACAATAAAAGAACTGAGTTAATTGATTTAAAAAACGAACTAGAAACAGCAGTAAATTATATTGCATTGCAAAACTCATGGAATAATGACAATATTGATTTTAAAGTAGGTGCTGATAAATTATCAAAACAGTTTAATATTATTCCCGGAACCGTATACCTTTTTTTAGAATATGTAATTCATAATTCCATAATTTCGCCTATCTTGCCACTAAGCATTAATTGTAAAATTGATGGGGATATTTTATTTATAGAATGTTTAAAAAGAGATAAAATACAAAAAAACGATAATCAAGGATTTGAAATTGAACAACTAAATAAAGCATATAAGTTTTATTCAGATTCGATACCGGAAATCATTGATAAAAATGGAATACTGCTTATAAAAATACCATTATTTGAACCTATTTCAAAGAATAAATAAACACTATGGAAGTTTTAATTATTGAAGATGAAAAACCTGCCATCGAAAAACTCGAACTTTTGTTAAACAGGTACGACCCTGAAATCAAAATTATTGGAAAAATAACTAATGTTCAGGATTCGATAATTTGGCTAGCAGAAAAACAAGACACCATTGATTTGATATTTATTGATATCCAGCTTACTGATGGGCTAAGTTTTGATATTTTCAAAAGCGTTGAGCTTAAAACCCCTGTAATTTTCACTACAGCTTATAACGAATATGCTCTTGATGCTTTCAAGGTGAATAGCATTGACTATTTGCTAAAGCCAATAAAATACGAAAAGCTTGTTTCAGCTTTAGAAAAGTTTAAAAATTTCCCGGGCACAAAACCAACTTCAAATAAGGAGCTCGATATCAGCATATTAGCCAAGTTAATGGAACAGGTAAAAAAAGAATATAAAACCCGCTTTATGGTGAAAATGGGTGAACATATCCATTCGGTTACAACTGATGAAACGAGCTGTTTTTATTCAGAAGGAAGAATTGTTTTATTGTTTACAAAAGAAAGGCGTAAGTTTTTTGTTGATTACAATATGGCCGAACTAGAAAAAATGCTAGACCCAAAAATATTTCACCGTGTAAACAGATCCTTTATAGTTAATATTGACTCGATAAAAGATGTTATCGTTTATTCAAAAAACCGTTTAAAAATAATATTAAAACAAAATTTTGATAAAGAAATAATAGTAAGTCGCGAAAAAATAAGACGTTTTAAAGACTGGTTTAGTGGCGATTAAATTATGGGGGTTGGGTCGAATCTGTTGATGAACTGACGGGTTAACCCGTCAGTTGCGAGACACATACAATAATCAACATTTTTAACCCATCACCAAATTATGATATACCTTATACTTAGTATTGTATCGAGTAGCTTTATTTATATTATTTTTAAATTACTTGATAAAGCCCAAATTAAAATATTTCCTGTAATTATAGTGAACTACCTAACAGCTTCATTAACAGGGTGGTTGTTTGGTGAACAAAGTTTTTCAGTTGTAGAAATACTGACTGCCGATTGGATTTACACATCAATAATTATTGGGGTTTTGTTTATCGCGATGTTCTATATTATTGGAATTTCTACACAAAAAGCAGGAATTACAATAACCAGTATCAGCACCAAAATGTCTGTAGTATTTCCAATGCTGTTTTCAATATTATACTATGGCGAAAATATTTATTTATTAAAAGTCGGTGGTATGTTTCTGGCCATATCATCAATTGTACTCACATCGGTTAAAGGCAAAAACACGAATAGTGGTATCAAAAACTTCATTTTCCCGGCAACATTATTTCTTGGGATGGGCCTAGTTGATTCATTAGTAAAATATAATCAGGAAGAGTTTCTTCAAAACACCGGTGCAATAGAATCTACTACGGTAATATTTGCAGTTTCTGCAATTATCGGCCTAAGCATCCAACTTATTTTTAATTATAAAACCAACAAAAAGCTTAAATTAAATACCTTGTTTTTTGGGATAATATTAGGCCTTTCAAATTTTGGCTCTTTGTACTTTTTAATACTTGCCCTAAATTCTAAATTCTTTGACAGCTCAATAATATTTGCGATAAATAATACCACAATCATCCTTATAGCCGCACTTGTTGGCAAATTTTTCTTTAAAGAAAAACTTATTCTCATAAATTGGATAGGGGTAATTGTATCTATTGTTGCAATTTTTGCCCTTTCTCTCTAAACATATAAAAAGCTATGGTTTAGGAAACCAAAAATCTCAAACAATTAATATCTCATAATCAAACAATTAGTAAGATTATCAGCTGTGAACTACTCATGTCAGACATCTTCATCAAGTAAAAAGTTTTCGTATCTCAGCGCCCTTTTGCCTTGTGAAACACGAAATAATTCGGAGGAATATTTCACAGCATGAACCTCTTACTAACAGTTATTGTAAGTACCCAGACAAAACTAATTGCATATTCCTAATTTGATATTTGAAAGAATATCAATTACTTATACCACGCAGGGTTTACATATAAAAAAGCACTGGTGCTTATTCTCATTTTAATACACTCAATCCTGTTCAAGAAATTCACACTATAGTTATAGCCCATGCCGGGCACACACGAAAACGCATTGGAAACGGTGGGTTTGGGTGGCTTGTGTAACATAAGCCATGCGAGCCTCAAAACCTACCTAAGCTTATGGCTTTAAAGCCGTTGTTATACATGTTTTTTATTTAGGGTCCCAATTTATTTCTTTAATTTTGTATATCAAAAGCATATAATCAACAATAAAATTACTCAACTCATCGATAATTGTTTCTGAATAAAGATATTCGGTATTTTCGGCAACTATCTGAAATTTTTGCTCTAATGCAATATGTCCTTTTCTTATTAGCAAAGCTTTTCGGGATGTATTTGCAAGATTTATTTGCTCGTACTTTTCTGCTAAGGAAATAAAATCGGCTGATATTTGATTGAGTACTTCCGTTTTACCTATTTGTTCAATAATTGTCCATGCGTCTTTTGCTACATCAGAAACAGCAAAAAGCTCAACTATTCCGCCTATTTGCAAATAGATATTGTTGTGTTTTATGGAAACCGCCAGGCTAATAGTGTTATTTTTCTTTTCTTTATCAAACTTATAAGTAATTTTAGCTATCATTCTGCCTTTTCGTTCAACAAATTTCAACGGTTCTCTCAATTTTTGATTTATTGTAGGAATAAGCCTTTGATTTAGTGCATACAATACACGTATTTCATTAATTTCAAGTTTTGGTTTTATTTTTTCTGACTTTACATTTGTTACCGACAATAATTCAATTGTTTCGGGCAATATTTCGTGCAGTTTGCGGTAATTATTTTCAGCAATTATCTGCATTTCCTTTACAATGCTGATTATATTATATCCGTTTCGCTTTAAGTATTCTTTTTTATTGCAAAAGCTATAAATTATATTTTCCCATAGTGTAAAATTTTGGGTATTATCTTTGCTTATTTCTATGTTTATTCGTTTGGCAAAATCGTGGTTCCAGTTTTCAATATTCGGATTTTCGGTTAAAAGGTTAAAAACATCAGGGAAAGCTGTTTGCAGGCTTGTAAGTGCAAATATAATCTGTTTATAATCCTGCGTGAGCCGAAATTCTTTTTTTTCTAATTTTGATTTTGAACGGATTAGCAGATTAACAAAGGATAATGAATTGATAAGTCTTTTAATGCTTCTAGGGTTGGTTCCTACGGTTAAATTTGTAAATCGAACAAGCGTTTGCATTACACTGCTGTTTTGAGCTTCGTCTTCGGTAAGATATTCTACTGACAATAGTAATTCTTCGATATATTCTTCGATATTATATGATGAAACCGGCATTTGAAACGGAAGCTGTATTATTTTGTCGAAAAATGAACGGAACTCTCTTTCATTTTGCTCGTTAAGTTCTCCGAATTTGTTTTTTAAACCCTTAACAACTACATCGTAATCAATAGCGAGGATAAAAATACAGTGCTTTATGTCAAATATATTTTTCAGCAACTCTAAAATATTTACTGCAAGCGAAGGTTCAATACGGTCTAAATCATCAATAAAAAAGATAATTGATTTTTGAGGTTTACCGTTTTCAATATTTCGCAATATCAATTGATTTATCAGTTCTGTCAATTTGTCTTTTAAATCGTTGAGACTATACGCAGCTTCGCTTTTTTCTGTAAAAACTGTTTCGTCAACAGCATCTGCAAGGTCTGAATTTACTTGTGAAACCGCTGTTTTTACGGCAATTTTCGAAATGCCTTTAAATATGCTTTTCCCTACCTTGTAAATGTCTTTTGCAAGATTTTTGAACTTGTCGGGATATTCTTTTTTTGAAATTGTCAATACATCATTTATCAAAGCCAGAATAATTTCTTCAAGAATGCTGTCTTTGTTTTTTGATAAAGCGTAGTGCCATGTATTCAGCCAAATTCCGTAAGACGCAGCATTATTTCCTTTGCAGATGTCAAAATTAAGGCGGTTCATAAACGATGTTTTTCCGCTTCCCCATTCACCTTGCAGTGCAATTGAGATAGGTGTTAAAGTTTTTCGTATAAACTCGTTCAATGCCGTTTCAAATGACAAGATTTGCAACATGTCATTTTCATTATCTTGTAACGGGATATCAAGAATTCCGGTTGTAAACTCATAGTTAATCATATATTATTATATCGCCAATTGAATTTGTTTGCATAGCGACTTCTCTTACTTTATTATTAAAACCGTTAAAGTTAGTATAAAAAAATGTATCGACAAGTGTTTATTGCCTTTTTTTTTATTATGCTACTTAATATAAAAGGCTTGGGTTAAAATACAATAGTCTATTCAATTTATCATTGTGGATATATATAAACCAAAATAAATATTTTTTGAAGCTTCGGATACTATGAATGAGTCCAGTCTAAAAAGCCTTAATACGAGATTCTCTGCAACTTATTACCCCAACCCTAAAGGGCGAAGTCGCTGAAAATCATGACGTCCTTTAGGGTGCGGGGTAAATTCTGATTTTCAGATTGTACTTTTCACCCTTTTTGTACTAGATTCATAAACACCTCCAAAAAAAAGTTCTGGGATGCTTTTTACTCAATAAATGAAAATTTGCAATTCCTTCTCATTAATGTTGGTTAATAATGAGAGTTTGTCATCTGGTAGTGGGGGCGCGACTTAAAGTCGCGCCCCCACTAATGACTACCAATGACCAATTTCTAGTTACATTCTAAACACACAAAAAGCTACAGTTGTGTAAACAGCAAACCCCAAATAACACTTTTGCATGATATATAAGCACAATTTCATGTGCTGTTTTAGCTCAAATATTATCATCAATACTCATGCTTTAACCTATTACATCCTGACACACAGCGCATTACTTATTGCGGTATGGGTTTTGATGTTTCAATAAACTGAACCTACTAAAACTGTTGTTTATGAAAAACTTAATTATTGTCGCTCTTTCTGTCTATTGGAATTCAAGAATAACCCCTAAGATTATTGGGTGTAGTTGCTATTTAATGTTGTTATTTATATCTTTGCATATCATTAACTAATTGATATGTAGACTATGTTAGCAAAAATAATTAACATTTCGGACAATAAAATTAAAATCGAGGTTGAAATAAAA
>NBLH01000219.1 GCA_002084525.1 Bacteroidetes bacterium 4572_117 | reverse complement strand
GATCAGTTATTCCTGATTTCAGGCCCTTGCGTAATCGAGGATGAATCAATTATGATGAAAACAGCAGAAATGCTGAAAGAGGTATCGGAAAGATTGAAGATCCCGGTAATTTATAAATCATCGTTCACAAAAGATAACCGGAGTGCCCTGAAATTTTACCATGGCCCGGGAATAGACGAAGGCCTAAAAATCCTGCAAAAGGTAAAAGAACAATTCGGTTTTCCGGTATTGTCTGATATTCACGACTATACACAAGCAAAACCTGCTGCCGAAGTGTTGGATGTTATTCAAATCCCTGCATATTTATGTATGCAAACTTCTATAGTAACTGAAACTGCCAAAACAGGTAAAGTAATAAATATAAAGCACGGACAATTCCTTGCACCGGAGAATATGGCAAAACCTGCACAAAAAGCAGTTGAAGCCGGTAACGACCAAATTATTTTAACCGAAAGGGGCTATACTTTTGGTTACAACGATTTAATTGTCGACCCACGTAGCTTTTACGAAATGAACAAAACAGGTTACCCAATAGTTTTTGACGTTACCCATTCCATCAGAAAATATGGTATACCTAGTGCTGACCCAAGCGGCGGTGCCAGGGAATATTTACCAGTACTTTCGCGTGCAGGTACAGCTGCCGGCATTGATGGTATTTTTGTTGAAGCCCATCCAGAACCGGAAAAAGCATTATGCGATGCAGCAAGCCAATTATGCATTTTTGACCTTGAAGAATTTTTAAAACCAATTATAGAATTTCACGAATTAGAAGTTAAATATAGAAAATAAATTAATATGGAATTATATTTAGATAGTGCAGATTATAACGAAATAGAAAAAGCTTTTAAATTAGGCTTTTTAGATGGTTTAACTACCACACCAACTTTTATGCACCGCCATGGTGTTACCGATACTGATAGCTTGATATTAAAATTAGCTGATATTGTACCGGTTTTACAAGTGGAAGCATTGGGACATACTGCCGAAGAAATTTATGCCGAGGCACACCGCCAGATTAAAATGGGTTTAGACCCTAAAAAATCTGTTTTTAAAATACCCATTTCATTAGAAGGTGTTAAAGCATGCAAAATGCTTAGAAATGAAGATATTATGGTGAATGTTCACCTTGTTTATACATTGCAACAAGCTTATATGGCAATGCATGCCGGGGCAAATTATGTTTGCCCATTAGTTGGACGTTTGCAAGATCAAGGCCATGATGCTCTGTCCTTAGTTGAGCAATGTGTTGATGCTGTTGATCATTATGGTTATGATACAAAAATAATGTTCTCATCGGTCCGTAATATTGAGCATGTACGTAATGCTATAAATATTGGCGTTCATAATATTACAGTTCCGTATAAAATTTTGAGGCAAATGTCTGAAAATAACTTTACTAAACTAGGTACAGAACAATTTTATGAGCACACCCGCTTAATGACCGTAAAAGTTAAAGACTCAATGAGCAAAACAAACCCTCTTGTTATGTCTGATACTACTTTACAGGATGCAATTATTAAAATGTCGGAATACGGATTTGGGTGTGTTATTGTTACTAATGGGCTAAACGAAGCAAAAGGCGTTTTTACAGATGGTGATTTAAGAAGGGTGCTACAAAAAGACGGTAGGGACGTTTTAAACAAAAAAATGTCAGATTTAAGTTATAATACCCCAATTTCTATCGAAAGCGACGAATTACTAATTAAAGCAAGCGAATTATTTAAAACCCATAAGGTCGACAATATCTTGGTAACAGAAAAAGGTAAACCTGTTGGTTTATTAGATATTCAGGATTTATAAAAATTGTAATTAGTAACTGGTCATTAGGAATTAGAAAATTTGAGGATTTGAAAATGAGGAAATTTAAGGGTTTGGATGATATTAAAATATGATAATAAATGTCTTTAAGTTAAGGCTGAAAACCTTATAGATAAAAGCACAGGGCAACGCCCTGTGTGATAATCATAGCATGAAATCTAGCCCTGAATGGGCGAAAGCTTTGGAACTTTCGGAAGAAACAACATCAATGTTGCTAGAAAAAGCTTCAAAAACCTTGGAAAAAGGTGTGGAATTTGATATTATTAATATACAAACAGCTGCTTGAGCACAAACTGGGACAAAAAATTAATGTTAACAGAAATAACAAAACCATTTGAAAATTTAGGGGGAGAATTTATTTCTTCCCCTAAATTTATTCAGGAAAAATTAAAAGGGATAAAAGCCTTTATTTTTGATTGGGATGGTGTATTTAATTCGGGAACAAAAGGCGAAGGTATATCAAGCACCTACACCGAAGCTGATTCGATGGGCACAAACCTGCTGCGATTTGGATATTGGCTTGGGCACAAGGAATTACCTATTATGGCTATAATTACCGGCGAAAATAACCTATCGGCCAAAAAACTGGCACAAAGGGAGCATTTTCACCATATTTATTTCAAAATTGCCAATAAAGCAACAGCTCTGGAACATTTGTTAAATTCATACAATTTAAAGGAAGAGGAAGTTGCTTTTTGTTTTGACGATGTTTTGGATTTTCCGATTGCAGAAAAATGTGGCCTTAGGTTTATGGTAAGAAGAGATGCCTCTCCCCTATTTAAACAATATGCAATTGAAAATAAGCTTTGCGATTACATAACTAGTCAACAAGGTGGTAACCATGCAGTTCGTGAGGTTTCTGATTTAGTTTTAGGCCTTACCGGACAAATTAATAATGTGATAAAAGAACGTACGGCTTTTTCTGAACTTTATACCAACTATTTAACACAAAGAAATACACCTGTAACCAAAATGTTTACTGTTAAAGATAAGGTAGTTTGTAAGGTTTAAATAATTGGTAATTAGTAATAAAAAAAAATAACAATTAATACCCTAATTAGATACTGTCCATAATGTCGGTATTTTTTCATTTAAGCCCCAAAGTGGGCGTTAAGCATTAGCCCTGTGTGTAGCGCAGGGTTGTGAATCAGCATATTACAATAGCCCTGAATGGGCGTAAGATAAATGTCATGATTTCATAGCATAATTATTTATGACCTCAAAGGCCCAAACGAACTTAAATGCCTGACACCCAGCTATATATACGCCCTATCCCTTCAGTAATATTAGGGGCATCAGTAAACAAATCAAAATCCTGCTTTCCTAATAAATCTTTGATATCAAGTAGCCGGCATTGTTATATTTGTAAGTTAATCCAACTGGTTCCACTGCCCCAACTAGTCTAAATCTATCAACTTCAAGCTCAGGTATTTTATGGTTGCCGAGTTCTACTTTTTTAATCGTTTTTTTTGATTTACCTAAAATAGTGTAAACAGAATTACCGGTTTTCCAAACAGAAACTTTTTTAGTGATAATCTCTTTGCTTCCGTCGGTGAATGTTAAGGTAAGTTAAATTGGAATTGGGTAATTTCCGGTTTTTTCAATAAAAAAATCGCCTAAAACTGCCCATCCTTCATTCATCCATGCATATTTTGTTTCATTAATCCCCATATAGAAAGGAAAATATGTGTGGAAAATTTCATGCAAAGTTATACCTATCAAATAATTATGCTTGTGTGGGTATTTTTATTTGCTTTATCATTTTTGTATTTATTTAGGGTGAACTTAGTTTTTCTTATCCTGTTCAAGCAAACCAACCATATCAGAAGCTAGTTTTAAAACATATTAACCTTTTATATTAAAAGCTGTTTCATCTTTAAATGTTGATAAAACAACCATGGTTTTTAAATGTAAAATATTGGGTAGGTCAGTTAATTTACCTAAAACAAGTTCTTCATAAGCAGCAATATTGCTACAAGCAATTTTCATTAAAAAATCTGCACTACCGATGGTATGGTGGCATTCCATAATCTCATCTATTGTTTTTACCTTTTCAATAAATTCCGATACAGCATTTTTTCCATGCCACTTTAGGGTAACTTCAACAAATGTAAAGGTTTCAATCCCAATTTTTGCAGGGTCGACTAATGCAACATATTTTTTTATAAAACCGTTTTTTTCTAGTTTTTTCACACGTTCAAGTGTAGGCGGTGGCGATATTTTAATTTTTTCTGCCAAAGCAGAATTTGTGATACGCCCATTATCTTGTAGGATATTTAATATTTCTTTGTCTATTTTGTCCATTTACATCATAATATTACTCATTAATCTATTTTTACATCATAAATATAATGTATATATTGCAATTGTCAAAATATAATTGCAGGAAAAATATTTTTCTTTATTACTAAGTGCTCGTTAATAAAATAACCTATATATTTAAACGAATTATAGTGAAATAATTAATTTGGGCTTAAAAATAGCTGCAACAACAATGAAAAGTAATACAAAATAATTAACTTTATGATTTTTTATTTTGCAGGTTAACACTTGCATATATCAAGTAAATAACAAATTATTATGATTGTACATAATTCAAAGGTAAGGGTAAGGTATGGCGAAACTGATAAAATGGGCTACGCTTATTATGGTATTTATCCGCAGTATTACGAAATTGGCAGGACCGAAATGATAAGGAGTTTTGACTTAAGCTATAAAAAACTTGAAGAAGACGGAATTATGTTACCTGTTTTAAGCTTAGAAATAAAGTATATCAAACCTGCATTTTACGATGATTTATTAACAATAAAAACAAAATTGGTTAAAATGCCATCAATACGGATACAGTTTGAATGTGAAGTTTATAACCAAAACGATGAGCTTTTAAATATTGGCAAAAACTTGAAAAACCATTAAATAGCTCGCTATTCGCAGCCTTTTCAAGTAGGATAAAGAACAAAGCAAGTTCGCATAAATTAGTCAATTTATTCCATCACAATCCCTTAGTGCTTGCTCAGGAAATTACCCATGTAAAAATCTATTAAACTAGATAATTCATGAGCATGATAAACAAACATTACAATAATTCCCTTTTTTTATAACAACAGTTTGCCAAACACTTGTAACGCTCTAGTTATCTAGAGTTTAAGAAAACGAATTTTATTGTTTTAAATTACTGATTATTAATGGGTTAATCTAAAATTTTTAAATTTAACGAAGTATTGTTATAAACATATTGTTAATAATTCATAAATACAAAGTAATCAATGATTTGTGCATGGAAATTGTAGAGTTCTAAATAAACATATTGTTTCTTTATTTTAAAATGCTATTTTTGCTAGTTATAGATAAGGCATAAATTAATAATGGTAGACTTTTTCACAAATAGAATTTTGATTATACGCAATAAAATATTTTTTTGTGCTCTTTTTTCATTGTTCTTTTTTTCTTTCAACAATGTACTTTATGCCCAAGGTGCTGTTAATGAGTATGATGTAAAAAAGATGATGATACTTAAGGTAACCACTTTTATTGAATGGCCGAAAAAATCAAAAGTTAATGATAAACAAAGTAATATTGTTATTTCAATAATTGGCGACAACCCATTTAATGGCAAATTAAAAAAACTTGTAGCCAACCAAAATCAAAAAATAAACAATAAACAAGTTGTTGTTAATTACATAAAATCTATCGAAGATATTGAAGGCAGCGATATTCTTTTTATTTGTTCATCAGAAAAATATATAGTTTCGAAAATAATTAAACATGCACGCAACAAAGCAATTCTTACCATTGCCGACACACGTGGTTTTACCGAAAAAGGCGTTATAATCGGATTATTTATACGTAATGGTAAAATTGCCCTAAATATCAATAAAAAAGAAGCAGATAAATGTGGTTTTTATATTAGTTCATCATTATTAGGTAATGCAGTTAAAGTTATTCAATAACATTTTTAAAAAATAATGCGGTTTTTATTATCATTATCGATCAAATCTAAAATAACTGTAATAATTACAGGTGTAAGCCTTTTTGCCATAATTTTAGGGTTTTCGATTATCACAATCAATAATATTAGTAATATTAAAAAGGAAATAGTTAGCCAAAACTCACTTACAATAAAATTATTATCGGAATACCTACTTTACTCTTTAACTTTTGATGATAATAGGTCAGCAGTTAACCAACTTGATAAATTAAATGTTCTTGAATTTATCAATAAGGCTGAAGTATATGATGTAAACGGCAATTTTTTTGCATCATTCAAAAATCAACCAGCATCAAGCAAACAATTGATACATAAAGAAACCTATCATACTTTCAGGAAAAACGAATTACTTTTAGTTGAACCTATTGTGAACGATGGCGAATTTTTGGGAACCATTTTATTAATAGTTTCAACTGATAATCTGACAAAAAAAGTACGTAGTTATGTTTGGGTGCTTATTATAACAGGGCTGATTGTTGGTGTTTTCATTATTTTATTGGCTAACTCATTTCAAAAAATAATTTCACAGCCAATATTAAAATTGGCATCCTTAATGGAAAAAATATCCCAAACAAACGATTTTTCGATAAGGGGCTACAAATCATCTAACGACGAAATAGGGGCACTATATGATGGTTTTAATAATATGCTTGAACAACTTGTTAAAAGGGATATTGAAACAAACCGTGCCCAGGCAGCATTGGTAGAATCTCAGGAACAATTTAGTACTTTTATGGATGTTTTACCGGCAGCAGCCTTTATCAAAAACTCAAACTCTACCTTCCGTTTTGTAAACCAATTTCTCACAGAAAATTATGAAGCAAATGAATGGATTGGAAATCAAGGCTTTAGCTCAAACTTTGCTAATAAACAAAAACAAAAAAAAGAAGATCAATTAGCCTTATTAGAAATTGTACATACTGAAAGCGAGATTTACGATTCGAATAACATAGTTAGGTATTATGAAACATGGAAGTTTCCAATACGCCGAAAAAACAAACCTACTTTAATCGGTGGGATAGCTATTGATATAACAAAAAGAAGATTTGCAGAAAATAAAGTGAAATTTTATATCAGAGAACTTGAACGCAACAACAAAGAATTGGAAGAATTTAATTATGTTGCAAGTCATGATCTACGTGAACCTTTAAGGACAATTACCAGCTATTGCGAATTATTAAGTGAAGATATTGGTAACAAAATAAATGAAGATGCTATAGAAGATATTAATTTTATTACTGATGCCTCAACACGCATGAATGCGCTTATTCAGGACCTGCTTGAATTATCGCGTGCCGGAAGGGTTGATTTTAAACAAGAACCGGTTGATTTAAATAAAATAATGCAACATGTGAAATTTGATCTTGAATTAAAAATAAAAGAAACAAAC
>NBLH01000218.1:6716-11686 GCA_002084525.1 Bacteroidetes bacterium 4572_117 | reverse complement strand
GCCTCAAGTGCCGAAGAACTTGCAGCACAAGCTGATTTACTGAAAGAAACTATTTCTTTTTTCGATATAGGAGGAAATGCTAAATCTAATACTTCAAGCTTTAAAAGAAAAAAAACATATAAAAAAGTCGTGAAAAATAATGATAAAATAGAATCGGCTGATAAGGGTGTAAATTTGAATTTATCAGGTATGGAAACTGATAGTGGTGATTTTGAAAGATATTAGCTAAGTAAGTTTTTACATAGACCCGGCAGGCTTAGAACTAAACCATGGCAACGCAATTTAGCACAGCCAAATATTTAAACAAACAAAAACCTGCCGGGTTTTACAGACAATAAAGTGCTTAAATAGCAACTTTTACAAATCGAGTAAAGCGGTTTTAATTTTCAATAGACAAACTAATTAACCATCACCTCATCAACAAATAGCCAGGCTTTTTCACCTTCTGCACGATGTCCGGCAGGGCATTTTCCGATATTTTTGGCTACCAGCTTCAAATATCGGCTATTAATAGCCTGAAATTGCAAAACAACAAGGTTAAGCCCTGAAAATGTAACTTCATCTATTTCTGCTTTCGTCATACTTTTTACCAGTTCATAGTCCGTCCCATTTTCCGAAGCAAATATTTCAATACTTTGGGGGGCAAAAATATAAGAATATTCATTTTTTAAACAACTAATTTTTACTGAGTTAATATTCTTGCTTTCGGCAAAATCAATATTTAAAACCATATCATTTTCATGAAATCCCAACCATTGCCCATCTTTAAAATAGTTCGTCCCTATTTCGAGGTCAAATAATGTAGCAACACCCTGTGCAGAATATTCTTTTGCTGCTTGTTTTTTTAATCTGGCAGATTTAACAGGATAGCTAATCTCAATATCCAAATTTAATATCCTGCTTTTTATCCCATTTTTTATGGATATAGCATTTATACTAACCGATTTATCAAAGCTCAAAGTGTTTTCATATTTCAATGAAGAACTATCGGGTACACTACCATCAACAGTATAATAAATAGGGCTTGAATCGTTATTATAAAAATCTACTTTTTGAATATCCTGAAAAATCCCACTTTTTGCATTGCTAAAAGGTTGGTTTATGTAGCCCATAGTGTTATTTTTTGAATCTTCGAAAGAGCTAAATGCACCTTTAACTACTTTGCCAGTCCACTCGTAAGGTTGCTTTAGCCCAAACATATAGGCAATTGTTGATGAGGTATTTTCAACATTGTTTACTTGTTTTATTGTTTTGTCTTTAATAATACCAGGGCCTGAAATAATCCAGGGTATTTCTATTTCAGCCATACTTAATCCGCCGTGGCCATAACCTACGCCCCCATGATCTGTAACAACAATAAAATTAGTTTCGTCAAACATATTTGCTTTACTAAGTTCATCCATCAAAAAACCAATCTGTACATCAACATCTTCAATCGCTTTAATATACTCATCAGATTCCCATTTGTACGAATGCCCTTTGGTATCGGGCAAACCTGCATAAATAAAGGCAAAGTCAGCCTTATTTTCAATTATCCATGTTGTTGACTTCTTAAAAACTTCTATATAATTATCAATATACTCGTCCTTATCAAGGTGTTTTTTGTTATACATATCGCCAAGAGGGGACCAATCGTAAAAAGCACCTATTTTAGCCTTAGGTAACTGTTCCCTGATAAGCTGAAAAACAGATGGGAAATAACCGTCAATATCCTGGATTGAAGGTATAACTGTCCCGTTTGCTTTTGTCCAGCCATTAATTGTTATACCATGCTGTTCAGGGCCTGCACCAAGTAAATGCGAAGCCCAGTTAGGCCCGCTGATAGTAGGCATAACTGCTCGTGTTTTTAGCGATACGGCACCATTTTTTATTAATTTATTAATATTTGGTGTCTTAGCTTTTTCAAAGCCACTAAGGCTAACGCCATCTATCCCAATAAGGATTATTCTGTCTGCTTTTTCATGTTTTTCCTGTTGACAGGAGATTATACTTAATAGTAATATTGAAATTACAAGGTAATTTTTGTGAAAGTTTCTCATTTGTTTATATTTATTGATTTTAACATTAATTATTGAGTCCAGCCTAAAAAGCCTTTATACGAAATTTCCAGCAACTTATTACCCCAACCCTAAAGGGCAAAGTTGCTGAAAATCAGGACGCACTTTAGGGTTAGGGGTCAATCCTGATTTTCAGATTGTACTTTTTCACCCTTTTTAGCCTGGACTCACTATTTGTTCCTTTGAATACTTCATTGTTCATTAAAAGCAAATATTCCGCATATAGTTAGTAAAAGTATAAAAGTAGCGATATTTTTCCATTATTCACATGAAAGCCAAAAACCATCTGCACATTGGCTGCCAATAATGAAACGAATTAAAAAATTTAGGCCCTAATCAGTTTAATCACTTTATGTAACCATAAATTTTCACACAAGCGTAAACCGTACTTATTCAGATAATTACAGCTCAAATAACAAGTTATGACACACTACAGTTTTAATTTTTGATCAATTATTTAATAAATTGCAATCATCGTATTACTGCAAAAATCATTCTAAATATTTACCAGTTCAACTTTTATAACTAAATTTGCAAAAAAAAATAATGGAATTATGGAAAACGATAAGAAAAGTAAATCAAAAGTTCAATTAATTATCATCATTATACTAGTTGTGTTGGTAGGTTATTTTGTTATTGACAAGATACAACAAAAGAATAAAACCGATGAAATAATAGCCCAACTTGAAGACAGCAATACTGAAAAACTGAATATCAGTAACGAAATGAAAGAATTGGTTGTACAATACGATGATTTAAAAACGAATAATGATACTTTAAACGAAAAACTTGCTTTTGAGCAAAATAAAATAAAGGAATTAATAAACGAATTAAAATACATAAAGTCATCTAATTCAACAAAAATTAAAAAATATAAAAAAGAATTAGGTACCTTACGGAAAATCATGCGTAGCTATATTGTTCAAATTGATTCGCTTTATACACAAAACAAGGAGCTGATAAAAGAAAACACACAAGTAAAAAACGAGTACCGCATTGTAATGTCCGAAAATCAGGATTTAAGCACTGAAAGAGATAGTTTGGCCGGTACTGTTAAAAAAGCTTCTGAGTTAAAAGCTATGAACCTATCAGCCACAGGTATTAATAAAAGGGGCAGAAATACCAATAGGATTTCAAAGCTCCAAAAAATTAAAATTTGCTTTACCATTGATGAAAACATTATTGCTGCGAAGGGCAAAAAATGGGTTTATCTACGTATTGCCAAACCCGATAAATATGTTTTGGTTGAGGCAGAATCAGATTTATTCGAATTTGAAGGCAAAGAAATAGCATATTCAGCAAAAAGGATGCTTAACTATAATGGAAAAGTAGCAGATATGTGTATTTACTGGACAAAATCAGAAATGTTGATGCCGGGCTTGTATTATGTAGATGTTTTTACCGATGGAAGCCTGATTGGGACAACTGCTTTTACTTTAAACTAAGAAAATTTGTGCTTGTAGTTGGTGTTAAATAATATATGAGATTTCGGGTTTAAATTAAGTTTTGTATTTCTTATAATTAAAATAATTTCAGCCTTTAAGCATACTCTAAAATTTCAATAACCAAATATATACCACAGATTCACATACTAAACAAGCTACGCTTGTTTTAAAATCTGAGAATCTGTGGCTTTTATTCTTTCATCAGTTTATCAACTTCTTCTTTTAATTTGGGTAAGTGGTTAATAATTATACCCCAAATTACATCATCTGAAACACTATCATAACCGTGGATAATTCTATTTCGTGTATCTACAATTGCAGAATGAATATCAAATAACCAAGTTTTTATCTCATTATCCATAAATCAATTCTTTTGAATTATCAATTGATTTTTTGAAAAACGGATTTTTAATTGCTTTTTCTTCAAGTAAATCAATATTTCGTTTAAATAAATCTTCTAATGAGAATTTTAAATCAAAATAATTATCCGCATAATCTTCTAAATCGATTTTGTCAAAGGTTACCAGAAAATCAATATCACTTCCTTTGTTAAAACGATTACTTATTACTGAACCAAAAACATAAAGTTTTGCAACCTTATATTTTTTGCAAAGTCTTTTTAATCTATCAATATTTTTTTCAACTATATTCATATTACAAAGATACGGATATTTAAATTAAGAAAAAATCAAATGGCAAATAGTCTAATAACCAATTATTAATGACATTTAGTTAAAGATTACAAAAGTAATATTATTATATTTTTACCCAAAATAGCATGCATCCGGTAGTGCGCTTATTCCTGCCCGTCAAACCAATATTTAAACATGTTTACTTTATTGCGGCTGACAATAATTTCCTTTTCAAAGCCAGTGCCCTTATCGCTATATTTGCTGTTTAACATAATCCTCAACCTGCTTTTCGAACACATTAGCGCATCTTTAATTCCTTGAATACCAATAAGATATGTGCGATTCACCCTAAAGAATTTCTCAGGGTTTTACCCAATTCTTCCAACTGTATTTTATGTTTAGAAAGGCTCAACGATTCGTGCAAACGTTCCAACTTATTCATGCTTGCACTTAGTGTTTTCATACTCAGTGGTTTCAATAAATAATCTATCCCACTTGCATGAAAAGCTTCTAATGGATATTCGCTAAACGCCGTAAGAAAAATAATAGGTTTATACACGCCCACTTTATTAAATATCTCAAAGCTAAGCCCGTCAATTAACCTAATATCCATAAAAATCAAATCAACTTCGTCTTGCCTTGATTTTAACCAATCAACCGATTGCTCTATACTTTGCAAATTATCTTTAATTACAATTGAATAATCGTAATCAAGCAAAAGCCGTTTAAGGTTGTCGGCAGCAGGTTTTTCGTCTTCAATTATCAGGATATTCATTTTATTGTTGATTTAATAAGCTAAGAAAAAGTCCAGTCCAAAAACTGGATTTTGTCGTTAT
>NBLH01000218.1:0-6686 GCA_002084525.1 Bacteroidetes bacterium 4572_117 | reverse complement strand
ATATTTGATGTTTATTGGCTTTAGCCAAAACTATCGTAAAATTTTGGCTAAAGCCCAAAAACTACGTTGTACTTGTATTCCGTAACATAAATGTTACGGCTAATTATTACCCCAGATTATTTAAACCAGAGTCAGTGATTTTATTAATGCATTGACACACAACACAATACCTTTTGTGCTTTTTGCAAAATTAGCCGCTAAGCGGCTTTATGGATTAAGATCAGCTAAAATTGCAATTAATATAACCCAAAGTCACTACCCCGCCTCCATAATTAGCAATGGAATATTAATTTTATAATGCCCCTCACTTTTTTGTTCGTTTATTTGCCCGTTATATTTGCTATTCAATAAAAAAATCAGATTTTCTACCGCTTCAATTTCTTGTTCCAGCGAAATGGTTTCAGTATGTCTTTCCTCAATTATACTACGGTAAAAACTTGAAAGGACCGTGATAAATTCTTCCACTGTTTTTTCATCTTTATGAATTAAACTTATCAGTATTTCAAGGCTTTCATACAATATTTCCGGTCGCACTTTGTTTTGTGGCAAGCTTAAACTTTTATCAAGGTTTTCTTTTTCAAGGATTTCGATACTAATAGCTTTTTCGTAATTGGTTTATTCATACCGCAAACTATTTACCGGGTTTTTATAGGCAATTTTCTTTGTTTGAAAAAATATAGTCAAAAACGTAAACAAAAATACGATAACGGCAGTAATTATTATCACAACAATGTAATTTTCAATATGATACGCAAATTTACTTAACCAAAACCTTGATGCAAAATACGTCAATGGTAATGCGATAAGATTTGCCATGAAAATCCAATACCCGGTTTCTTTCATTAACATAAATATTATTGAATATGGTTCTTCTCCCAATACTTTTCTTATCCCAATTTCTTTTGTCCGGTGAATTATAATAAATGAAATAAAGCTATACAAGCCTATCATAAAAATTACTATAGCAATAATTGACATATAAAACATTAAATCCTTATTTTTATAATCCAGTGCATAAAGCTGGTCAATATCATCGTTTATCATTGTATAATTGAAATAAAAATCCTTATCAAAGCCTAATAAAGTTTTTGCCAACACATCTGTAACAAGCTCTATATCTGCATTATTGGCGATTTTAACAGACATTTTCCTGCCAATTGTCCTGTACTTGCTTAAAATAAGCGGCGAAACAGAATCGTGCAACGATTGGTAATGGAAATTTTCAACAACACCTATCAGTTTGCAGTTGTTTTTCCAAACAAAAAAACTATCGTTTAATAAATTGGGTTGGTTCAATAAATCAATGGCCTTTTGGTTTAACAGAATTGCATATTTGTCATTTAAAGAATCAGGATGAAAGTTCCTGCCCTGTTTTAGTTTTATATCATAAGTGTTTAAAAAATATTCATCAATAGGCATTTCATGAATCATGTTTATAGATGATGTGGGCTTACTTGCTTTTATTAAATTGGTTATTGCCCCTGAATTACCCGGGACATAATCAGAAAGCGAAAGTTCGCTTATCCCTGGTTTGGAAATTAATTTATCCCTGATAGAACTAAAATTAACCTTTATTTTTTCAGATAAATCATCAATATAGATAACTCTTTCTTTAGTAAAACGTAAGTCTTTTTTATTGATGAAAGCAGATTGCATGTTCATTATTACCAAAATAGCCACAAAAAACACCATTATAGAAAATTGGGCCAATAATGAAATGCTTTTAATTAATTTATGCCCTTTTCTAAGCGGTATTACCTTAAAAATATCTGCTATTTTATAGTGTAAAGTCAAAAAAGTAGGAAAAAACCCGGAAACTATGCTAACGCCTAAAACTGCTACCAAAATACCCGCACTTATAACAAAACTTTTCAGGTATTTTAAGGGAAAATCTTTACCCACCAATTTACCAAATGGGGTGCTTACCAATTCAACAATTACAATTGAAAATGCAAGGGCAATAAGAATATAAATCAGCGATTCTAAAATAAATTGAATTTGTATTTGCCATTTTTCTGCCCCTAGCATTTTTCGCACACCTATTTCTTTCAACCTGCTTATTTGGCTGGTAGAAAGCAAGTTAATGTAATTAATTAAGGATAAAATTAGAATAAAAACCCCCAGGAACAAGAAAAAATACACATCGAAAATTTCGCCATGCCCACTAAGTAGAATAATGAAATTTGAATTAAGGTGCACATCGCTAAGTGCTTGCAAATATACTTTTACATTTGCATTTTCCATATTAAACCGGTTTTTGGCTAATTGAGTGCTTTGCTTATTGATTTTTTTGATTAATCCGTTTGAAACATTATCGTTTTTGAATAGTATATATGTTTCAAAATCAAGTGGTTGTTTTGTTACCCTGCTATTATCAGGATCGAAAGTTACAAACGAAATTAAGGCATCGAAATGTAGGTCTGAAGTTTTAGGTGTATCTTCAAAAACCCCCGATATGGTTAAATCCCTGTTGTTTAGTGTTATTTTTTCTCCTACTGGGTTTATATCTCCAAAATGTTTTTTAGCAAGGGCATGGCTAATGGCAGCATTGTCTTTTTTGTTTAATATACTAATCGAATCGCCATATATTATTGGAAATGAAAAAATACTGAAAAAAGTTGAATCTACATAATAAGCATGTATATTTTCAGAAAAACTATTTTTATCACTTTTATTTGAAAAGTCTTCAACAAAAAAACGGCACGAAGTTACCAACCCATTAAAGCATGTATCAATATGTGGTCCTGTTGTACCTAAAGAGTTTGCTGCAACGAACTTTTCTTTGCCTCCAAAATCAACTTCGCTTACAAAACGGTAAATTTTATTATAGTTTGTATGCTGTTTGTTATAGCTTAATTCATTTGCGACATATAAAAAAAGCAAAATTGCCACAGCAAAGCCAACCGAAACCCCGGTAATACTTATTAAATTTAAGCAAACCTGCCTAAACATGTTCCTAAAAGCTACAACAATATAATTCCAAACCATGAATTTACACTTTTTTAATACCTCTTCATCCCGCCAGTACAGGAATCTCTACCCTAAACTTATTTGTTTTTTTTATTTGCACTTTTTTATAACGTGTTTTCATTAAAAAAGTATATGCATCAATAAAATCAAGTTCTTTTTTTATGCTTATTGTTTTTTTATTTTTGCATGCAAGTATATACCGATATGTTTTTGCCAATTGGCGCACATAATCCTCAGCAATTTGTTTGTCGGAATATATCAGTGCTATTACTGTACTAAGGTTATTAAACAAATAATGTGGTTTTAGTTGATTTTCAAGGGCCTCGCAATGTAAGCGTAGCTTGTCGGCTCCAAGTTTTTCGCCATGCAATTGCATAAAAAGGTATTTATTGTACGAGTACAAAATATAATCGCTAATTATGTAAACTACTAATATCAAAATAGACAATACATTAATTTTTAAGCCAAGGTTCCTGTTTCTGCTAAAGAATATTTCAAAATCTAATTGACTAAAATACATAAAGTTAAAAAGTTTTGCAAAAAGCAGTAGTATTGCCGCTAAAACCAAGCCATCGATAATAAAAACAAGAAAAAACCATAGAATAAAATTTTCTTTTAACCTAGTTTTGCTACTTAATTGTTGGTTGATATAACTTATTGAAAAACCTACTGCATTAGTTAAAAACAAAAAGGATATTTTCCAATTTGCGTTCATTCGTTTCAAAGATAAGAAAATTCTTTAACAAATTGCTATAAATTTTATTTTTAGAAACCTAGTGTCAAGTCAAACATTGTATGACGCAAACCTGGTAGGTCTATATTTATTAATTGCCTATGAAATAGTTAATTATAAAACAATAAATTAATTCAGACCTGCCAGGTTTTATTTGACATATTACTAGTGTTTTAGTTCTTGAACAGAACTCTTTTACTATCCTAAACTAATCTATTCCATTCATTAATTTTCTGTATTCCGAATCGGAACTGATTCCTTTAACAGCTAATTTAAATTGCGCCTTTAAACTTGGTTTCCCTTTTATATGTTTTTTCACCGATTTTAAAATTTTGACCTTGCTTGAATCATAACTAAACAAAGTTGCTGATTTAAGTATGGCAGAAATTGCATAATCAGATAAATTAGGCTTTTCCATAAACATCAAAACTGCTTTTTCCATTTCCGAATTGTAACTCATACTTTTAATAACCGCGAAAAAGGCATCAAGCACATTATTATTTAACGACATTTTCTGGGTGGCATTCTGTAGCACCTCGCCAATATACGAATCGTACGAGAAATTCGTCAAAACCTTGAACAAACTTATCATTTGCTTGTCGTCAAGTTTATTTTTATCCATAAAATCATTTAACACTTCTTTTTGGTACTAATCATAACTCATATTTTTAAATGTGCTAAAATAAGTATTGCTGATGTTTTTATAGTTTGAGAATTTACTATTTATAATTATTAAAACATGCCGCATTTCAGAATCGTAGCTAAAGTATTTTATGCTCCCTATGCCAGTTTAAAATCACCGGGGTTAAGTTTTTACCCTACTAACAAATTATTAAGTGCTTTGCCCCGGTACGAGTCGTAGCTCATACCTTTTAATATTGTAAAATATAAAATCGAAAGGTTTTTATTGTCGTGATAATCAGCATCATACAAAATTAAGGCCTTTGCTTTTTCACTATCGTACGACATACTTTTTACAACTTTAAGATAACTGGCTTTTTGCGAATTGCTGAATTTGCTAATTTTTAAGTTCCCTAAAGTTTTATTTTTTTCGCTATCGTACGGAATTTCGGCAACTTCTTCTAAAACAGCAGTTATCCCCCCTTTTTTGTAAATCCTTGCTGCCCTGCGCTCAGCATCAATCCCGGTTTTTCTTATAACTTCAAGCAATATCTCGGCCAACCAATTACTACCCTCAGGTTCAAATGGCAGTTTTTTATTACCCGAATAATAGCTATAGCTCAATTTCCCATTTACGTTTACAATTTCTATCCCCCGTTTATTACCAAAGGTTTTTTTATAAATCTTCAAATATCCACTTAGCGAAACACTAATTACACTTTTGTCATCGTTGCTTAGCCGGATATCACCTTTATGCTCAATTTTCATATCCGTAAACGGATCCCTTTCACGAATCCTGTGTTCCCTTGATTTTCTTTCTGTTCTTTTTTGCTTGTCAATTCTAACAAGTTCATTATTTTGGCTAATAATACTATTAAAACAAATATTATCAAAAGCATTTTAGCATTTTGCCCCCCAATTATTCTTGCAATCCCTGAATTCTTCATCTGTCTATTTTTTAATTAAATATTCTTTGTCAAAATTCGGAAAATTTATTACTATTTGAAAACAAGCTGAACTGAATAGTTGTAAATTTGTAGTGAGTTGTAATAATTCTGTACTGAATTTTCATTATTAAGTTTAAATTGATAATTTCTTATAATTTTATTATATTGTCAAAAATTTGATTAATGGTTTTTTTGCATAAAATATCAGTTTTAATATATTTACTGGTTTTTCCGTTTATTTTACTTTCGCAAAAATCACAAACTACCGACAGCCTAATTCGATTACTGGCTGACAGTGAGCAAGATACTGTTAGACTGGGGCTTTTTATAGAGCTTAGTAATAAAATTGAAAAAAAAGACTCCTTAAAAAAATTTGCCTATGCCGATAGTGCTTTAACTATATCAAAAAGTTTGCAAAAGCAAAAATATCTGGCTTTTTCCCTAAAAAACAAAGCATGGCTTTTTCAAACATATAAAAACTACAACGATGCTATTGCCTTTTACAAAAAAACGTTGTTTTTGTTTGAAAAAATTGGTAACAAACCTGAAATGGCTACCGCCAATTATGAATTAGGGCGGATGTATTATAGGGTAAATAAGCCCCAAAAATCATTAGACTTACACAAAAAAGCTTTAGAAACAAGAAACTTGTTAAACGATACCAGCAAAATTATTGAAAGCGAAACAGCTGTTGCAATTATGTTTTGGCGGTTAGGTGAATTAAATGATGCCGAAAAACATTTTTTAAGGTCTTTGCAATTAAGTGAAAAAACAAACGACATAAAATCTACTAGTACAGCATTAAATAGTTTGGGCGCAATATATTGGGGCTTAGGTAGGTTTAATAGAGCATTAGAATATTATGAGACAGCCTTGGCTATTGCAAAAAAAACAAACAACAACATAAATTATGCTTTAGTAGTAAATAACATTGGCTTGGTATATCAGGAATGGGGAAAGAATGATATTGCTTTGGAAAATTATAGGGACGGGTTAAAAGTAGCTATAAAAGGCGGGCATTTTTATGCATCCGCATATTCGTACATTAATATCGGGAAAATATACCAACTAAATAAAGAATATAAAACAGCTTTAGTTAATTTTGATAGTTCATTGGTTAATTATAAAAGGGCTTCAAAAAAAATAGGGATTGCATTTACTTATCGCCGAAAAGGTAATGTGTATTTTGAAATGGGGAATATAGAAAAAGCGATAGAATACTATAAATTATCGGTAAAAATTGCAGATGAAATTAACAGCAAAAACCATTTGGCCAAGGCTTTGTCTGCATTAGCCAAGGCATATTTTAAGATTAACGATTATAGTTCTTCAAATATTGCGGCAAAAAAAAGTTTATCTATATCGCTTGATAACAGTTACCGCAATATTGCAAAAGATAATTATTTTACACTTTC
>NBLH01000217.1 GCA_002084525.1 Bacteroidetes bacterium 4572_117 | reverse complement strand
ATTTAATTCACTTTATATTCAAATTTAACATCCGATAGCTCTTCATTAGCTTTTACTATCTTTTTTTCAAGCCCTACTTTAAAAGCTTTAACAGTTTCCAAAATTTCTTTATTGCCAGTTGCTAAAATCTGGGCTGCCAAAATACCTGCATTTTGTGCCCCATCTAAACCAACCGTAGCTACGGGTATACCAGGGGGCATTTGTAAAATCGACAATATCGAGTCCCATCCATCAATTGAAATAGAGGCTTTTATAGGTACACCAATTATTGGGAGAGGCGTTAATGCAGCCATAACACCGGGCAAATGCGCTGCGCCACCGGCACCGGCAATAATAACCCTGATACCCCGGTCATATGCGCCCCTGGAAAAATCCATTGCCTGTTGTGGGGTTCTATGTGCCGAAAGGGCATTGATTTCAAACGGGATTTTAAATTCATTAAGAATTTTAGCTGCCTTTTCCATAATAGGCAAGTCAGAGGTGCTTCCCATAATAATACTTACTAAAGGTTTCATTTGTTACTGTTTTATGTTTAAATGATAACAATAATATTTATACATTTGCATTTTAAAAAGATAAAAGTAAAAAGATAAAGGTAAAAAGACAAATATTGAGTATAAACAAAAAAATATATAGCAGTGGATAACAAAGTTAAAGTGTTGGACAAAGAATTTGAAATATCAATAACACACGATCAAATTCAAAGCGCAATTGAAGATGTTGCTAAAAAAATTAATACAGACCTTGCTAATAAAGATGTGATATTTTTAGGGATATTAAACGGGGCATTTATGTTTGCATCTGATTTATATAAAAACCTTACGTTTAATTCGCAAATTTCATTCTTAAAACTGGCATCATATACAGGGACTTCGTCAAGCGGCAATGTAAAAAGGCTTATTGGCATAAATGAAGATATTAAAGATAAAACGGTTGTTATTATTGAAGATATTGTTGATACGGGTTTTACTATTGAAAACATAATGAAGCAGTTGAAAGGATATGAACCTGTCGAGATTAAAATTGCCACTTTTTTGTTTAAACCTGATGCATATAAAGTCGATATCCCGATAGATTACATTGGTATGGAAATACCAAATGATTTTATTATTGGCTATGGGCTCGATTATAATGGCTACGGCAGAAACTTGAAACATATTTATAAGATTACTGAATAAGGGATGCTAAATATTATAATGTTTGGCCCACCTGGTTCGGGTAAAGGCACACAGTCAAAAAAAATTGCAGAACAATTTGGCCTGAAACATTTATCTACCGGCGAAATGCTTAGGTATGAAATGGATAAAAAAACCAAAATAGGTGAAAAAATAAGGGCAGGTATGGATAATGGTGAATACGTATCAGACGAATTAGCCGTTCAGCTTATTAAAAATAGCATGGGCAAAAATAAAAATGCTAAAGGTTTTGTTTTCGATGGTTTTCCAAGGACGCAAGCACAAGCAATTATATTAGATAAAGCCCTTGCCAGGATAAATACCAAAATATCACTAGCTGTATTGCTGCAAGTGCCTGATGTAGAGCTGATTAGGCGATTGTCTGAACGTGCAAAAATATCAGGTAGGGGCGAAGACCAAGGTAATGAAATGGTACAAAAAAGGCTTGGGATTTATAACACAAAAACAAAACCAATAATGGATTATTATAAAGGCCAAAATAAACTAGTACCAGTTGATGGTAGCGGTTTTATCGATGATATATCGAAACGGATACACCAATGTGTTGTTGGTTTATATGAGACTGGCCAAAAAAATTAAAAATTAGCATTATAAGTATCCATACAAAATTAATTATATATTTACTTTTACGTAACTTGCATATTGTAAGATATTTGCACCAGTGCGTAAGCAACATTAAATAGCACTTAGTGCTTATACTAAATAAGAAAAATAAAAAAAATGGCATCTTCAAATTTTGTTGATTATGTAAAAGTATTCTGCCGCTCGGGCGATGGGGGTGCGGGTTCTGCTCATTTCAGAAGAGACAGGCTAACCGCTAAAGGTGGACCTGATGGTGGCGATGGCGGACGTGGTGGCGATATTGTCCTTAGGGGAAACGAACAAATGTGGACACTTTTGCACCTTAAATATCGTAAACATATTTTTGCTGGGCATGGCGGAAACGGCCAGGGGGCAGGAAAAACAGGTGCTGATGGCCAAGACGTATTTCTTGATGTCCCTATTGGGACAGTTGCTAAAGATGCAGAAACCGGCGAAACCCTTTTTGAGATTTCGGAAAATGGGCAAAATAAGGTTTTAATTAAAGGTGGCCGTGGTGGTTTGGGGAATACAAATTTTAAAACTTCAACCAACCAAACACCACGATATGCCCAACCCGGCGAAGAAAGTACAGAAGGTTGGAAAATACTGGAGCTTAAAATTCTTGCAGATGTTGGCTTGGTAGGCTTTCCTAATGCGGGGAAATCTACACTTTTGTCGGTTATTTCAGCTGCAAAACCAAAAATTGCAGATTACCCTTTTACTACTTTGGTACCTAATTTAGGCATTGTGGCTTATCGCGATAATAAATCGTTCGTTATGGCCGATATCCCTGGAATAATTGAAGGTGCATCACAAGGTAAGGGGCTGGGCTTGAGGTTCTTACGGCACATTGAGCGTAATTCAGTTTTATTGTTTATGATTCCCTCTGAAACAATAGAAATCAAAAAGGAATATAATATTTTACTGAACGAACTAAAAGAGTACAACCCCGAATTATTGGACAAACAAAGGATTTTAGCTATCACAAAATCTGATTTGCTTGACGATGAATTAAAAGAAGAAATAGAAAAAGATTTACCGGAAATCCCCTATGTTTTTATTTCGGCAGTAACCCAGCAAGCTTTAACAGAGCTAAAAGATATGGTATGGAAAGAAATTAATAAATAATGCTAGAAAAATTAATTTCATTTGATATAGATTTTTTCCTGTTTTTAAATGGTTTCCATAATCCGTTTATGGATAAAATTATGTGGTGGACAAGTGCAACAGTTACCTGGGTTCCTTTATACCTTGTTGTGCTTTTTTTTATTTTTAAACAGTTAAAATGGAAAGGCCTGTTAACATTTTTATTTCTGGTATTAGTAGTTGTTTTGGCCGACCAAGGTTCTGTACAACTTTTTAAAAATGTTTTTCAACGCCTTAGGCCTTGTCATAACACACAAATATCTGATATTGTGCACATTGTAAATGGCAAATGTGGGGGTAAGATACAGCTATTTTATTGTTTTTTGGGCGGTTTTTGTATCGTACAGCAGAATATATTTGGGCGTACATTTTCCGGGCGATGTTATTGGCGGTGCAATATTGGGTGCGGCAATTGGTCTTTTTGTATTTAAAATTTACCAGCTTAGTTTCAAAAAATTGTTTAGTCGCGAATAATTATGCTTTGTAACTTTGTGTTTTATTAGTGCTTAAAAAAGTACAGGTGCTTATTCGGGGTCTTTATCAGCTTCTCTTCTAAGAACTAAACAATTTTCCAATTCCATCCGTTCATCAATTTCAATAAACTTTCCTTTTATCGAAAACATTTCGCCTAGTTTAATCGGGTGGTTAATTTGGGTATCAGTATCTTCAAGCTCGCAACTAACAACAAAAGGTATGTTAGAAACAGAAACATAAAGCACCAGTTCTTTTTCTTTATTTTTATATGCTTCCTGGATTACACCATTAACAATTATGTCTTTCCCAAGCATAGGCATAGCAGACTGGACAAAGGCATTTTTATCTTGGTTTATAGGTCTTTCAACTGCCAGGTAATTGCTTTTGTCCTTATTGTCGGTTATTGATAATATCTTTAGTAAATCACTATCAGAAAACAGCAAAACCCCCAGAACAATTCCGCTAATAAATAATGATATGTAAAGTAATATTTTTTTCATCCGTTTTTTATCAATTGTTTTAATTTAAGTTATTTTAAATCAGTACCTTTTTACAAATTGTCTTCTAAAGTTTGTATTGTGTCGTTTATTTTTGTTATTAGTTAACATGCTGTAAATATTTATAAAAGAACTAATTACAATTGTAATTTATTTATGTTTGATATTGCAAAATTGCTGCCAAACAATAAGCCATCGTAATTTGTTCTATGCGAATTCATGTTTATTTTTAGGTTAAACAATACATTCTCTTTTGCTATCTTGTTCATTTTGTTGGTGTAACAAAAAAATAAAAATAAATAGTTTTTTTTTATTAAAAAAATAGGATGTCAAAAACCCTTATAATCCTGTAAAGCCTAGCAGTACAGCTCTATTTATCTTTAACAATAAAACAGTTTTCAAGAATTACATTTTCTTTAAAACCAATACAAATGCCTTTGATTTTAATTTTTTGCCCATACTTTAAAGGCTTTTTAATTTGCCTCGATGAACGTATTAAATTGCATTTAACCCCCGCTAATTGATTTTTATCGCGTAATACTATACTAATTTCCTGTTTTTTATTTCGGTAGTATTCAGCAATTGTTCCTTCAACAAGCAACACTTTGCCCCTGTATTTCCTATTTCCTATTTTTGTGTTTTTATAAGTAGCAAGCAAATTTTTTGTACTTATAACAACAAGTGTGTCTGTTTTTTTTGTTGAGCAGCTATATGTTAACATGCTAAATACTAGTGCAATAAATAATATTTGCCTCATATTTTTTGTTTATGTAAAATACAATGTACAAAATTGCCAAAACTTTCAGTATTTTCAAAAAATAAACAGGGTTTAACCCAAGCAGAATTAAATTACTTGGTGTTAAACCCTAATATATGGATGTTATAAATATTATTTATTTCAAAATCCCTTTTGAAATAACAACTCTTTGTACTTGGTTTGTACCTTCATAAATTTGGCATAATTTGGCATCACGCATCATTTTTTCAACACCAAATTCTGTTGAATAACCATCGCCGCCCATTACTTGTACCGCATCGGTTGTAACGCGCATAGCGGCATCTGAGGCATACATTTTTGCCATTGCCGATAAAGTCCCTGGTGTTTTCAAACCTTGTTCGTAATACCAAGCAGCTTTCCAAGTAATTAAGCGGGCAAGCTCAATTTCTGTTGCCATGTCAGCTAGCATAAAGCCAATTGCCTGGTTTGCAGCAATCGGTTTTCCAAATTGTATCCTGTTTTTTGCCCAATCGCGCGATGTTTCAAAAGCAGCCCTTGCAACCCCTACGCTCAGTGCAGCAACCCCTGTACGTGTACGGTCAAAAGTTTTCATTGCAATCGGGAAACCATAACCTTCGCTACCTAATAAATTCTCTGCCGGCACTTCAACATCAGTATAAATAATTTCGTTTTGTACCGATGCCCTTTGCCCCATTTTCTGGAGGTGAGGTTTAATTTCTACTCCTGGTAAATCAACAGGGACAACAAAAGCAGAAAGGCTCCTGGCACCCCTTGAAGGATCGGTTAAAGCAAATACTGTATGAAATTTGGCAACTTCGGCATTGGTAATAAACCTTTTGTGGCCATTCAATATGTATTTATCACCTTTTTTTATTGCGGTCGATTTAATACCCGCCACATCAGAACCTGCATTTGGTTCAGTTAAACAATAAGCTGCAACAGCCTGTTGTTCATTTATTTCGCCAAAAAAACGTTTTTGTTGGTCTGCGTTTGCAGCAAGCAACAATGGGGTTAATGCCAATGTATTTGCATCAATACTGATACCAATCCCTACACAACCGGCACCAAGTTCTTCTGACGATAAACAGCTTTGGAAAATGTTATAGCCATTACCACCAAATTTTTTGGGGATAGGCCCATTCATCAAGCCGGCTTTATAAGCTTCCTTAACAATAGGCCAGGGAAATTCAGTTGAAACATCATATTTAGCAGCATTAGGGATTATGTGCTCTTGAGTGAAATTTTTGTAATTTTCTATTATTTCTAAATCGTCTTTTGTTAATGAAAAATCAATCATAATTCTAAAATTTACAAGTTATATTATTTGGTTTTTTAATGTTTTGCAAGGTATAAAAAAATGCTTGACTTGCATAATATATATATAAGTAAAATTATTATATGGTTTGAAATTGCATATTTTTTTAACTTTACTAACTCAATCTGTTTTATTATTATGTTAATTTATTAACAAATGCGCAAATTATTATTATGTGTTTATATTGGATTATTTTCAATTTCCATTATTTACTCCCAGGTAACAAATGATACAGATGTAGATATAGACAAAAAATACATGGTTTTTGCGGACTATAATTCAATTTCAACAATTATCAAAACCCTTTTAAATAACTCGATTAAATTTAATAATGAAAATAGCTTGATTACAATAAAACTTATAAACATACCGGATTATGTCCAACTTACAATTAGCGATAATGGAATAGGTATGCCTCAAAAACAAGTGAATGAATTATTTGACCAAGAAACATTTATTTCTACACCTGGCACCAATCAAGAAAAAGGTAGCGGCTTAGGTTTAATGTTAGTGTCGCAGTTTATTAAAATGAACAAAGGGAAAATTGAAGTTGAAAGCAAGGAAGGGTTTGAGACAAGCTTTACTGTGAGCATCCCTGAAGGACAAATGTAAAAAACGTACTAATGTCAAGTTAAATTAAACCTAGCAGGTTTGAATTAATTAATGTTCTGCAATTAGCTATGTTACAGGCAATTTAACAAATGTAAACCCACTAGGTTACCGTCATGCCATATTTGACATTGCACTAGCTAAAACGTATAGCCTTAGCCGGGCTTATCCTTGAAATAAACATTGATGGCAAAATAAGCATTGCAGTAGTAATGCTAAGAGTACCCACATTAAGCAAAATAAGGTGGATTAATTTTAAATTAATTGGTACAACATCAATATAATAAGTTGTTGGGTCAAGTTTAAATATCCCAAATTGGTATTGTACAATACATAATACTATTCCAATAAAGTTGCCCCAAAGCATCCCTTTCCCAATTAAGAAACTGGCATTATAAAGGAATATTTTTCTGACATTTGAATTTTTTGCACCAAGCGATTTTAAAACGCCTATCATATTTGTACGCTCAAGTATAATTACCAACAGGCCAGATATCATATTAAATCCGCCAACCAACAACATTAAACCTAGTATGATCCAAACATTTGTGTCAGATAGTTCTAACCAGTCGAAAATATGGGGGAAATTATCCCTGATATTCCTTATTTGCAACTGTTCCATATCTTTTTCGTAAACGGATCCAACCTGTTCGTAGGTTTTTTCGGTCATTTGTGCAAGTTCTTCAAATTCGGTGATAGAAATTTCAAATCCACTTACCTGATTATCAGACCACCCGTTTAGTTTTTGTACCTGTTTGATATCGCAAATTACAAACGATTTGTCGAACTCTTCAAGTCCGGTGCTATATATCCCTGAAATAGCAAACCGCCTTTGTTTAACAGGGTTTTTGTTATTACCCCTAAACCACATAAAAAGAGGGTCGCCTACTTTAAGTTTTAATAAAGAAGCTATGTGTTTCGAAATGATAACGCTATCATTTTTAATACCATCAGCTACATTAAATATGTTCCCTTCTACAAGGCTTTCTTTGAAAAAATCCCAATTAAAATCGTTTCCAACACCTTTAATAACTACCCCTTGCATATCTGTTTTTGTTTTAACAATACCTGCTTTAAGTGCAAAAACCTGTATATGTTCAAAGCCTGTAATATTCTCAATATCAGGATAAAAGCTTTGGTTTTTTCTTATAGGTGTAGTTTCGTACGATGAGTTGATATCATAGTTAGAAATAACAATATGCGATGCAAAACCGGTAACTTTTTCGCTAACCTGCTGCTTAAAACCTGTAACTATTGCAATTGATAAAATCATTACCACCATACCAAGGGCAATGCCTACAATAGCTATATTGACAACAGCATTTGAAATGTTTTTTTTTGTTTAATCAGCAGATTAGCACACCGCCAGATGATTGTATAAATTACTGATTATTAGTCCGTTACTTTTTTATTCGTGCATTTGCGGCAAAAATATAACGAAGTATTAATTAAAAGAAATAGCAGAAATAAAAATTTTTATTTTGTTTTCTTTTGCTAATTGGAACAAAATTGCTGCGTATTCAGAAAAAGGGCTTCTATCTGCCACAAACTCAAATTAATTATTATTAAATGAACCCGTGGCAGATATTTGCTTATTTTTGAAAAGTTGGTTGCCAATAAACATTAGTACCGCAAACAATTCAACAATTTAACAATTTAAAGTTAAATCCTTCCGGGATAAACTTTTAAGGCTTCTTCTAGTACTTTTACAGCTTTTCCAAGATCTTCAACTTTAAGTACATAAGCTATCCGGGCTTCGTTTTTTCCAAGGCCTTTAGTAGCATAAAAACCATTTGCAGGCGCCAACATTACGGTTTCGTTGTTGTAATCGAAATGTTCTAACAACCATTGGCAAAAATGCTCGGCATCGGTAACAGGTAATTGAATTATTGAATAAAACGCCCCTTTTGGCATTGGTGCATAAACACCATCAATTTCATTTATTTTTTCAATAACAAAGTTCCTGCGCTTAATATATTCGCTATAAACTTCGTCGAAATATGCTTTTGGCGTTTCTAAAGCCGCCTCGCCAGCCAATTGGCCCAAAGATGGTGGGCTTAGCCTCGCCTGTCCATATTTTACAGCCGATTCATACACCTCCTTATTTTTTGTTACCAAAGCACCTGTCCGTACACCGCACATACTGTACCGCTTTGATACTGAATCAAATAGAATGACATTTTGTTCAAGGCCTTCAATTTTTAGTGCTGAAAAATGTTCTTCGCCATCGTATACAAATTCACGATAAACCTCATCGGCAAAAATATAAAGATCGTGCTTTAATACAAGTTCTTTTAGTTGATAAAGTTCTTCTTTTGAATATAAATAACCAGTGGGGTTGTTAGGGTTGCAAATTATTATGGCTTTTGTTTTGTCGGTAATAACATTTTCAAATTCATCAATAGGCGGTAAAGCAAAACCATCCTCAATTTTCGATGTAATAGGCACTACATTTACCCCTGCTTGGTTTGCAAACCCACTATAGTTGGTGTAATAAGGTTCGGGTACAATTATTTCGTCGCCCGGGTTCATACAAGCCAACATAGCAAAAACAATTGCTTCAGACCCACCTGTGGTTATCATTATCTCGGTATGGTCAACATTAATCCCTAGTTCCTGATAATACTTTGCCAAACCCCTCCGGTAGCTTTCATTCCCTGCAGAATGGCTATACTCAATTACTTTTTCTTCGTAGTTGTTAATTGCGTTTAACGACTCCTGTGGTGAATGTATATCAGGTTGCCCGATATTTAAATGATACACTTTTTTCCCATTTTTTTTTGCTGCTTCTGCAAAAGGCACTAATTTTCTGATAGGTGATGCGGGCATTTCGTTAGCCCTAGTTGAAAGTTTTGGCATAATCTTAGTTTTTTTGTTAATTTATTAATGATAAAAAATAGGTTTCCCAGAATATTTAAACCTAAGCCTTTTCAATCTGTAACTTTTACTGCGCCCATAATTACTAATATTACAGGCGAATTAAGTGCATTTGAATAAATTTTTATTGATTTTTGAAACTGGCCAATGCGTTTTGTGTCATATTTTACTGTTATTTTCCCTTTTCCCTTAGGTGGTACCGGGCTTTTTTCCCATGTGGGTACTGTACACCCACACGACGACCGTACCCTTTCTATAATCAAAGGTAGTTTCCCCGTATTTTTAAAAGTAAATTCATGGCTAGCTTCGTTCATGTACCAAATTGTATTAAAATTATGGATCGTATCTTTAAAAATCATTTCTGGCGCACCCTTACTTTTTTGAGAAAATGAAGCAAGCGAAATTAATAAAATTGAAAACAACAATATATATCTTTTCATAACAAACACTTATATAAAATAATAATACGGTATTTGCTACAAATTTAGCTTTTTATTGCAACAAAAATCAAAAAAACAACACAATTTAAAAACATATAATTAAAATTAATAAAATAGTTTTGTAAATATCAATACTTCCTTATATTTTTAGCACTAAATATCATATAAATATAGAATACGATGGGAAAACAAAAAATTTTTACAGTAGTTATCATTTTAATAATATTCGGGCAAACATTAGTTGCGCAAGTAGTAAATGTAGAAAAAAAAAGAAAGGATGATGCCGATGGGTTTCAGGGTGCAATAGGAATAGGTTTCAATTACATTGATAATGGGAAAAAAATAATGCGGTTGACAAATAAAATCGACCTGCAATATAAAACCGGTGCACATTTAATTTTATTATTGAACGATTTGAGTTTAATGACGGTAGATAATGAAAATTTAGTAAATAGCGGTTTTCAACATTTACGATATAATTATACTGTTAAAGATAGTAGTTTTTTCACTATCGAGGCACTTGCACAACATCAATACAACCCAATTAAATTGTTGGCCCAAAGGTTTATTGGCGGGCTTGGGCCTCGTTTTAGGCTTATTAATAGAGAAAAAATTAAATTATTTGTGGCTTCGCCTATACTTTACGAATATGAAAAACTCTCAGACGACAACAGTACTGTAACCGAAATGATGCGGCTTGATATTTATATGTCGTTTAGTTGGCAAATAAATGAAAATGTAAGCTTTGGCAGCATATCATATTACCAACCAGATATAGAAAATTTTAAAGATTACAGGATATCGTCTGAATCAATATTTACTTTTAATATTACCGATAAGCTCGGGTTTAAAACCGGGTTTGAGGCCTCTTATGATTCTGACCCGCCAAACGATATTCAGAACTTGTTTTATACTTGGCAAAATAAATTAAGTTATTCTTTTTAATCATATATCTTAGCGTAGTAGCTTTGCTACAAACAAAAATAGGAACGCTGATAACACTGACTTAACGGATTCACACAGATTTTTATTTAGCTTGAAACACTCTAAGCACTACGGTGAGGGCTGCGCCTTCACAACATAATAATATATAGGATTCATATCCATAAATATTACCCATCTGCCACATTGGCATTGCATTTTCACAAAAAATGCCATAATGGCACATGTATTGTTTGATTTTCTGCCAGTTTTTGTTAAAAATGCTAATGGTACAAAACTTGAAAACCATTAAGCAAGTTTATAAATTAAAAAAAGTTTAACAAAAATAGGAGGACAAAAAAATGACATTATTAAAAAGAGCAAACTATGGTTACCCAGCATTTTCAAATTTGTTGGAAGATATTTTCAGTACTGTAAATACAGGAAACACAAACAAAGACAATTCAACATTACCTTCGGTGAATATTGCTGAAAACGACGATGGATTTAAAATAGAATTTGCCACACCGGGTTTAAGCAAAGAAAAGTTCAAAATTAATTTGGATAACAATGTGTTGACGGTAGGTTCTGAAAAGGAAGACGAAAAAGAAGAAAGCAAAGAAAATTTCACAAGGCGTGAGTTTAATTATTCTTCTTTCCAAAGGTCGTTCACATTACCTGATTCAGCTAACGGTGAAGAAATTTCGGCCGAATACAATAATGGTATTTTGCAAATTGAAATCCCTAAAAGGGAAGAGGCAAAAGTTAAACCCATGAGAGAAATTGAAATACAATAATTGTATATTAAAAAACGGGCTTGCTGTAAACAGCAAGCCCGTTTCTTTTATTTTTCCCCTGTATATACCTTAAACCCACAGGTTCGTTAGTAAACATCTAATAGCCAGAGCCTGGGCTGTTAAAAACACGGTATTTTTATAATTTTCTCTTCGTTCCAATTGGCAAACTCAGTACATATCCCAAAGTTTTAGGAATAATAATGAATATTGAACAAGGAATTTAGAATTTAGAAGTAACTCCTTGCCACATAGCGGGAAAAAGACAATTGGTGTGTTTTTAAAATCAAAATGGAATTTTAAATTTTAAAAAGCGACAGAT
>NBLH01000026.1 GCA_002084525.1 Bacteroidetes bacterium 4572_117 | reverse complement strand
CGGTTCACGTATACGGCGGTTCACCGTACAAAAGGCAATTTGGTTACACCTCTGGCATAACCACCTGCTGACACTTCTCGGCTTTAATCCAAGCGTGCAAGGGATTCCCACCCTTTGGGAAAAAAACATCACTTATTCTTAGGCTTTTGCAAAATAAATTTGCATTTTTGGAACTTAGCGAAGCGATATCATGACCAAAGGGAATAATTTTTCCAGACCTTGAATAGGTGTACACTGCTGCTCATGCAGGGCACACACAGTAGCTATATATTATGCGGTCAGTAAGGTTTTTGGAAGGTGCAATAAGAAAAAAACATCGCAAAAATTTTATATTTTAATTTTTTAGATTATTTTTATGGTAAAATAAAAAACTTTGGCTATTTCATAGATTGTAAGTTTGTCGATTAAAATTCCGCACGCTACATAGCCAGTCGTTGGCAGTAATATAGAAATAAAAAACACACGTAATGTGAAATTTTATTTATTAACTTAAAATAGGGAGAAATAAAATGAAAAAAGCAACAGTAATTTTAGTAATCGTTGCATTAATGTTTTCAACAAATCTTTTTGCACAAAGAATAACAGATATTGACGGCAGTAAAGATTACCCATTAGTAAGCAGGTATAATGCTTCAATTATTGAATTTTATAAAGGATTTGAATGGGATAGTTATAAAATACCTATTTGTAAAGTTAAACAATTTTCTGACAATCATTTTCCAAAAACTATGGATATTGAAGGTAAAATTATTAGAATTCAATATTCAACAAAACCAGAAAACACACCGATATTAATTTTCAAAAATTATAAAGAAGCCTTTATTAAAGCAGGTTATAGGATTTTGTTTGAAGGGAAAAATGATGAAGAATTAGGTAATAATCCACATGAGTTTTGTTGGTATTTTTATGGTGAAGATGGGTTAAATTTAAAACGGTTCGGTATGGCGTATGATCCTGCGGGAACAAAACATGCATATATTGTTGCAAAAACTAAAAATAACAATAAGAATATTTATGTAGTAGTTTATATTTCAAATTTTTCAAATGCTACAATTATTACACAAGATATAATAGAAGAAACTCTTCCTGAAATTGGACTTGTTACGGCAAAAAATATTGATAAAGGTATAATCTCTGTTGGACATGCTGTATTATCTGGGATTTTATTTGAAACTGGTAAATCAAACATAAAACCAGAATCAAATGAAGCGTTAAAAAATATTGCAGATTATTTAAAAAATCATTCGGATAAAAAATATGTTATTGTAGGACATACTGATAATGTAGGCGATTTTAATTCAAATATGACTTTATCTGAAAAAAGAGCAAAGACTGTGATGAATGAGTTGATAACAAAATATGAAGTAAATGCAGAACAATTAAAAGCGTATGGCGTTGCAAACCTTTCGCCTGTTACTTCAAATTCTACGGAAAAAGGAAAAGCAAAAAACAGACGAGTTGAAATAGTAGAGCAATAAATACTACTGCCAATCGAGTAGACGGCTGACTACCGAATGGTAGCCAGTGCGCCTCTCACACCACCGCACATACGGTTCTCGTATACGGCGGTTCACCGGACAAAAGGTAATTTGGGTTGTACCTCTGGCATAACCCTTCGGGATTTGGATAGTCGATGTAAAAATGAAACATAGCCCTTTAATTGTAGCCGTTTTATTGTAACTGTTGTTATCGTCATTGGACTTTGGACAACGGCGAAGCCCTCACGAATACCTTATAAAATATTTATAAAAAAATGAGTAATTGCCCATCCTCCCATGCAAGACCGAGACCAAGCATAAGCTTGACCTTTTGGCACTCCTAGACGAATAAAACTTCTCATTCGTTTATTGGGCTTTTCCTAACATAAAATATTGAATTGGTCGGCATATTTGCGACTTCTGTTCATTTATTTTAAGATGCAATTTGTTTTCTACAAAATTGGTTGCTTTGTCTTTAACTCTTAAAGATGCCCGTTTACTTTTTACATAAATGCTAAAACTTAGCGAAGCGGTCTCATGACCAAAGGGAATAATTTTTCTAGACCTTGAATAGGTGTACACTGCTGCTCATGCAGGGCACACACAATACATACAAACAATAAGGGCAACATGCTAATTGACAGTATGTTACATTAAATAAGCTTCACAAAATTTTTGTGATTTTGCTTTTAAATTATTTAATTGGTAAAATCACAAAAATTTGCTACTTTTATAGTTTGAAAGTAAGTGGTTTCAAATCCCTTACTATTCATACACCATACCCATCATTAAAAAACATTTTGTAAACTCGTACAATTGTATTAACTTTGTAATTACATTCAATCAAAGAGATTATGGAATTATCAATAATACAAATCGGAAATTCAAAGGGCTTTAGACTCAGTAAAACCTTGATTGACAAATATAATATCAAGGACAAAGTAGAACTCATTCTAGAAAAAGGCTATTTCATTCTCAAACCAATTTCGCAGCCAAGAAAGGACTGGGACATCGCATTTAAAGAAATGGGGGAGAATCATGACGACCAGCTTTTATTTAACGATGTTTTTGAAAATGAAAACCTAGAAGATTGGATTTAAGACAGTATCAAATAGTTCTCGTCAATCTAGACCCGACAATTGGAAACGAAATAAAAAAAACAAGACCTTGTGTTATCATTTCACCGAACGAAATGAATAAATACCTACGGACAATTATTGTTGCACCAATGACGACTAATTCGAAAAAATGCCCAACTAGAATTGAAGTAAAGCACGACAGGAAAATTGGTTGGATTGTAATTGACCAAATCAGGACAATTGACAAACAGCGAATTATTAAAACATTAAGACGACTATCACGACCGGAAATTAAGGAAGTTAAATCAGTAATAAAAGAAACATTTGTCGACTGATTAAGAAGGTAAACGATGGGTAACAAAAGCTAAATCAAAAAAGGACAATACACTGTATTTGAATTACTTGCAAGGAACAAGCTCACGAATTTTTTGATTTTGCTTTTTGATTATTTAAATGGTAAAATCACAAAATTTTGTTACTTTTATAACTTGAGAGTGGGTAAGTATTACCCCCCTGCTTCCTATACACCAACGTTAGTGGCAAGCAAAAAAAATCAGCAATACTATGATTTAATATTTAGTTTTTGTAACCTTGAATAAATTATATAACTATGACAACCTAATGACCAATGACTAATATACTAATGACCATAAACTTTAGATAAGGAAAATGGTCAATGTATGACAGTGCAGTTTACGACAAGTCAGGATGTCTGAAATCCTGAACTATTGTAACCATTAAGGCATATAAGTCAAACCTTTACATTTTTCAACTAACTCATCAACTTGTTTGGCTGTTATTTCCCCATTTGAAATATAAAGATTTTCTCATAATATATGTTTTATAATTGAATAATTCCAAAAACATTATGCATTGTCCATTTTCGAAAAAACGAATTTCCACATACTAAATAAGCAAATATTCCATAGTTATTCAACGATAAATACAAGCTTTTACCCAATGATGTAGTATTGTTGTAGTAAAAAATAAGTTTAGGATGCTGATTTATAAGAAAGTGGTATTAAAAAATCTTTGAAGTAACAGAGATGTATCCATAATTTCGATTTCCTTGATTACTATAAATATTTTTGTACCCATGTTATCATAATAACCTTAAATTCACAAGTCATCGGATGACTTTTTGAAAATGAGTACTTTTAACTAATTATATACACCACTCTTTTTTGACGAGTCATATGATGACTATCAAAGGTTTACATAGAAACCTGCGGATATTAAGAATAACAAAAACCAATTATTAACTAATAAATTTGCTCAAGATGAATAAATTTATATCAAAACTATCTTTTAAAGAAAAAATAGGTTATGGGCTTGGCGATACCGCCTGTCATTTTGCCTGGGATATGGCAGGGATGTTCCTGTTTTTTTATTTTACCGATGTTTATGGTATTTCAGCAGCAGCAGCAGGAACAATTATGATGATTGCCCGGATATGGGATGCCATTTCTGATCCAATGATAGGTGTTATTTCTGACAGGACAGAGACAAAACATGGTAAATTCCGCCCTTACATGTTGTGGTTTGCCATTCCTTTAAGTGCTGCACTTATAATGTTGTTCACCACCCCTAATTTTGAAGAAACCGGCAAAATTATTTACGCAACTTGCGCTTATTTATTGTTAAGTACTTTTTATACTGCAGTAAACCTGCCTTTCTCAGCACTTTCTGGCGTAATGACTGCCGATCCCGGTGAGCGTACTTTATTAAATCAGTTTCGTTTTTTCCTTGGTTTTATAGGGATGTTTGTTGTTAGTTTTACCATGTTTTTTAAAAATTACCTGATTGTTGATGATGTATTTGCCTATGCCCAATCAATAAATCTGCCACAGCAAGCACTTGAATACATTAAAGAATATAATTGGGGCGAAGCCAGGTTACTTGACACAACTGCTACACTTAAAGATTTTATTACTCAAAAAGAACAAGCCGCTTTTCAGTTTATAGCCATTGTTTTATCAGTGATTAGTATAGCATTGTTGGCTATTTCGTTCCTTTCAACCAAAGAAAGAATTGAGCCTCCAAAAAATCAAAAAAGTAATTTAAAAGAGGATTTCAGTAACATTTTTGGTGTTAAACCATGGATTATATTATTTGTATTGGGTATAATAACTTTTGTATTGATATTATTACAAGGCTCGGTAATAAATCAGTACTTTAAATATTTTGTTGGAAAAGAAAATGATGCCACATTATTATATACCGCAACTACAGTTTCGCTAATAGTTGGTGTTCTTTTAGCCCGGCCTTTAACTAAACGATTTGAAAAGCGCACTGTTTATTTGGTATGTTCGGCTATTGCAGGGGCACTAACAATGGCTTTGTATATACCTGGCCCTGAAGACTTTTATAGCTTGCACATTATCAATATACTTTCAAAACTTGCTATTGCGCCAACTATCCCTTTGCTTTGGGCTATGATAGCTGACACAGCTGATTATTCAGAATGGAAAAACAAGAGGCGTGCAACGGGCTTGTTTTTTTCAGCAACCACCTTTGCCCAAAAATTAGGGGGCGGTATTGCTACCGGTTTAGCCGGATGGCTGTTAACAATAGCAAATTATGATGGCGGGGCTGTTGCACAATCCGATGAAGCACTAATGACTTTGCGTCTTCTTTTCTCAATTATTCCGGGCGCTTTATACCTTATAACAGCAGCACTGCTTTTTTTGTATAAATTAGATGATAAAACCCTTGAAACAATTAGGGTAGAGCTTGACAAACGTCGTAAGCTTGAAAGTACAGAAAGTTAATTAGGTTAAAACCAACTCTTGTTAATAATAAATGTTGTAAATATCAAAAAAATAAAATTATGTCGGTAAATAATCTTTTCATTGGCAAAAATAAAGTTCAAAGCAAAAACCTTAAAGTTGAAGGTAAGTTTGTTGAAATAAAAGGTGAAAAGTTTTACAAAATCAGCAACTATAACAATATGCCTGATTTTTTTATAACTTTAGTCAGCGATTCTGACCACTGGATGTTCATTTCAAGCAACGGTTCTTTATCAGCAGGAAGAAAAGACAGGGATAATTCCTTGTTTCCTTATTATACTGATGATAAAATTCACGATTATAAAGGAATAACCGGTAGTGAAACCATATTACTTGTAGAAAAAGCCGAAAAAACATTTTTATGGGAACCTTTTTCCTCAAATAACAACGGAATATATAATACCGAAAGAAATATTTACAAAAATATTTACGATAATAAAATCATCTTTGAAGAAATAAATGTTGATTTGGGCATTAAATTTCAGTATGCCTGGTGTTATAGTGAAAAATTTGGTTTTGTAAAAAAATCAAAGCTAAGTAATCTGGCAAATGAAGGTTTAAAAATTGAAATACTTGATGGGATTAAGAATATACTCCCATATGGCTTAGATTATGATTTCCAGAATACATACAGCAACCTTTTGGATGCATACAAAAAGAATGAATTAATTGAGGATACCGGACTAGGTTTATACTTACTAAGTTCAATACCTGTTGATAGGCCAGAGCCTAGCGAATCGCTTAAAGCAACCACTGTCTGGTCTTATGGGCCAAATAATGGCAAAAAAATCTTATTATCAGATAAACAAGTAAACAAATTTAAGAAAGGGCTTCCTGTAGAAACTGAATTTGATATACGGGCTTCGAGGGGGGCATATTTCATAAATGCAAACTTAGATTTACAAAAAAATGTTGAACAAGAGTGGGTAACCGTTGCTGAAATCAACCAGGATAGCAGCGATGTCGCAAACCTTAGCAATTTTATTAAAACTGAAAAGAATATTTACGGCATTATAGAAAAAGATATAGTTGCCGGTAGCTCAAATTTAATAAAAATTGTTGCAAATGCAGATGGCTTGCAGATGGGTAATGAAGATTTATGTTATGCCCGCCATTTTTCAAACACTCTTTTTAATGTTATGCGTGGTGGTGTTTTTAAGAATAACTACACCATAAAAACTAATGACTTTAAACTGTTTGTTCAACAAACAAACAAACTTATAGCTAACAAATTTCAATCATGGCTTGGCGAATTACCAAATGAGATCCAATACTTGGATTTAGTTAATTTATCAGAACAAACAACAAACCCTGACTTAATAAGAATTTGTTATGAATATATGCCGCTAACTTTTAGCCGCAGGCATGGTGACCCTAGCCGTCCATGGAATCAATTTTCAATAGAAACAAAAAATGAAGATGGATCTACGAAATACAATTTTCAGGGAAACTGGCGCGATATTTTCCAAAACTGGGAAGCTTTAGCGCTTTCCTATCCGGATTTTATTGAAAATATGATTAGTAAATTTGTTAATGCGTCAACTGTGGATGGTTACAATCCATATAGAATTACACGCAAAGGTATTGATTGGGAATGCCCTGACCCTGATAATCCATGGGCTTTTATTGGCTATTGGGGCGACCATCAGATTATTTACCTCCAAAAGTTTTTGGAATTGTCAAACGAGTTCCATCCCAACAAATTAGATAATTTGCTGACCAAAGAAATTTTTGTATATGCAAATGTACCGTACCAAATAAAAGATTACGCAGATATAGTAAAAAACCCAAAAGATACCATTGAATTTGATAAGGCATTAAATGATGAAATTAACAGCTTGGTTGAACATTTGGGTGCGGATGGCCGAATTTTATATGATGGTCACAATCAGGCATATAGTGTTAATCTAACAGAAAAAATACTTGTTACGCTACTTGCAAAGTTAAGCAATTTTATTCCTGAAGCAGGAATATGGTTAAATACACAAAGGCCGGAGTGGAACGATGCAAATAATGCATTAGTGGGTAATGGTGTTTCAATGGTAACACTGTACTATCTGAGAAGATTCCTAAAATTCTGGTTTGATAAGTTTAGCAATACTTCTGTTGAGGAAATTAGTATTTCTGAAGAGGTAAAAACACTATTTGATAGCATTTTTAAACTGTTTGATAAAAATTCAACCCTGTTGAAAAATGGCTTTTCTGATTCTGACAGGCGTGTTTTTGCAGATTCTTTAGGTGAAGCTGGCAGCAAATACAGGAATAGTATTTACAGCAATTCTTTTTCCGGAAACAAAAAACTTATTCAGGTTAAGGAACTAATCCGTTTTACAGAGCTCAGTTTAAAATATATGGATCAATCCATAAGAGTAAATAAACGGGAGGATGGCCTTTATAACGCATACAACCTCATATCGTTTTCAGGGCAAGGTATTTCCATCCGCTATTTGTACCAAATGCTTGAAGGGCAAGTTGGTGTTTTAAGCTCGGGTTATTTATCTGCTGAACAAAGCCTGAATGTGCTAAATTCATTAAAATGGAGCGATTTGTTTAAAAGGGATCAATACAGTTACCTGCTTTATCCCGACAGGCAATTACCAAGATTTATCGAAAAAAACAATATCGCAGAAAACAAAGTGAAAGAATCTGAACTTCTAACTAAGCTTATTTCTGATGATAACACATCAATCTTAAATACTGATAATTCAGGCAACTATCATTTTAATGGCAAGTTTAGAAATGCAGAGATGTTAGAAAATGCATTAAACGCATTAAACACAGATAGCTATGCAAACCTTCTTTCAAAAGAAAAAGAAATGGTATTGGATATTTTTGAGGAGATGTTTGACCATCAGTCATTTACAGGACGTTCAGGCACTTTTTACGGATACGAAGGCTTAGGAAGTATATACTGGCATATGGTTTCAAAACTTTTACTGGCAGCACAAGAAAGTTATTTTAATGGCTTAAACGAAAAGGCTGATCCTGTAGTGCTTGGTAAAATCAAAGATCATTACTATGAAATTAAAGCAGGCATAGGCTTATACAAATCACCCGGATTATATGGTGCTTTCCCTACCGATGCATATTCTCATACCCCATCAGGTGCAGGTGCAAAACAACCCGGGATGACAGGGCAGGTAAAAGAAGATTTTATTTCACGGATGGGTGAACTTGGGATTTCAGTAAAAAATGGCAAAATAGTATTTGCTACATCTTTATTAAACAAGCAAGAGCTTCTGGATAATAAGGCAACATTTGAATACTATGACATAAAAGGGGGCAAAAATCAAATTACTTTAAAGGATGGCCAACTTGGATATACTTTTTGCCAGGTTCCAATTACTTATGCTTCAAGCGATGCAGATAAAATAGTAATCACATTTGAAAATGGTAAGAAAAAAGAGCTTCAGGGCAATATCATTAATAAGGAAATAAGTGCCATGATATTTGGCCGTAGCGAACAAGTTAAAACTATTGAGGTTTTATTTATGAATGTTTAAAAGGAATTGTGCTGTTATCACGAAAAACTTCATTTAACGAATATCAATAAAAAAATCATGTCGTACAGAGAAGAACAAATACTGACTTTAGCCGGAGTTAATATCTCCAACAAAAACACAGATGAGCTATTAGCATTATATAATAAATTATTCAAGCCTGGAATGCATGGCCTGTGTTTTAGTTCATACACCGAAGGACAAGAACCCGGTTCACAAATTACTGAAGACCAAATAAAAAGGCGGATGGAAATTATTAAACCCTACACAAAATGGGTGAGATCATTTTCGTGTACTGATGGAAATGAAACGATTCCTCGGATAGCTCATGAACATGGATTAAAAACCCTGGCTGGTGCCTGGTTAGGACGTGATAAAAATAAAAATAAGAAAGAAATAGCCAATATCATTAAAATAGCTAAAGAAGGTTATGCTGATATTGTAGCTGTGGGAAATGAGGTTTTATACAGAGGGGATTTGGCTGAGGATGAACTTCTTGAATACATATATCAAGTAAAAAAAGAACTCCCTAATGTACCTGTTGGTTATGTTGATGCCTATTATGAATTTGCGAATAGGCCAAAAATTGCTGAAGCAAGCGACGTTATTTTAGCTAATTGTTATCCTTTTTGGGAAGGATGCAGCCAGGAATATTCTTTACTTTATATGAAAGATATGTATAATAGGGCACTTAAGGCCGCAAATGGTAAAAAAGTAATAATAACTGAGACAGGATGGCCAAATAGGGGTGAAAAATTTTATGGTTCACAGCCATCGCTTGAGAATGCACTAAAATACTTTATTAATACCCAAATTTGGTCAAAAGAAGATGATATAGATATTTTCTACTTCTCATCTTTTGATGAGAGCTGGAAAGCTGACAATGAAGGCGATGTTGGGGCTTTTTGGGGTATTTGGGATAAGGATGAAAAATTAAAGTATCAATAATAATTTAAGTTATTTGAATTTGCACAAAACATTAAATATTAAACCAGGAAAAGCAATTTGTTATTCTGGGTTTCGGGAAGGGCAAAGTCCAGGTTCTGGGATTTATCCAACTTATGAGGAGGTAAAAGAAGATCTTTTTATTCTTTATAAACATTGGAAATATCTTCGATTATATAATTGTGATAAACATTCTGAAACTGTATTGGAGGTAATCAGGAAAGAGGAACTTGATTTAAAAGTGATGCTAGGGGCATATATTGGGGCTGAGATGAATAATTTTGGCTGCCCATGGGGTGGTTCTTTTTCGGAAGATGAGTTAAATAGCAATAAGGAAAGAAATCTTAATCAAATAAAAAAACTTATTGAGCTGGCAAACCAATATCCTGATATTGTTTTTTCATTATCGGCCGGGAATGAAGCAACTGTTCATTGGACAGATCATTATGTTCCGGAAAATAAAGTGATTGATTATGTTAGGATGATTAAAAAGGAAACTAAGCAGGCGGTTACTTTCTGCGAAAATTATGTCCCCTGGCAAGATCAGTTGAAAGATTTGGTAAATGAAGTTGATTTTATATCCATACACACATATCCTGTATGGGAATACAAAAATATTCATGAAGCAATGGACTATACAAAACAAAACTATTTTAGCATTGCAGATAAATATCCAAACAAGCCGGTTGTAATTACAGAAGCCGGATGGGCAACTAATTCAAACGGAAGGGGTATTTGCCCCAGTAATGTTAGTGAGGAGCTTCAAAAAATTTACTGTAACGATTTAATAAAATGGAGTGAGGAGCAGGCAATACTGACTTTTGTGTTTGAGGCATTTGATGAACCGTGGAAAGGCTCGCAAGAACCACTTGAACCCGAAAAACATTGGGGATTGTACACTGTTGACAGAAAGCCGAAAAAAATAATGCAAGAAGCTATTCCTGATTTGTAATAATTAAAACGATAAATCAATAAGCTCGGAGCAAGCTCACAGGGTATGGATTGAAAAGAATTTATTTTGTAAGATACAAGTATCGGGAATTAAACCCACTGGTGGGATTAAATTATTATAAATAAAAAGCAACTAATTATGAAAAATCTTTTGAAAAACAATTTACTACGTAGTTTGTACTTGTTTGTGCTTCTAAACTTAAGTATTGCCTATCTGTCAGCGCAAGAATATAAGTTGGTATGGGCCGATGAATTTAACTACACCGGACTTCCGGATTCAACAAAATGGGCTTATGATACAGAAGGAAATGATGACGGTTGGGGAAATGAGGAAGCACAGCATTATACAGTTGCCAGAAAAGAGAATGCTTCTGTAAAAAATGGCAAACTAATAATAACTGCCATAAAAGAGAAGACTAACGGCAAAAAATATAGCTCGTGTAGACTTATATCAAATGCAGACTGGAAATTTGGAAAAATCGAAGTCAATGCCAAAATTCCTGACGGGCGCGGTATCTGGCCGGCAATTTGGATGCTGCCGGGTGGTTGGTCCTATAAGGATGGTAATTGGCCGGATATTGGAGAGATTGACATTATGGAACACGTTGGGCACGATCCGGGCGTAATACATGCATCTGCTCATTCCAGGGACTATCAATGGCGAAAAGGCACCCAAAAAACCGCAAAAATTAATATTGCAGATGTGAGCAGTAAATTTCACTCGTATATATTAGAGTGGTCTCCAGAGGTAATGAAAGCATACGTAGATGATAAGCTATATTTTGAGTATAAAAACGAAGGCTTGGGCACATCTAAATGGCCATACAACAAATCATTTTACTTAATATTAAACGTTGCCGTTGGCGGTGTATGGGGCAGCATGAAAGGTATTGATGAAAATGCATTTCCGCAAACAATGGAAGTTGATTATGTAAGAATTTATCAAAAAAAATAAACTATAAAAAAACTGTTTATGAAAAGCAATAGAACATATATAACCAAAGTATCGTTAATAGTTGCCCTTGGTGGATTTATTATGGGTTTTGATGCCTCGGTAATTTCGGGTGTGTTAAAATTTATAGTTGCAAAATTTGAATTGACTGACATTCAAACAGGCTGGGCCGTTGGATGTATTACTTTAACAGCTACACTTGCCATGTTGGTATCTGGGCCTTTGAGCGATAAATTTGGCAGAAAAAAAATTTTAAAAGCAGCAGCTTTGCTATTTGCTGTTTCAGCTTTTACATCAGCAATGTCAAACGAATTCTGGTTTTTTATTATTGCCAGAATGTTAGGTGGCTTTGGTGTAGGTGCGTCATTGATAATTGCCCCAATGTATATTGCTGAAATATCACCTCCCAAAATGAGAGGCAAAATGGTTTCGTTTAATCAATTAAATATTGTTTTGGGGCTCTCGGCTGCATTTTTTTCTAATTATTTAATTCTGAAATTAGGAAATTCCGATGCAAGCTGGGCAAACTCTATCAACCTTGGGGAAAATAACTGGAGATGGATGCTAGGTATTGAAGCTTTACCTGCAATCCTTTATTTCATTTTCTTATTTATAGTACCAGAAAGCCCTAGGTGGTTAGCCATAAATGGAGAAGAGGAAATAGCATTGAAAATTATGACCAAAGCCAGCGGTAAAGAGCTTGCAATTAGAGAGATACAAGCCGTTAAGGAATCGGTTAAATCAGATGTGAACAAAGAAAAGATATCGCTTTCAGAACTTTTTAAGCCTGCCATGAGATTTGTTTTGTTGATTGGGATTGTTGTAGCTGTTTTACAACAAATAACAGGGATTAATTCTGTATTTTTCTATTCTACAACAATTTTTGAACAAACCGGGGTTGGGGAAGATGCCTCCTTTACACAGGCTATTTACCTGGGTATTATTAACGTGCTTTTTACGGTACTGGCCATGTGGTTAATCGATAAAATTGGACGGAAGCCTTTATTGTTAATAGGTGTGTCGGGCATTGCAATTTCAATGTTTGTAATTTCTGCAAGTTTCAGTTCTGCTACTTTCCAATTAGATAAAGCTAGTATCACTGAATTAAATAAAACTATACAAGAAGATAGGATATTTGAACTAGATGGAAAAACCTACGATAGTGATATTGAGTTCAGGAATGCAATTAATAAGGTTTTAGGTCCTGAAATTGCCAAAAAACATGGCGACAATCTCATTAAGTCAGCTATAAATATCAATTCAGTTTTAGTCCTTGTCGGGATTTTGGCATTTGTGGCTTCATTTGCTATTTCTTTAGGGCCTGTTATGTGGGTGCTGTTGTCTGAGCTTTTCCCAAACCGTTTAAGGGGGCTTGCTATATCATTTGTAGGGTTTATTAACTCAGGGGTCAGTTTTACTGTTCAACTGGTATTTCCTTGGGAATTGGCCAATATTGGTAATGCCGGAACATTTTTGATTTATGGTGCGTTTGCTGTAGTTGGTTTAATATTTATAGTTACTTTAATACCCGAGACAAAAGGTAAATCATTGGAGGAACTAGAAAAAATACTGGTCAAATCAAAATAATTAGAGTAAATAAGTATAAACAAACTGAATGCATTAAAATATTTTCATATAGCCTAATATCCAAAAGACTTACGAACTGGGGTGTTAAATATGTTGTATTAATTAAGAAAAGAATACGTCCTGCTTTTTATTTTTGCTGAACGGATGCCCTTACGCTAGTTCGGGAATAACTCTAAAGGGCCTAATAGCAATAGCCCGGTGCGTAGCACAGGGTATAAATGGACGTTTGTTTGTTGTATGTGGCCACTTCTTAATTTCAGGGGGTGGCCTCGCTATCGCTCGCCATGACGTTCATTGTTGCAGGGGAACTGACTTTCACGGACATCTAAAACTCAGGTTTTACCCCTAACCCTAAAGGGTGTCCTTTTGTATTAAATACCATAATAATAAAAAAAGGCAGTAAACACTTGCCGAAATAATTTTTTATAAATATTTAAACGGTCTAAACAATAAAGTTGTTAGCTTAAAGTAATTTAAAGGTTGCCACCAAAAATTAAACACGTGTATTAACTTTGTGTTTGTTTTGTACATAAAATACACAATAACTTTATATTTGTTGAAGCAATTAATAGAAATAACTTTATGTTTGTTGAAACAATTAATAAGAATAACTTTGTATTGTTGCTTATAATGAGCAACTTGCAAAAATAAGTTCAAATAATACAATAGTGGATTGGTGTAATACACCAATGACAACGTTGTGTGCAACTTGAAGAAAAAATCACATTGAAGTGTAGTTATTTTGAGATTTTATATACTAACTGAATAAACAGTTAATTAAAAAAGGAATTTCAAATGGAAAATTTAAGTAACAATCAATCGAAAATATTTAAGGGAGCTGGCTGGTTATTAGGACTTGCAATTTCAATTGTAGGTGCTCTTGTTGTATTTACCTTATCAAATAATTTTAGTGCTTCCATTTCAGCTGCTTTCCCAATTGGCGTTTTTGCAGGAATTAGTTTAGAGCAAAAATTTCAAAGAAAAATTGAGCAAATCGACTCTAAGAAAACTAAAATGATGATTAGTTCTTTATTATTTGGCTTTATCGTTTTTGTTGCAATTTATATTATTCTACATCTTTAATTATTCTTTATTAACTACTTG
>NBLH01000216.1 GCA_002084525.1 Bacteroidetes bacterium 4572_117 | reverse complement strand
AAATATGGATTATATTTTGATTCTTTTAAAATTGTTTTCCCGTAGGTATCAAAAACTTCAGGATTTATGTCTTTTTTTAAATCCTTTACAAATTCAGATTGAGTTTTAGGAACCATGTCTTTATGTATGACAATACTCTCTATAATTTCATCCGGAACCTTTGATCCTTTAAGGTTTGCTATACTGTCATCAGTTACCTTAAAATTTGTTGGGAATACGACCCCAAAAACAATACCTAATATTAAACCAATTAATATTTGCCAGTGCAATTCTAATTTCATAACACGCTATTTTTAAAAATGAAGCTGTAAACTTAATAAAATAATATTAAATTCGGGAAAATTAATTTTTAAGCCATGAAAAGGAAACAATACTGTTGCATATGAAAGTTGCAATATTTTACAATTCAATTTAAATTTATTCCAAATAACGATTAGTTTTATTAAGTATTTTTTATTATATTTAAAGCTCTTTATAGGGATTTTTCTCTTAATCGTGATAGTCCCCCAGTTAGTTCCGGTTGAAAAACCTGAAATTAATGCGGATAAAACTAATGATTTGATTGCCAACAATGAAATCCCCCAGGATATTGCGAACATACTTAAAACATCGTGTTACGATTGCCATTAGAATTAAACAATTTATAACTTCTTGATGATATTTATGAAGAAGTTGAAGAAAATAAAATGCCGATGCAGGTTTATCTTATTACACATAGCAATGCTAAATTAAGTAAAAAAGATAAAACTGCAATCATAAACTGGGCCGAAAGTTTTGCCGAAAGCTTATTTGAGTAAGTAGCTAATCCCTAAAGAATAAGTTCTTCCTAACTTATGAGATTGAAATATATACTTCTGATTATCATAAGTATACGTTTTTTTATAATCGTTATTTAATATATTTTTTATTGCAAATTTAGCAATAAATCTTTTGCCTAATCCTTTTGAAATATTAAAATTCATGTTTGGAACCGGTTGGCTGTAAATATTAGGTGTTTCGCCTTTGGTTACTACAGCAAGCTTTTTGCCCGTAACATTAAATGCCATGCTAGAGCTAAATTTTATATCCTTGTTTTCGTAGGTAACAAACGAATTTACTACCCATGGAGCTTGACCATACATAGGCCGCCTTGTTATAACATTCCTGTTTTCGATACCATAATCCTCAACAACTTCAACTTCCGATTTTAATAGTGTAAAGTTTCCGCCTATTAATAAATTTTCTAAACCAAAAAACACCAGTCTTTTCCTTATTTCCACTTCAACTCCATATAAACTCGAATTTTCAACATTAACATAATGAAATTCAGGATTATTAGCCCTTGGGTCATCAATTAGTTCAATAGGCTTATTAAAGTATTTATGGAATAAACTAACAGAAACAATTTGCCCTTTTTGCATAAAATATTCCCACCTTAAATCAGTATTATTAATAAGGGTTCTTTGTAAATCAGGCTCACCAACCACACGCCAACCTTCTTTAAAATCATAATAAGCATAAGGTGCTATTTCCCTAAAGGATGGCCTTGCAAGGGTACCGGAATAAGCCAAACGTATATTCATGCTTTTTGACAATGAGTATTTTAAATTAACAGCCGGTAATATATCCATAGGATAAATATGTTCAGCCATAACACGCTTATGGTGAGATGGTTCTACATTATTTTCGATAAAAGTATAATCATATTCATATCTGGCCCCAAGCACTATCCTTATTTTTTTTCCAAGCGGCAAATCAAGCATAGCATAAGCTGCCACTAATGATTCTGATGCGTTGTAACTGTTGTAATCATCTGTTAAAGGGTCGTTTTGGTAATAAAAGCCATAGGTTGCATCTTGTGATTCCTGACCAATATTTCCGTCGCTTAAATAATCTTCGATATTTCCGTTAAAACCTAACTGCTGAGAAAGTATATCAAATTTTCTTGAATCGGAATTTCTACTTTTATAAGTATAAGCACCGCCAAATTTAATTTTAGCATTATTTCCGAATATTTTTACAGCTTTTGTAAAATGTAACTTGTTATCAATATTTTTTTCATCCATATGCCTGTAAAAACGTGCAGGTGCAGGGTAAGCATTTGGGCTAATTTGAAAAGATGCCCCATCATTATCATAATTAAAAAACCGTAAATCGGGTTCAGATTGTTTTGATAATGTATATGAGCTAATCCATTCTAATTCTAAATCTTTTTTTGCGTTAATAATATGTTTTCCGTTAAGCTGAATTGAATTTAACGAACGTTCTTGAAACCCTAATGTGTTTTCATACATATAAATATCATCTTCAATTTTATTGCCCTCCCTATTTTTTGCAGCAATTAACCCACTTGTATTCCTTAATAAAGTTACCCCTATTTTGCTATTATCCGATAATTTATAAGATGCACCTAAAAGAAAAGACATTAATATTTCTTCTTCACCGTTTCTTTCCGTTTCAATTATCAAAGGGTTCATGGTCCCGGCATTTCCACTTGTATTTACCAGCGAATACTTAGAATATGTCCCATCATCGTAATACTTGAAATTTCGGGAATAACTTGATGAGAAAATAAATCCTAATGGCTTGTCGAAAAGTTTAACTTGATTACCAACAGAAAATGAATGGCTATGATTTAAGAAAGAGGTTTTATCGGATGTTCCCATTATTTTATTAAACGATGACGAAATATTATCTAGTTTATCGTTATTTTCATATAAAAAAGGTATTCCGCCAGTTGCTAAACCAGGTATAGCCCTAGTACCATCGTCAATACCCAATGCATCAAGTTTTCCGCCTTTGTATGATATAAAATCATCCCTTAAATTTGCATTAGGGTTATATCCAAATGATGTAGAAAACTGCAAAGTAAATTTAGTGGGGAAACTTTTTGTCGCAACATTAACATAACCACCTGCAAATGAGGCTGGTAACTCTGGCGTAAAAGTTTTATGGACTATAATATTATCAATAATATTTGATGGGAAAATATCCATTTGGACAGTATTTTTATTGGGGTCTAATCCGGGGATTTCAGCACCGTTTAATGTAACCTTGCTGTACCTGTCACTTAAACCCCTTACAAAAACATATTTCCCGTTTCCGATAGAAACCCCTGAAACTCTTTTTAAAGCCGAAGAAGCATCCGAATCGCCAAGCCTTGAAATATGTTGCGACGAAATACCATTAACAAAACTTGCAGATTTTTTTTGAATTGTTTGCAACGAATTTTCTGTATTCCTGATAGCGCTGGCACTAGCCACAACTTCTTTTATTGCTTCTGTATGCTGGTTTAGCGAAAAATCAATAAGCTTTACGTCATTTGGGGCAAGCAATATACCTTTAACTATTTTTGTCTCATAAGAAATAAAAGAACACTTAATGTCAAGCTTCCCTTCAGGGATATTCTCTAAACTGAAATTACCATCAAAATCGCTTACCGCACCAATAAGTGGCGATGTCCCTTCAATGACAATAGTTGCACCTATAATTTCTTCGCCTGTATTTCTATCAAATATTTTACCCCGGATTGTCCCATCTTGTGCCGATATAAAAATTTGTGCAGTTAACAGGAGTAAGATTGTTAAATATATGTGTTTCATTTTATTATTGTTTTTCGTTTGTTTCTATAAATTTAGAGGATGATATTTTTTCTTGTTTATTTGATAATTTGGTTAACTGTTTATTTAGTTACCTGTTTATTTGTAACAACTCATCAAACATTACTACTACCTCATAATCAATCAGTTACCTTTATTTTTTTCTGAAAGCATAATAACTTTCTGAAAATCAATCTTGAGCCTACTCCGAAAACTAAGACTATCAGCTTACAGCCGCTTAGCGGATTTTTAATAGACTAATATGCAGACTGATGACTTTTCGGAGTGCCGTCAATAATCAAATAAACAATTTTCATATTTTACTTAAAAAGCAATGTCCAACCCTTTGCCCAGTTTGTATTGTTGAACGCACCTTTATAGTTTGCACTTGTAAAAAATGGATCTGTTGTAATAGCCAAGTCGTTTGTTTGTGCATTTGCTGGAACAGGATTAGCCGCAGATACACCTACATTTGCTACCGAGTTGGAATTCCCCTCAAATGTATGTACCCATCCGCTTAATAAATCGGGCGGTATTTGATAAACCCCTGCATCTGGGACAGTAACTTTAAATAAATCCTCATTATATCCACTTATTGTTGGTGTAACACCGGCAACATTATCAAAAACATTATTTTCAATATTTAAATAACCATCCCGGAACATTTTATATGAACAGCCTACCATCGTTCCTGCATCTTCAAGATATTCAATATCAATACCTTTAGCCTGATTGGCAAAAATTGAGTTAGCATAAGTACCACCGGCATTATCCCTGAAAGTAATGACCCGGCCTGAACCATTTCCAATATAAGTAGCGTTAAAAATTATAGGTATAGCATAAGGTAAGCCAGTTTCATTATCTGATGGCCCCCCATCGTGTTCACCCATCCTATCACCATCATTGCTTTGTATGGTGCACCAAAATTGCCCTTTTCCGTGGAAACCTTCGTCATAATCGAAAGAATCATCGCCACAACCCGAAACAATAATATATTTTAGCTGTGGGCAGCCACCAAAAAATTCGACACCATCATCTTTATTTGCTATAACTTCAATATATTCGATAGTAGTTGCTTTGCCTACTGCGCCAAGTGTCAACCCATTAATTTCGTTCCCTTCGCCAATATCGGTACCGCCATGGCACCTTCAATAGCTTTATCTGTATTAGGGTTATTTGTAGTTGCATTCCCAAGTATAATTATGCCGCCCCAAAGCCCTTGAACTTCTTTAGCAACCGTTGTACCTTCGTAATTATCAGCCTCGGCAGTAAAAACAATCGGTGCAGTGGCCGTACCTACAGCATTAATTTTCCCGCCCCTTGCCACAATAAGGGCACTTGCATTTTCATTTGTCCCGGGCTTTCCTTTAATTAAAGCCCCTGCTTCAATTGTTAGGGTTTGATTTTTGTTAACAAAAACCAACCCATTTAAAATCCATGTTTTGTCAGATGTAAAAGTGTAATTTCCAACACCTTGTCCCTTGTCGGTTACAGTTATTGTGCTTTCATCTGCAGATTTACTAAATTCCGTTGCATTTTCATCAATTACTAACGGACCAGTTTTTTCGCATGAGCTAAAAGTAAAAACTATGTTAAAAAGAAAGGCACTTATAATTAAAAATTTTGTTTTCATTTTTTGGGTTTTTTAAGTTTATTAATAAAATTATTCTGCAAAGCAATAGATTATTTTTCTATTATTGATTAAGGCAACTTTATGTAATTGTTAAATTTAGGTTACGAAAAATACTGTGGGTTAAGAAAACTTTAGGTAATTGTTAAGCCTATGTTATGTAAAACTGTATTTCTTACAAGACGTGCTATTAACTACCACAAATTCACATAGTTATAAAAGTTGAGATTGTCTAAACATTTAGTCATGTCATGGATATGGTTAAAACATACAGTTAATTTTTTTTAAGGCTTGCCAATTTTAATAACTGCTTTTTGTTACTAATAATTTTTGTATTTTTGCAGCCAAAAATATATGGAGCAAAATATAAATATAGATGGCATAAATATCAACTACAAAGTTGAAGGTGAGGGCGAAAATGTTATTTTGCTTCATGGTTGGGGCTGTGATTTGAATATTTTTGAAAAAATACAGTCGAAACTATCTGAAAAAAACAAGACATATGCAATTGATTTCCCTGGCTTTGGCAAAAGCGACGAACCAAATGAAATTTGGGGAGTTGAGGAATACACATCACTAACTGAAAAATTTATACAAAAACTAAATATAAACAAACCCATACTTGTAGGTCATTCTTTTGGCGGCAGGGTTTCAATTTTATATTCATCGCGTAATAAAATAGACAAATTAATTCTGGTAGATAGTGCAGGTTTAATACAAAAAAGCTTCAAAAAATCTGTCAGTAAATTCTTGGGGTTTATCCGAAGAATAACAAACAGCAACCAATTTGTATACAAATTAACAATCCCGATAAGGAAAGCGATTAGTTCTGGTGATTATTTAAGTGCGTCGGGTATGATGAAAGATATCCTTAAAAAAGTGGTAAACGAAGACCTTTCTGACAAATTACCGTTAATAAAAGCTTCAACATTGCTGATTTGGGGAGAAGATGATACGGCGACACCCTTAAAAGATGCAAAAAAAATGGAAAAATTAATCCCAAATGCAGGTCTTGTATCGTTTAAAAACGTAGGGCATTACTCATTTCTTGAAAAACAACATGATTTTTTAATAATACTCGATAATTTTTTACAAAACAATAAATAATTCAATGGAAGAAGTGTTATCAATAATTGTAATCCTGGTAATTGTGTTTTTTTCATTTGCAAAATTTAGATATGAATTGCAAATGATCCAACAGAATTCGTACCGGAACGAAAGATATATAAAATGGCTAAAAGCCAATATCTTTAATAAAATCAGGATTTATGAACTAATTTTGTTTACTATAGCATTAGCAAGTTATATTTTTGATAATAATATACTTAGCTTTTCAATAATTATT
>NBLH01000215.1 GCA_002084525.1 Bacteroidetes bacterium 4572_117 | reverse complement strand
GTTATCAGGTCAATTATAGATACTTTGACAAAAAACGACCTTAATGTTTTGGGGGCTTTGAACACATTTGTTAATTTTGAAGTTCAGGCAACTGGATAGTTACCGATATTTTTTAACCCTCTTAAAATTAAATGGTCCTATCAATTTGAACGATAAAAAAAATTGTATATCCCTACTTTTTCACAACCCAGTCCCAGGTAATTCAATATTTAGACTACGGCACAAACACTATAGCTGTTTACAGATCTACATTTTAACGCCTTAACTTGACGGACATGGACTTCGCCGTTCACAACATAATAAAATACTATGCAGGTAAAATTAATTTGTTTTGCAGCACTTCTGTAAAATTCTTCGTAATGGTTTAAAAGAGAAGTAAATTAAAAACTATAAACGTATGAATTTATTAAAACAAATATCGTTAACCATGTTATTGTTAACAGCATTTTTTGGATGCCAGGATAAAATAACAAAAGAGATTATTTATATAGCTAGTAGTTGATCCTTTTGATGTTAGATGTTATTATTCATATCCCATTACTTATACAGGTGGCAGAATGTCAAGGGATTTTACAAATGGCTATGGTCCAGAGGAATACCTAATTAAAAATGCACTAAAAGGCACATACAAAATTCAGGCTAATTATTATGGTTCCAGTTCGCAACGCATTACTGGGCCAACAACAATTTACCTTGAGTTATACACTAATTATGGCAAAAAAAATGAGAAAAAAGAAACTATAACCATGCAATTAAGCCCAAAAGCAAGTATTGTTGATATTGGGCTGCTTGAGTTTGGTAATTAGAGTTTGTATAATGTCTCACTTTTTAGATTTTTAGACCTGTGGAATTTATTTTGGATATGCAAAAGTTGGCAGTCCACAGCCCACAGTAGGCAGCAGCTCTGCAAAGACTGCATACTGAGAACTGAAAACAGGTTTCGTTTCAAAATTGTAAAATACTTAGAAAGTAAGAAACATTGACTTCACAAACCCTAATTTGTTCAGGAATCAATTAATAATTGTCGCCTAAAAAATCGTCTTGTTCTTTTTCTTGCATTTTTGATTTTTCCATAATAAGGCCTAGGTTCTTTTTACCGTCAATTTTCACAACAAGTGGTTCATCGAAATGTATATGCCGAAGATATTCATTTTCGCACACCGTACTTAGTTTATCTAAATAATCAACATCAAAATGGCCATCGTTTGCATACGGGTTTAGCGTTAAATAGCCTACCCTAAATGAGGTTAGGTTTTGAAAAAAATGGGTGCCCTGGCTGGGGTCAATCCGATAATTTGGTAAACCTGCCTCAATAATTACTTTAGCTGCTGAAATATCAGCCCATTTTACTGGTATGCCCAACCAGTGATCAGAAGAACCCCAGCGACCAGGGCCAATCAAAATATAATTTTTATCCTCATTAAGGAATTTATTGTTCATTTCGGCAATTATCTTAGCCACTAATGGGTTTTTTGCAGGGTCAAAAGTATCTGTTTTAACATATATAATATCGTAAAGGTCTTTTATTTCACCGTTTCCTAATGCTTGTTTTGAATAAATTATAGTGTTTTTTTCATCTATTTCGTTTAAATCGGTTGTTAATGCCTCGCTGTTATCTACAATTGGGCGTACCTGTAATAAACTAAAAGTAGCCGGTTCACCCTTTTTTTTAGGGATATTCATGGCAAATTCAATTTCTACCGGCGAATTCATAGCTTTTTGGGTAATTTCTGAAACCCTGCTTAGGATTTTAGCTAGGGGGAATGCTTCAAATTTTAGGATATTTGCAAATGTTATTATTTTTTTCCCAGTATAATGCGCACCTTCTTTAATGGTGTTATCTGAATAATCGTAAACAGAAGCCACATGTTTTAATGCCCCATCTTTTTCGGCCTCTTTAACCCTTAATTTCAGTAAATTAACTGCATCATCTGTTGAGGGGATAAAGTTTTCAGCATTTAAATCGAGCGCATAAAAGCTTTTTTGGGAGTCGCGCAGGGTTATGGCCGGATCTGATAATTGAAGGATTTTTTTGGGGTATTTAGGTGAAAATCTTATGGTGCGGGATCCTTCGACAATTTGTTTACCAAGCCCAAGGCAAATATTTGCTACACCGTCTTCTGGTTTTTCGGGTTCAATAGGGTAAAAATTAATTGACCTGACAACACCAGATATAGTAGGGTAGTAGCGGTCGTTATATTGTTCGCCACAAACTTCCTGCAAAATAATGCTCATTTTTTCTTCATCGATAACATTACTGGTAACCCTCATATATGATTTGCTCGATTTATAATAAACCGAGGCATAAACAGCTTTAATTGCTTCGATTAATATTTTCAGCATCTGCTTTTCATTAACAGAATGTGGTATCATATAGGTTGAGTAGACGCCTGCAAATGGTTGATAATGAGAGTCCTCCAGCAGGCTTGATGATCTTACAGCAATCGGTCTCTTTGTTACTTTAAGGAAAGCCTTTAAATCCCTGACTGTTTTTTCCGGCATTTTGGCATTAATAAAAGCCTCAAGTATCTTTTCATCTTCAACATCATCTAACACTTGTTGAAGCAAGTTGTTCTCCTCAATAAGCACATCAAATACTTCAGAGGTTAAAACAACTGTACGTGGTATTGAAATTACTACATTATCAAATTCATCTAAACCCTGGTTTTTCTTGATAAGTGAATCTAAAAATGCTAAACCACGCGCTTTACCACCAATCGAACCATCACCTATACGTGCAAAGTTGAGGTATTCATCGTAGTTTACCCTATAAAATTTTGATATAACACCACGGCCTTTATTTAACCGGAAGTTAGCTATCGCATCGTGTAAAAAACTCCTAGCATGGTTGAGGTCTCTAAAATCGTCCATACTTAAATGCCTGAATAGTTCAGCTAGTGGAAATAATGCCCTTGCATTCAGCCATTTAGAGAAATGATTTCTGGTAATGTGGTACTCAAATGACATATCTGGTAAACTCAACAAATTTTTTTGTAAGGCTTTCAGATCAGAGGCCCTTACAATTTCTTCGTCTGTTTTTGGGTTCTTAAACACAAAATCGCCAAAGGCAAAATATTCGTTTATAAAGTTTCTTAATTCGCGCGATAGTTTTTTTGAGTTTTTATTAATAAACCCGACTTTTAGTTTTTTTGCGATTTCACGGTTTGATTCATTGGACGATTGTAGCAATAAAGGTATCAGTTCATTGTTCCCTTTTATTTTTTTTGCAAACCTAATGCCCGCAGCTTTATCCCTTATCCCTTTTCGCTTATAACTTACATCCGATATTACCCCCAGCAGGTTACCCTTATATTTGTTAAACAAATTGTTTGCTTCTTCATAGTTCCTTGCCAATAATATTTTAGGTCGCCCTCTGAGCCTATGCATTTTTTGGTGTTCATTAAGCCCTTCAGACATAAACTTTTGCGATTGCTTAAAAATTATTTTGTATATATTTGGTAAATAACTTGAGTAAAAACGTACAGAATCTTCGACCAAAATAATGGTTTGCACACCAACCTTTTTAACATCGTAAGCCACATTCATTTTGTCTTCAATCAGTTTGATAATGGCTAAAAGGATATTTGCATTACCGAGCCAGCAAAAAACATAATCTATGGCACTCAGGTCTTCCTTTTCAAGTGTAAGCGTAACTTCTCGCGAAAAAGGAGTAAGAACAACAATTGGGATTTTTGGATGACGTGCCTTTATTTTTTTTGCAAGATCAAAGGGCTCCAACTCACCTACGCTCAGCATTTCAATAATCAAATTTATTTCCTGGGTTTTTAAAATATTAAAAGCCTTAGAAGCTGAAGATACCTGAATGAATTGAGGCGGATACCTAAGGTTAAGGGAAACATATTCATTAAAAATCTGTTCATCTATCCTGCCATCTTCTTCAAGCATAAAGGCATCGTAATTACTACATATTAGTAATACCTTACGTATCCTTTTTTGCATTAAACTGCCAAATGTGATTTCAGGGAACTGGAATTTTCTTGAAGTAACAAGGTTTATTTTGTTTTGTGTCATAATTAAAGTTATATCCCTATTTTTGTTAAATAATTTACTGTTTCTTATTCCATCGATATTAGTGCAATCCTTTTTTTTTATCCATTTTTATTGTTAGGGGCTTTTTAAACCGAATATGTTTAATATATTTCTCATTATACGCAAGTGTCAGACAATCAGCCACATATTAATTAATAAAATATTTTGATGAATGATGTTGTATTGAAAAATAACCTATATTTCTTAAGCTTACATTATGAAAAAAATGGGATCCTGCTGAAGCATCCCGTGGAAAATCCTTGAGGCTTGTTTCAACAATAATTTTTGCATTTGAAATTTGTGCCCAATTTACCGGGATGCCAATCCAGGGGGCACGTGTTCCCCACCTGCCTAGGCCAACAAGAATATATTTTCTGCCATTGGCAATTATTTTGTAATTTAGTTTTTCAATTTCTACCGAGCTGCCAATAGCTTCTTTAAAAATATATAAAACTGAATTTTCCATTTCTAATAAAATTATCAAAAGCATTTTCTGACATGATAAACCAAGCTTGATAAAAAGCATAAATATAGGAAAATCTTCCTACAATTTGAGGGCAAAGAAAATTTATTAAAAAAAAATGCAATATTTTTACCAGTATATCTAAATTATCACTAAAATAATGCAACACAAAAAACATCAAGTTTACTGATAGCTGAATTCAAGTCACAAATGCAACTTTTTGGTTAAACAATAAATTATTTATTACAAATATAGGAGATTTAAAGCATTAATCAAATAACTTAAAATTAAAGTACTGAACACGGAAAAATCCTTGAAAGAGTAGTAGAACCTGAAAGGGTATTGATGTTTAGGGTACCTTGGTTGGATGACAAAGGGGATATTCAAGTAAACAGGGGGAGCCGTATTGAAATGAATAGCGCAATTGGGCCTTATAAAGGAGGTTTGCGTTTTCACCCAACTGTAAACCTAGGGATATTAAAATTCTTGGCTTTTGAGCAAGTATTTAAAAATA
>NBLH01000214.1:9050-9832 GCA_002084525.1 Bacteroidetes bacterium 4572_117 | reverse complement strand
AAAATGCCGTAAATTTTAAGATACTGATAAACAGATGTTTGTCGGCTTTTTTTTGCTTAATAGTGTAGTGGTATGTAATAATATTGTAATATGTTGATAATAAGACTATATTTGCAAATGAAGTGTTAATTAAAACTATCTTGCTATGAGCGAAAAAATCTATCCAAAAATCATTCCGATAAAGGTAAAAACAGGGGATCGGGGAAAAGCAAGGTGAAAACAAAAAACATTTATCTGGGCAGTGCTTCTGCCATAAAGAAAAAACTGCTCACCTTAAAAGGACCGCTCGAAATCCGGCACAAAGAATTTGGGCTTGTAGGGGCAATTTATAATACGGCAAAAGAAACCGGTTTAAAAAAAAACATTAAAGGTAAACGCCATGGTATTGAAAATTGGAAATATTTTTTACTTGCTATAATAAATAGGATCGATAATCCAACAAGTAAAGAAAAAATGGGGAAGTGGGCAGAAAAAACAATATTACCGGGATTATTAAATTTTGACAGCAAGAAATTAAACAGCAAAAGTTTTTGGTATGCAACCGATGATGTAATAAGTGAAAATGAATTAAATACTTTTTTCAAAGAACCTTTACGCCCTTTTATTGCCAGATCGACAAAAAGCAAAGCAGGGAGAAGCAATTTAAAACATACCGGGCTCGCCTTATGTGTGGACAAGCAATGGGGTGCCCCCCTGTTCCATAGCCTTTATCGTGCCAACAGCCACGACACAAAAACATTTAATGAGGCAATCGGGGGTTTGGTACATATGGTGAAAGATGT
>NBLH01000214.1:0-9045 GCA_002084525.1 Bacteroidetes bacterium 4572_117 | reverse complement strand
CCACGACACAAAAACATTTAATGAGGCAATCGGGGGTTTGGTACATATGGTGAAAGATGTAATCAAAGTAGAAACAGTAAAGATAATTTTGAAAAATTAAATGATAAAATTAAATGGGTCGGTAGCCTTAAAGTGTCTGACCATAAAGATTTAAACAGTATAGGGTTGAAAAATTATACAGGCTCGTATAAAGAATATAAATATATAACAAGCAAAAAAAATGTCATGGGTGTGGATATGAAACTTGTTTTGACTTACAATGACAAGTTATACAGGAAACAGCAAAACTCGCTTAATGCAAGCATCAAGAAATTAAAACACCGGATAACAACAAAATGGTCCATTGATGCTTATCAGGATTATGGAATATAAGGCAACAATAAATGACATAAAAATGAGCCCGCAAATTTTGAAACAAGAATTAAAAGATTTAAAAGAAATGGTTAATATATACATACCGAAAACAAAGTGCAAAAAAAGACAACCCACAGAAGCACAGTGCAAAACGAACTGTGGAAATTAGATGACATGGAAACCTGATTTAACCATACATTTATAGACCAGCTATGATGCTGTGACACAATCACTTCCGGATGCAGTTGAAATTATTATAGAAAACTCAAATTAGAGAGTGGAATAAAAAAAGGAATTATTCGGCCTACAGATACTGTTCGTCGGATAAAGATGTGAAGGATTTAAACAATCTGAGCACATCTTCATGAAACTTCCTAAGATCAAAATCTTTACGCTGTATTAATTTTTCGGTGTTGGGTCGAACCTGTTGATGAACTGACGGGTTAACCCGTCAGTTGTAAAATTCAGGTAATAATCAATAGTTTTAATCCATTACCCTCCATTTGTTCATACCATAGAGACTTGCTAATAAGTGTCAATTTAAATTTTTATCATTGAGTCCAGCCTAAACTGAAATTTGATGAATATAGCCGCGGCTTTTTAGGCTCAGATATAGTAACAAAAACCCAAATAACAGTACTGAACTAAAGTTGCGCTCCAGCATTTCTTGCTTCTGCTTTAACTGCAAGCCTACAAATCGAATTTTTTGGCTAATCACCTTTTTTTACTTACAATCCCTGAATAATATGCAATAATCAGAAAAGCTATTGCCGGCACCCAATATGCAAACCTTATACTTCCTGATTGATCTGAAACTACCCCCTGGATTTGTGTAAGGAAAGCAGCCCCGGCAATAGCCATAATCATTCCCGATCCACCAATTTTCACATCATCTTTTAAGCCGGCAATGCCTAAACCATAAATTGTTGGGAACATAAGCGACATGCAGGCAGAAATACCTATCAAAGCATATACCCCCAAAGCCCCTTCTGCATAAATAACTATCAGGGTAAATACTACAGCAATTAGTGCATAGGCTGTAAGCAAATTTCTGGGTTTAACATATTTCATAAATGCCGTGCTTAAAAACCTACCTAAAACAAAAGCGATTAACGATAAAATATAATAAGTTGCACCTGCTTGTTCAGCTGTTCGCGGAAGCAGTACGTCAAGCCCAAACCATTCACTGATGTTATAAAATGAAGCAGCCACAGGTTCAATTTCTCTTAATGCTGCAATAACATTTGTTGTTGTCGCCGAATTTCCAAGTTGTGTAATTATTTCATCGAAATTAAGCTGGTACATTGCATATCTAATTGTAAATGACCAAACTGCGATTTGTGCCCCCACATAAAAAAATTGTGCTATAATTGCCCAAACATAATTTTTGTTTTTAAACAACCTGCGAAAAGTGCCAATAAAATCTAAGTTTTTATCGTCTTCTTTAAGTTTTGGCATTTTTGTTAAGAAAATAGCAAGCAGTAACACCAGCATAACTACCCCAATGGCAATATAGGTCATAGTAACTGCATTTAGTTCTGCGCCTTGTATTTTCACCAATTCTTCAGCCGGAACAGAAGCCCTTTCAGAAGCACTCATTGTATTCAATTGCGAAAGCACAAATATTTGGCTGATTACTACCCCTGCGATTGCACCAAACGGATTAAACGATTGTGCCAAATTTAAACGCTGTGTTGCAGTTTGTTCGGGCCCAATAACCAATACATACGAATTTGTTGAGGTTTCAAGAATAGACAAGCCTGCAAAAAGTATTAATATAGCAGCAAGGTACATTATAAAGCTCAGATTCATGCTCCCTTCTGATGTTAGCATGGCCGGAAAAAACAAAAACGCACCAAGTGCATATAATCCTAAGCCAAGCATAACACCTGCTTTATAGGTATATTTTTTTATAAAAAGTGCACCGGGAATGGCAAAAAAACCGTAACCAAGCAAATAGCATGATATCTGAATCCAGGCAGTTTTTGTATCCGATAAGCTCATTATCCTTTTAAATGCGGCAAGCATTGTATCTGTAAGGTTGTTTGGGACAGCCCATGCAAAAAACAAAGTTGTTAGTAAAATAAAGGGCAATATTACATTTTTTGGTACTAAAGGAATTTTATTCATTATTATAAAAGTTAAAATTGTTTATTAATTTCTGAAATTGAAACGCCTAATAGTTTTTGTGCTATTTTATCAAGCTTTTCTACATTGCCTTCAAAATGGTAAGTTCTTTGAATATGGGTATAACTTCCGCCTGGTTTTAATGCCAGTGCCGGCGATGAAGATTCAATTTCGTAAAATGGCCCCATTTGCGAACCATCTTCCAAAGGTCCGTCGTTGTACGAGTTAATTGCATCGCCCGAAAATGGATCGTCCTGAAGTTCCCAAGCAGAATTTACATATTTGCTTTCATTTTTTGGTAATATCACTTCAACTATTGTAAGGATGTTGTTTTTAGCATCATAACTTCCCAAAATTGGTTTTGCCCTTTTGGGTGAAATCCCTATTTTGCCCCGGCTATTGCCATCGGCCTTAAAAAAAACGATATTGTTTTCTGTTTTTAACCTATCTGGCGATATTTTCCCAAAATAATTGTCGTTTACTTCCGCCCCCAATTCTTCAACACTACCTTGTTTAACAGGAATAACAACTGTAACTTCCGGCGAAGGGTTTAACATCCCAAGCAACCATATCGAAAGCATACCTGAATTTTCATCCCATGAATCCTGACCAGTATTAGTAAGTTTATTTATGGTTTCATATGCTACTTCATCAAGTTCGCTTACATCAATATTTAAGTTTTTTGTAATTGATTCTGTGCTTAAAAGGTTTATAATCCTGTTTACTTTTAAACTAAATTTTGTGCCTGAATAGTTTTCAAGATTCATATCTTGCTCAAAAGATGCAGATTTGTCAGTATTAGATACTAATTTAAAAGCCTCAGTATCAATTTCTTTTGGTGTAAACCAATTTTCAAAATCAAAAGAAACCCCTTTTTTAAAAAAAATTGAAAATTGCCCACCTTCAGGGCCTAACCAAAACCGTTCTTCACCACCAAAACCGTTCATGTGTTCAAGAACTTCGCCTGATTTTATCAACTCATAGTTAATCCAACCGTAACTATTTCCTTCGTTACCCCGGCATGTCGAAGTCATTACCCTGCCCTGGTATTTGGGCACAACTATAACTTTTGATTTTTCATTGCTAAGTTCAACCACATCTAATTTCGATGCAAGAAACTGTTTGTCAAAGCCATAGCTTCCTTGTTTATATTCTTTTTTCATTTCAGTTTTTTCTGTGCTTTCGTTTTTACCGGAATTTTCTGTGTTGCTTGAATTACAACTGTATAATCCAATAAATAGAATAGCGATGTAAATTAAATTCTTCATTAGTTTATTTTTTAATTATTTGAATCCGTAAAGTGAACCATAAGCCTTACATGCCCTGTAATCCTGGCCTTCTTTATCAGAACCAAAAGCTGACCATGAAGCCGGGCGGAAAATATTTTCTTCATTGACATTATGCATATTTACGGGGATGCGTAGCATGGATGCAAGGGTTATTAAATCAGCACCTATATGGCCATAACTTATTGCGCCGTGGTTGGCTCCCCAGTTTGCCATTACCGAATACACATCTTTAAAAGCACCGTTGTTATTCAAACGTGGGGCAAACCATGTTGTAGGCCAGGTAGGGTTTGTCCTTTCATCTAAAATTTTATGAATTTCAGGGTCGATTACGGCTGTCCACCCTTCAGCAATTTGCAACACAGGGCCTACACCTTTAACAAGATTTATCCTGCACATGGTAACTGGCATTTCGCCATCGGTTTTAAACTGAGAGGAATAACCACCGCCACGGAAATATTCTTTTACGGCTTGTGGCCATTTTGTGTTATCCAAACATTTTTGTGCTTCGTTTTCTGTAATATCCCAAAATGGTTTCATTGCTGGTTTGCCTGCTTCATTTTTTTGCTGTGCTGTGGCATCTAAAGTGGTTGAACCTGAGTTGATTAAATGAATAATGCCATTCTCTGCTTTTCCCTTAAGTTCTTTACCGGAAACACGCTTTACTGATTCTGGGCTCCAATAGGTTCTTACATCAGAGAAAATTTGTGCCGTATTAGTTAATAAATGACCAAAAAGCATAGAAACCCCATTTAGGCTGTCGTTTTCGGTAGCAACCATAAATGCCTGTCGGATTCCATTCCAGTCGAAAGATGAATTTAAAATTGCTTCAGGGAAATCACCATTCGGCATATAATCAGTCCACTGCCTTTGTCCCTGGAAACCAGAAATAATTGCATTTCTCCCCAATGCTTCTTCACCATAACCCATTTCCTTTAATTTGGGGTTTCCAATCATTAAATCACGGATAATAAGTGTCATTTTCACAACTGTTTCCCACTCGTAATCTTTTCTTTTTTGATCGGCTTTATAATGTTCATTGTTGTAATCTTTACCCTCTTCGCAATTATTTTTTGTCCATTTTAAAGCTTTTTCAAACTCATCTTTATCGTAAATTTCTTCATCAATTCTGCGTAATAATTCTGTTTGGTCAACAAATTCAGTCCTGATGCCTAAATAATCCTGAAAAAAATTAGAATCAACCATTGAACCTACAATACCCATCGAGGAATATCCCAACGACAGGTACGATTTTCCGTTCATTTGGGCCACTGCCAGTGCTGACTTCACAAAACGGAGTATTTTTTCTTTTACATCATCATGGATATCTGTATCACCTGCATCCTGTACCTCGTGACCGTATATACCAAAGGTTGGCAATCCTTTTTGGGCATATCCTGCCAAAGCAGCTGCTAAATAAACTGCACCGGGGCGTTCTGTTCCGTTAAAACCCCAAACAGCTTTTGGCATGGTCGGGTGGGTGTCCATTACCTCAGTTCCGTAGCACCAGGCCGGGGTTACGGTTAATGAAACTTCATACATTGTTTCATACATTGTTCTTCAAGAGATTCACGTACTCCGCGTTCACGTCCGTCAATTACAGGACGGATCCCTACTTTTGGAAGTTTTCCTATTAGTCTGTTGCTCATATCTATAAATTGTTTATTTGTTTATTTGTTGATTCGTTTATTTGATTTGTTATTGATTATTTGCTTTGCTGTCATTAAGTCATTTATTGTAGTATTTATGCTTTAACTCATTGTATCATTTAACCATTATAGCATTTTATTATTTCTATATCATTACACTTTCTTATTTACACCCAAGACTTACCAAGTTTTAAAAACTTTGCAAGTCCCCACATCTTATACCCTGAGCGAAGTCGAAGGGCTAATTTCCACATCCCCACATCTCCACATCCCCACATTATCGCATTATCGCATTATCTCATTTTTAATCCCAATCAAATCTTTCATTATCGGATATAAATCCAGCTTTGTCCGCTGCACCCAAAGCAACCGTTTCGTCCGAAGCAGCTACTTTCATTGGTTTATTGATTACATCGGCATAAATTTGCATGAATAAATCGTTTTTATGCGTAATGCCACCACAATTAACCACTTCATTTATCATTACTCCCTGACGTTCCATATCCTCAATAATCCGTAAAGCACCAAAAGCGGTTGATTCAATTAAAGCACGGTAAATTTCAAAATCTTTGGTTTGTAGGGTTTGCCCCAGAATCAGTCCTGACAACATCGAATCCGATAAAATGGAACGGTTTCCATTATTCCAGTCTAATGCTAATAGGCCACTTTCGCCGGCTTTCAGTTTTTTTGCCAGCTCGGTTAATTCCTGATGTGTTTTTTTGTTTCCCAACACATTGTTTATGAGCCAATTAAGTATATCACCAACAGCACTTTGTCCGGCTTCAATTCCATAATAATTTGGAAGGACAGATTCGGTTGCCACGCTGGCTACGCCTTGTATGTTAGAGTTTCCTGTATGCAAATCACCCAAAACCAAATCACAGGTTGAAGTGCCGATAATTTTAACAAGGCTACCATCCTTAATACCAGAGCCTACTGCACCGGCATGAGCATCTAAAATCCCCATTGAAATGGGGATTCCTTCGGTCATACCAAATTTTACTGCCCATTCTGCTGATAAGCCGCCGACTGTTTCTTCTATTGAAAATGTTTCTTTTGGAAGTGTTTTGGCGACTTTCAATAAATCAGGGTGCAGCGATTCAATAAACCCATTATCGGGGAAACCACCCCATTCATTGCTATATAAACCTTTATGGCCGGCAGCGCAAACGTTACGTTTTACTTCGTCGGCATTATTTATACCTGCTAAAACTGCCGGGATAAAGTCACTTAATTCAAGCCATGTGTATGCAGTATCAAAAACGATTTTATCTATATTACGACAATGTAGGATCTTTGCCCAAAACCACTCGGAGGAATATGCACCACCTATTTTATCAAGATATTGAGGACGCAATTTTCCAATTTTTTCTGTAATTTCATCAGCTTCTTTATGCGAAGTGTGGTCTTTCCACATCCATGCGTAGGCATTCAGGTTATCCTTAAATCCTTCCAAACCCGATAATGCTTTCATTTCTTTGGTAACAGGCAGGGGCGTAGAGCCTGTTGCATCAACACCAATACCTGCAACCGCTGACATTTCTAAACCAAGTGATTTGTTTTCGGTGCTTGCTTTTTCTAAAGCCAACTTTAAAGATTTTAAATAATCAGCGGGGCTTTGTCGTGCCAATAAACTATCTTTATCAGAAACAAAAACACCATCTTCGCCTTGCTGATATTCTTGTTGTACCGAATTTATTACTTTCCCACTTTCTAATTCTAATGTTAAAACTCTTACCGCCGAAGAGCCAAAATCAATACCAAGTGCTATTTTGTTTTTCATATAAAGTGTTTTTAACAATATTGTTTTAAAATGAAATTAATTACGAAGCTTAAACTTATGGTTTTTATCATATTGAATGGTAACGCTCTGGTTTAAATTGTCTGGTATATTTTAAATATCTGCATTACTTATATTTTGAAAATAATTAGTATATTGGTAATTATCCCTGCGATTGCACCAAACGGATTAAACGATTGCACCAAACTTAATCTTTAATAATAATTTTTTTCATAACTCCTTAATATAGGGAAAAACATATTCATAGCAAACTCCATTGAAAAATCATCATCTGTTGATAACTCAATGTATTCCATTTTATCTTTTAATTCTTCCATTTCTGTAATATACTTTTCAGATTTTAGAGCAAGCATTGCCCCTGTTCCTGCAGTATTTCCAACTTGTATATATTTTCCGACATCAATATCAGGAAGCAAACCAATTTTGATAGCACTTTTTATATCAATATAGTTGCCAAAACCTCCAGCAAGAATCACATGGCTCAAATCACCGGTTGTAATTCCTGAAATGGATAACAAACGTATTATGCCAGACATGATAGCCGATTTTGCTAACTGAACTTCTCGAATGTCTTGTTGGCTTATACTTATTGGTTTATTATTTTCAGATTGATACACAACAAAATCCTCTTCTATTTTTCCATCTTGCGAAAGCAAATTATTATTTAGCATTTCGGCAACAATATCAATTAATCCGGAACCACATATACCAATAGGCTCTATATTAGCAATCACTTCATATTTTTTGCCAGAAAATTTTGAAATAGCGCCGTTTTTGGCGGTCATGCCACATGAAATATTTGCCCCTTCAAAAGCTGGCCCGGCTGCCGTAGCACATGATAAAGTCTTTTCAGGTGTTACCAATGCCATTTCGCCATTTGTACCAATATCAATAAATAAATAGGTAGAATTTAATTTTTTGGTATCGAGCGAATTTAATCCTGCTATAATATCTGCCCCCACATAGGCACTAAGCGATGGTGAAAGTACAATGTCAGCTTCGGGATGTGTATTTAAGTTTAAATTAGATGCTTTTATTCGTTTTGTATCAGTAAATACAGGTGTAAAAGGTGCATGAGCTAAAGGTAATGCATTTATTCCAAGTAAATTATGCAGCATTGTACTATTTCCTACAATCGAAACCCGTACCAAATCTTGCTTAGTGATACCTAAATCGTTATAAAAACCCTCTAATGCATTATTGATACTATTTAAAAGTACTTTTTGTAGGTTTTCTACCCCACCATCATTTAATTCGCCGTAATTAATACGTGAAATAACATCAGAGCCAAATTTTGATTGAGGATTCATTTCAGTTTTTACGCTAACAGATGAACCAGTAACTAAATTCACAAAATAAAACACCATAGTAGTTGTACCAATATCAATAGCCAAACCATAAGGCATTGCCGCCAAATTAAATGCAGCTAAAGGCTCTGGCCAGGTTGATTTACTTAAATGATATTGTGATGATAAAACTTTCATTTCAAGAACCTCAGGGAGCAAAACTTCAATATCTTTATGTACATAATACAAACAAGATGTTACATGCCCATCATTAATTATTTTTACACGACACTTTCCACAAGTACCATTACCGCCACAAGGCGCAAAAAACTCATCTTCGTTCTCCTGAATACATTTAAGCAGGTTTTCGCCTTCTTCAACAACTAAGTCAGTGTATTTTCCTCCTTTATATAACTTTACTTTATATTTCATTATTAATTCCCTTTAAGTATTTTGCGGTACAAACAATTTTTGCTTGCACACTGTTCACAGTCCGTATGTTTAAATTTTACCGATTTACCAATACCCACAATCCCACTCAA
>NBLH01000025.1 GCA_002084525.1 Bacteroidetes bacterium 4572_117 | reverse complement strand
ATAAAGTAATTTTCGGCTAAAATCAAAATTATCGGTAAGCCCAAGTTTATGCATTAAGCCTTTAACTTCGGTTATTATGTAGTATGCCCCTTTGGGTTTATAGGGCTTAAAACCTGTTTCGTTTAAGGCATTGAACAGCAATTCCCGGTTTTTTGCGTATCTTTTTTGTAAATTCAGGTAATAATTTTCATCAAAACCTAGTGCTACAGCTGATGCATGTTGCAATGGGGTTGGGGCGCCTACAGTTAAAAAATCGTGCACTTTCCGTATTCTTTCTGTAATTTTTTTTGATGCAATGGCCCAGCCAACCCTCCATCCGGTAACTGAATAAGTTTTTGAAACAGAATTTATTGTTATTGTCCGTTCTTGCATACCTTCAATTATAGCTAAAGAAATATGCTTTGCCCCATCGTACAAAATATGTTCGTAAATTTCGTCGGTAATTGCGTAAACATCCCATTTTATACATAAATCACTAATAAATTCTAGTTCTGATCTGGTAAAAACTTTCCCTGTAGGGTTATTGGGCGTGTTAATTATTATTGCTTTTGTTTTTTTGTTGAAAGCAGAGGCCAACTCGTCTTTATTGTAATTCCAATCGGGTGGATTTAGTGTTACATATTTTGGGGTAGCACCCGATAAAATACTATCAGGGCCATAATTTTCATAAAAAGGTTCAAAAATTATTATTTCATCACCCGGGTTAATTATAGCTTTTAAGGTGGCCATCATTGCTTCGGTTGCACCACAGGTTACTGTTATGTTATCTTCGGCATTGCATTTAATGTTATTGTATTCAAATGCTTTTTTTGCTATTGCTTCCCTTAATTCGGGTTCGCCATAAGTTACCGGATATTGGTTCCAGCCATCTTTTATTGCCTTAATTGCAGCCTCTTTAATTTCTTCGGGGCTGTCAAAATCGGGGAAACCCTGCGAAGAATCGCTGATCCTGGTCATTTCACGGATAATTGATTCGGTGAAAGTTTCTGTTATTTTTGAAAGTTCTTTCAATGTATACTGATTGTTTATTTGGTTATCTGTTTATTTGGTTATTTGTTTATTTGGTTATCTGTTTATTTGGTTATCTGTTTATTTGGTTATTTTATTTGCTTATTTGGTTAGCTGTTTATTTGTTTATCTATTTATTTGCTGCACGCATGCGTATACAACATTAAATAGCACTTGGTGCTTACAATTGATTATAGCTTTTTATTTTCCATAAAAATTCCTGATAATTTTAACAACATAATCAATTTCTGCATCAGTAATTTCTACATTCATTGGTAATGAACAAACTTCGCGGCTAAGTATTTCGGTAACCGGGAAACCGGTATCTTTAAGTTTTAGTGCTTCGTGTTTGTAATATGGCTTCCGGAATTGGGTTAATACTTCAATACCATTTTGTTTCAGATAATCTGAAAATTTATCACCTTGTTTTGACCTTAAAGTATAATTTTGATAAATATGGTCAAAACCGGGCTTATCATAGTGAGGTAGCATTAAATCAGGTAAATCGGAAAGCGCTTTTTTATATTTTTCGGCTATTTCTTTTCGTTGTACAATCCATTTTGGCAAATGCTTTAGTTTTATATCAAGAAAAGCTGCCTGCAAATTGTCAAGCAAACAGGTGTATCCATGTCCGTGATACTCACCGGTTTCCCTGTCTTCGCCATTGTAACGCATCCTCATTGCATAATCGTAAACTGATTTGTCGTTTGTGGTAATTGCACCGCCATCGCCATATCCGCCAAGGATTTTAAATGGGTAAAAACTAAAACAACCCGTTAAGCCCCAGGCACCTGCACCTATTCCGTTAACATTGGAACCAAGGCTTTGGCAAGCATCTTCAACTACAGTTAAGTTATGTTTGTTTGCCAATTCCATTATTTTGGGCATATCAGCCATTATCCCGCTTAAATGCACGGGCATTATCCCTTTTGTTTTGGCTGTGATATTTTTTTCTACTTCCGCTATATCGATATTGAAATCATCAGTAACATCAACAAGTATAGGGGTTGCACCAACATTGACAATAGCAGAACATGAAGCCACAAAAGTATGTGCGGGTACAATAACTTCGTCGCCCGGGCCGATACCTGCCGCACGAAGCGACAAGTGCAGGGCATCGTAACCGCTGTTGACACCAATTGCATATTTTGTGCCGACAAATTTCGCTAAATTTTTCTCAAATGATTTCAATTGGGCGCGGTTTATTAGGTCGCCTTTTGACATTACCTCGAAATAGGCGGCATCTATTTCATCTTTTATCATTAAATAAGTCCGTTCGGGGCTTACGAATTTTATTTTCATCCTTTCTATAATTTTTCACGTACAAATGTAAAGACGCAAAGCTATATGGTGGCCAAGGAAATTACAATCATATTCGTGTATGTTAATAAATTGCTTATCATAACCTGCCCCGTTTTTTCAGGGGATGTTTTATCTGTTTATATTTATTATTTTTTCAATTCTTTGTAAGATTTTTTCTGCCGATATACCGTAGTAATTTCGCAGGTAGTTTTGGTCACCAACAACCGAAGTAAATTCAGAGGGTAAAGCAAAGGAATTAAATTTCCCGATATCCATCGCTGTGTTGCCAATTAAGGTTTCGGCAATAGAACTACTTAAACCTCCGATAATTGAATGTTCTTCAAAGGAAAATATATAATCGTATTTATTAAAAATTTCAATAATTTTATTTTTATCGATAGGTTTAACAGTATGTACACTGTAAACAGATGAATCAATATTTTTTTCTTTTAAAGTAAGATGGGTTTTTTTTGCAATTTCGAGCATACCACCCATTGAAAGGAAGGCAATTTTTGCATTATTATCACATATTAATGGATGAATTTTACCAATTCTTATCCCGTTTATTTCATCAGCCTTATATAAACTGGCTTCACCGGCACGCCCAATCCTGAGGTAAACGGGGCCATAATCTTCTAAAAGCAAAGATTTCATTATGTGATAGGCTTCGTTTTTATCCCCTGGTGCAAGAATGGTCATATTTGGTATGGCCCTTAGAATTGCCACATCTTCGGTAGCATGGTGGGTAACACCAAGTTGTCCGTAGGCTAGCCCACCGCCAACTGCTACAATAATCACATTTAAATCGTGGTAGGCAATATCATTTCTGATTTGTTCAATAGCCCTTAAAGTATTAAAATTGGCTATTGAATAGCTGATTACTTTTTTCCCTTCTAATGCCAAACCAGCTGCTATACCTGTAAGGTTTTGTTCGGCAACACCTACATTTAAAAATTGTTTAGGGAATTTTTTCCTATAGCCATTGAGTACACCAAAGCCTAGGTCGCCTGTTACCAACATGGTATTTGGAGTATTAAATTCTTCTAAGGCATTAACAAATGAGTTACGCATAATTGTCCTTTAATTCTTTAATCGCATTTTCAAATTCTTCATTTTGCGGACTCCTGTAATGCCACAGTACTTTATTTTCCATAAACGAAACGCCTTTTCCTTTTATAGTGTTTGCAATAATAACGCTTGGTTTTTTTTCTTTTTTGTTTGATTGTATTTTATCGAATGTTTTTTTTAATTCCTGATGGTTATGTCCATCAATTGAGTATGTTTCCCAACCAAAAGCTTCCCATTTTTGTGCAAAAGGTTCCAACTTTAAAGTATTTTCAACTTTATCTAAGCTTTGGATTTTATTGTAATCGATAATTGCAACCAAATTATTTAAGTTATGGTGTGCGGCAAACATAATGGCTTCCCAGTTTGAACCTTCGTCGCATTCGCCATCGCTCATAAGCACAAAAATATTATGTGGTTTTTTATCAAGCTTAGCTGCATAAGCCATGCCACACCCAATAGGCAAACCATGGCCAAGCGAGCCTGTAGAAAGCTCAACCCCGGGAATACCTTTGTGGCTTACGTGGCCAGATAATAATGATCCGTTCTGGTAGTGTTGTTTTAGCATTTCAACAGGGAAAAAACCTTTTTCGGCCAAAACGGCGTAAACCCCGGCACCGGCATGCCCTTTACTTAAAATAAACCTATCCCTATCCGGATGTTTTGGGTTTTCAGGGTAAACATTTAATATATCATTATACAATACAGCAAGAATATCAGCTATAGAAAGTACGCCCCCAACATGCGAGCTTTTTCCTGTATGTGTCATGTTAACAGCATGAATTTTTATTCTATTTGCTAAGTCTTTTGTTGTCATTTATTCTAATTGCTAAATTTTTTGTTGTTATTTATCCTATTTCAGCAAACCCAATATACGGATCGAAATCCAATCTTTGGATTTTTAAATTTTTGATTCCTATAGTATCTAACAATGCTAATGTTTCACCGGGCCAAATAGGGTTATCAAGTTCATCAAAAGCGATTATTGAACCTTTTGGCATTCTAGGAACAAAATATTCCAATGCTTTTTTTGTAGGCTCATATAAATCAAAGTCCAAAAATAACAAACTTATTACTAAATGTTTATTTTTTTCGATAAATTTTGGAATTGTATCAACTGCATCTCCTTTAATAAGCTGAATTTTATTAACATGGCCAAGAAACCTGTTTTTATCATATGTTTTTGTTATGGCTGTCAATTCGTCAAATGTATTTGCGTATAAATCACCTTGCTGCGGGTTTCTCATTTCATTTTCATCTTTTTCAGATACATTTGGAAAGCCCTCATAGGTATCAAAGCCGTATATCCTACGAGTTAAGTTTACAGGTTCTAAAACATCACTAAATAATGCCCACGACATTAAGCCGGCACCGCGATAAACACCGCATTCAACAATTGAACCTTTTACATTCATCACTTTTTTAAATATCTCATACCTGGCAAGTATTTTAGTTAAATCTTGCCTTCGTGTATATTTAATAAAATTGTGTAATTTATTTTGGGTTGTATCAAGTGAATTTTCAAAAATGTTTACGTATTCATTTACTGCTTCCTTTTCATTATTTTTCCGAAAACTGCCCTCTGCTTCAATCTGGTTTTTTTTTGTCATGATTTATATAAAATTTTTGTAATGGTTTTAATAATAATAGTCAAATCTGTAATAAATGATTGGTTTTTAATGTATTCGAGTGATAATAACATTTTTTGCGGATGAATTAGTTCCATATATGTTTTATCAGGATCAAGGCTGCCTTCAAGTATTTCTGCTTCATTGCTAAATTTTAAGGAGGCATAATCAGTTATTCCAGGACGAACCGAAAGGACCTTTTTTTCAGTTTCGGTATATAATTTTACTGCCCATTCAATTTGTGGCCTTGGCCCAACTATACTCATATGCCCATACAGGACATTATAGAGCTGGGGTATTTCGTCAATTTTATATTTTCTGATAAATTGTCCAACCGGAGTAATCCTGGGATCATTTAAGGTTGTAGATGATGCACCAATTTTATCTGCATCAAGTACCATTGAACGAAATTTATACATCAAAAAAAGCTTGCTATTTTTTCCAACCCTTTTTGCCTTATAATAAACAGGCCCACCATCGTGTAATTTTATTTTAAGCGAAATGATAATTAACAGTGGCGATAATATTATTATTCCGATAAGACTAACTATTATATCAAATATCCTTTTCAATTTATTCTTTTTTTTTGCCACGAAAACACAAAATTGCACAAAAAAAGTTTATTATTTAGTGCCCTTGAGCTTTGATGGCTATGATTTTTTCCTTTATTTTTTTGCTACGATATAAATAATCTTATAATCTTTGTTTTCTATTATTTCTGATATTAGTTCGGGTTTGTAATATTTTGCCATATCATTGTTAATCGACAAAGGTAATTTATTTAATTTACCCATAAAAACCCGTTTTAATAAGGCCCTTGTTTTTAAACTACCTGGTATTAAGTTAAATTTAGTTGCATTTTTTTTTATTAATGAAAATAGGCGTGAATCTTTGTTGGTATAAAACCCCCCGTAGTAATTTAAAGGTTTAAATTTATCTTTTATAAGTATTTGATATTCAGGAATTGAAAAATAGTTGTAGGTTAGGGGGGAAGGATGAAAACTTTCCCAGTTTTTATTTACGCTGCTAATAATTAATGTTCCCCCTTTTTTTAAAATACGATGAGCTTCAGTAATAAATTTTTCGGGGGTTTTTAAATAATATATGGCCTCAAAAAGCAAAACTATGTCAAATTGATTATTTTTAAATTTTAGTTCCTGGGCATCCATTTTTTTTATGCTTATCTGATCGGCATATTTAGTTTTTTTGACATTATTTTTTGCTACTTTTAAATTATTATCGTCTATATCAATACCAATAACTGATTTTGCGTTTTCAGCTAGATAGCTTAAACCAATTCCGCTACCGCAGGCTACTTCCAGTACATTTTTACCAGTAGTGAATTCCTTTGCGAATTTATATCGTTGTAAAGTTCTTTCTAACTGTTCGCTGTCAGCTTTTTGTCCGGGTGTTTCTGTTATTATTGAATAATTTTTGTTCGTCATACGCTATTTGTCAGATAATTATAACTTCGTAAAGTAGTATTAGTGGCTATGATTTTTTTGCCACGGAAACTACATCTTTTTACTTATATACTTTTCAATCAGGTCAGCATAGTTTTTGTAAATTATATCGCTATCAAATTGTTCGGTAAATATTTTGTCAATATTTTTGCCCATTTTTTTTAGCATACCGGGGTTATCAATGCAATTTTCAATTTTGTCAACAATTTGTTCCGGTTTTTGTAAATCAATATTATATCCTAAATTATATTTATTTATTAATTCACTTATTTCACCCTTTGAAGATGAAAAAACTGGTAACCCGCCACTAAAATATAAAAATGCTTTATTCGGGAAGAATTCTTCATCAGAGTTAATAGGGATAAACCCTATTTTAGAAATATTTAAAAGGGCTGAAATTTCATTTTTATCAACCCATCCCGGGAAAAATATATTGGAGGTGCCATTTGCCATTTTTTTGATTTTTTTTTGCAATATGCCATCACCTGCAAGTATAAAATTAATTTTGCTACCAAAATTGGTATTTTTATTAATAATATTTGCTGTTTCTAAAATAATAGTAGGGTCATGCACATCGGTAAATGTGCCAATATACAATATGTTGAACTTATTTGCTGAATTTTTTAATAATGTTTTAAATTCTTCTGAAAATTCTTTATTTATATGGTTCGGTTGTTTGGGGCTACCGATGTAAAAAACTTGATCAAAATTATTGGGTTTCCTTTTCCCTTTTTCCAAACCCCAGTCAAACATGGTTTGCATCATACTAACCAACACATTGGCATTTTTTAGTACGTATCGGCTTCGGTAAAAATCTCTTGTCAAAATTAACCTGACAATGCTTTTTAAAAATTTATTCTGGAAAAACTGTAGCATAAAATCTGGCCAGTAATCACGTAAATCGACAAAAGTGGGTATATTATTCTTTTTGGCATATTTTTGGGTATGGTATGCCAGGTTGTGTTCAGGCAAAGAATTGATGATAATATCCGGTTTAGGGTAACTTTTAGCAAGCTTTGTGAATTTATTAGCAACTATCAGATGATCTACGAATCGTTTTATCGAAACATTTTGTTTATAACCAATACCTTTTAGTAGTATAATCTTTAAATTTTCAGCTAATTGAACGGTCTGGCCATTATTATCAACCCACTTTTTCCGTTGATGCTCAAATGCACTTGCCCACCAAATAACTTCATGCCCTCTACTAGCTAACTCAAATGCTAATTGGGCAGATCTAAGAACCCTGTCGTTTTTTGAAAATGGGATAATTTCGCCGGTTTGTGTAAGCCAAATTCGCATATTGCTAGTTTTTGGTAAACAGTTTGCTATAAAGGTTTATTAATTTTTTTCCCTCGTTTTCCCAATTGTATTTTTCTTCTATAATTTTTCGCCCATTTTCCCCCATTTCTTCAGCAAGTTCATCATCTTTTAATAGCTTATTTATTGCATTAGCAATTTCCTTAGGATTTGTGGGATCAACACAAATACCGTAATTATTTTTTTCAATTATTTCTTTCCAAAGTGGAAAATTTGATGCAATAACAGGGATTCCGGCAGCCATGTATTCAAACATTTTTATTGGTAATGAATCAAGATAATTTACAATTGGTAACAAAGTTACAATACCAGCTTTTGATTCATGCAAAATTTCTGATATTTCTTTCCTGTTAACAAAGCCTTTGTAATTAATTTTATTCCAGTTTATATGATTTTTGCATTCATTTTCAATGTTTGAATTATCAAAAGTGCCGGCAAGTATAAGCCTGTTATCTTGATAGTTAAAGCTTTCTAATAATTCGAAAATACCCCTGTCTTTTGTAATTGCCCCAACATAACAAATATTATTTCGCTTATTTTGCCACTCATTTTTTTGAAATTCAGAAATAATCGGGTAATTTTTAACTGTTATTACATTATCATTAAATTTGTTTAATCTATTTTTAATATATGGGGTTGATGTTGTAATGGCATTTAATCTGGATGAAAGTTTGTTTTCTATTTTTTCAATTATAAATGAAACAAGGGGTCTCAGAAAAAATGGTATTGCTTTTCTATTTCCTACTTGTTTTGGAATATCTTCGTGAACATCATAAATTACTTTTTTGCCAAGTTTTTTTAGTTTAAGTCCAATAAATATTAATTCAGGATCATGGAAATGATATACATCACAGTTCAGTGCTTTTGCTTTGTTGAATGCTTTTTTTGAATCAATGAACATTCGTTTTAACCTTGATTTTTGTCTTAATCCAATATCAATAATATTTACATTATTATTATTTTCATTTTTTAAACCATCGGCTACAATAAGCGAAACATCATATTTTTTTGCTAAACTAGAGCATTCTTTATAGAAAATTCTAATATCATATCTTGGGTGTACGGTAGTTATGTGGCAGATTTTATTCATTTGTTTAAACATTAGATTTTAACTAAATATTATTTATTACAAATTGAAATTTGATAGAATTTTTAGAGTATAATCTGTCATAAACAAAGGGATATTCAACAAGCCCTTATCGTATTTTAAATTCTTCAAAGAATAACGGACACTAAGTGCAGGATTATACCTGTTTCGAAAAACAGACAAACTTTTGCGCCGTACGTTTTGGTCTGATTTAACTTCTATAGGAATAATATCGTTTTTAAACTGCAATAAAAAATCAATTTCTGCTTTATTTCCTGATTTCCAATAACGAGGTATTGTTTCAAATTGAGGAACTAAGCTACTCAGAATGTAATTTTCTGTCAATGCACCTTTAAATTCAGTAAATAACCTGTTTCCTTCAACAATTGCAACTGGATTTAAGTATGACAACCGCCGAAGCAAACCAACATCAGGTAAATATATTTTAAATGCTGATAAGTTGTCATAAGCTGACAAGGGTAAAGCCGGTTTTGTCGAACAAAAAATTTTGTATGCCAAACCTGCATCAATAAGCCATTGCAAAGCCAATTCATAATCACGGGCCCTTGCTCCCTGTTTAACCGATTGATACATAAATTTATTATTTTCTTTAGCAAGTTGCGACGGTAATGAATTCCAAATATAGTTAATTTTGGCTATGTCTTTGTTTTCTACATGTTTTGAGAAATCAAGCTTATATGCATTCAAAATATTGCTTAGTACTTGTTGGGTTAGTTCCAGGTCTTTATTTTCAAGTATCGCAACTGCTGCTTCAGGCATCCCACCCGAAATATAATACATTTTTAATTTTTCGACCAGTGGGTTAAAAAAAATATCAGGGATTGTTTCAATATTGACTATGCTTTCAAGGTATGAATTAAGGCTTGGATCTGCTTGTGCCAAAAATTCGCTGAAAGTAAGGGGGTAAACCTGTAAAAAATCAACTTTACCAACAGGAAAAGAAGAACCCCTGCTCATTGCCACACCTAACAACGAACCGGCACATGTAATTGCATATTCGGGAAAGTCTTCATAAAAATATTTTAATGAATTTAATGCCTCGTTACATTCTTGTATTTCATCGAATATAATTAGTGTTTTTTTTGGTAGTATTGCTTTGCCATGCACCAATGCCAGATTTTGTAAAATTCGTTTTGGGTTTTTGGTATTTTCAAAAAATTGCTTTAATTCAGCCTGGCGGTCGAAGTTAAAGTAGGCTACATTTTCAAAATTATTATTGCCAAAATGTTTCAATAGCCATGTTTTACCTACTTGTCTTGCACCTTGCATAACTAGGGGTTTACGTTTCGGCTTATTTTTCCATGAAAAAAGCAAGCTTTCAACATTTCGTTTTATTTCCATAAATCACACTTTAAGTGCAAATTGTGTGAAAAAAATCACATAATTGATATTAATTATTGACAAAGATGATATTTTTATGTAAAACTGTGCTAAAAAGTACAAAAAACATTTACAAAATGGTCTATTTTTTTTTCGTTTATTTTTTATCTTATACAAACATTAAACAATTTTTCCCATCTGGCAATATTGAACAGTTTCCATTTTAATCTGATATCTAACTTTTTAAAATTGAAAGAAGGCCAATTAATTATATCTTTTAATATTTTAGAAGTTCGTATTTCATCTTTTATCTCATCTGAAATGGAATTAACCCAATGAATTTCTGGTGCTTCAAAGCCAAATTTGTTCTTTCTCCATACAACTTCCACTGGTAAAAAAGATTCAATACTTTTTCTTAAAACGTATTTTGTCCAACCATCCATAATTTTCATTTTGCTATTTATCGAAAGGGCATTTTCCAAAAGTTTATAGTCAATAAATGGCAACCGGGTTTCTACTGAATGAGCCATTGAGTTTTTATCCTCATATTTTAATAAATGAGGAAGCTGTGCTGATTCAAGTTCTATTTTCTGTAAATCAAATATATTTAAATGGGCATTTGAGTTTTTAATAACCGTTTGGATATTTAAAAATTTAAAGTATTTCTTTTTAACAAAATTATGTTTTCTTTTTAAAATTAGTAATCTCAGTCTATGATTGGTGAAATAAAACGAATATAAAAATAAATCTATAAAAGATAGTTTTGAGTTTTTTTTAGATTGAAAAAAGCCTTTTATCCTGTCAGGAATATTTAAGCTTGATAAATAGGCTGGAAAATATCTTTCATAACCCAATAATGTTTCATCGCCACCTTGTCCATCCAACATAACTTTACAGTCAACCATATTTGCCTTTTTCATCACAAAATATTGCATATAAACAGATGGGCTTCCAAAGGGTTCTTCTTGTGTATAAATAACTTTATCAAGGTTCTCAATAAAATCTGTTACTGTAGGTTCTACTATTTTTAAATCCAGATTTGCTTTTTTACTTACTATTTCAGCATACATACTTTCATCTGATTTATTTTCAGTTGATTTTGCATGGATTGCTGTAAATTTGTTTTGAGAGTTATAATGTTGTGAGGCAATAGATGAAATGGAAGAGCTGTCTAAACCGCCACTGAGGCAAGTACCCACTTTTACATCAGAACGCAACCTAAGTTTTATCGAATTAATCAGGCTATTTTTATACAACTTAACTGATTCTGATTCATTAAGTTTATTTATGTTATTCCTGATTTTGATATCGTAGTATCTTTTTATCTTGAAAGAATGCCTGTTCAAATTGTAGATTAAGTTATGAGAGGGTAAAAGTGTAAAAATATTTTCAAAAAATGTTTCGTTTGTATGATCTTCAAAACCCAGGACTAAATAATCCATCAAAATTTGTTTATTGACATATTTTTTTTGATGATATTTTAGTAATTGTTTTATTTCGGATCCTATAATCATTTTATTGTCAACATTTGTATAATAAAAAGGTTTTATCCCAAACCTGTCCCTGCTGCAGAAAAGAATGTTTTCTGTTTTATCAAATAAAACAAAAGACCACATTCCATTAAACTTTGTAACACATGATTGCCCCCATTTATCATAAGATGCCAAAATTACTTCTGTATCAGAATTTGACTTAAACTTATAGCCTTCTTTTACGAGATCTTCTTTTAATTCAACATAATTATATATTTCACCATTAAAAATAATTGTATATTTATTTAAATAATGCATAGGCTGATTACCTTCATCACTTAAATCAATTATGGATAAACGTTTATGTCCGAAAGCAAAATTGTCACCATAGTAATATCCTTCCGAATCAGGCCCCCTATGATTAATTAAATCATTTATAGCTTTTATTTCGTTTTCTTTTACTTTCTGGTCCTCTTTATTAATTATGACACTTATACCGCACATTTTGCTACATTAGTTATTAACTTATAAAATTTTGTTTTGTGCAATTTAGTGTTTTTGTGATTTAGTGGCATTCTTTTTTCGCCATGAAAGCCCTAAAACACCAAATCTCACTAATAGAGCACTATATGTCGCAATTTATCAGATTTTCATATGCTTGTTTCATATTTATATATCGTTCTTACAATTAACACCAAATAGATACTATAAGCCACTACTTCAAGAAATATATAATATTTAAAAAATTGGCTTATTTCCATAAAATCAAAAAAAAGTATCCCACATATCAGTACAAAATAGATTATTTGCCAAATACTATTAATGGTAATTCTATTAAGGGCTATGAACACTATACTTAATGGGGAAATAACAAACTCAAGGGCGTATTTATATATTAAAAGCTCTGCAAATTGACCGGCTTGTGTCCATTTATTACCAAATAAGAATGATAAAATTTCTTCGCCCCAAAAAATAATAAAAAGTGAACCTGATAAACTTAAGATTAAAAGAATGCCAAAAATATAAAGCATATCTTTAAAAATACTTTTCTTGTTATTAAATTTTTCAGAAATACGTTGTAAATATACCTGTGATATAGATATTGCCAAAAAGACCGCGGGAGTTGCTAATACTGTCCTGGTAAGGTCGTATTGTCCTGTTATATTCTCATTATAAAATTTGTTAACAACAATAACAGGTAATAGTAATGCAACGGTTCCGAGGATTGTAGGTAAGGTATTGATTGCGTAATTTTTATAAACCTTCATCAAACGTAACAGGCTTGAGATTTTAATTTTTCCAGGAACAAATTTTGTTCGTTTTATTTGTATAATCCCCGAAATTATATTCGCAAGCAAACCTAAAAAATGTCCAAAAACCAATCCTGTTTTTTTGGCAGAAAGACCAAGTATTAATTGTAATGTACCTTCTGAAAACCTTCGCGAAATTTTATTTACTGATACTGATTTAAACTTCTTTTTTCTGACTAACCAGTATTGAATCCCCTGGTATATTGCAAATGAGGCACTGGCAACAGGAATAAAATATAGCCAGTTATAATATTTTAGCGGAAATTCTAAATACAAGATAATTTCATTTTTAAAGAAATAAATTATCAAATAGGATAAAATGAGCCAAAAAACTGAAATTAAAGTAATTAAATATAGTAGTGCATAAGCATCATTATCGCTTTTGGGGTTAATAATTGCAAATTCATACCGCAAAGTATATATGATTGAAACAATACCAAAAATACTTAAATATACCGCAAAAGCACCAAATATTTCAGGTTCAAAAATCCGCCTTAGAATAAGTTGTAGTGCAACTGGTATTATTTGGGCAATAACAGTACCAGTTGAAAGAGTAAGTACGTTTTTAAAGAGCTCGGATTTGGTTATGTTACGGATAAGTTGCACAATTAATATTCTTGAGTTTTTTTGTTAAATATTTTAGTTTTTATATTGTTTTTATAAATGTGATTTAAAAGAAAAGGAAATAGTGAAAAAATTATAAATACTGGGTCTGTAAACATACCATTACTACTAAAGAATATATAGCTAAAAATAAGTAAGAAAATAATTAAAAATATACCTAAATTTTTTCTGTATTTAATGTAGAAATAAAAAAGTTGAAATAAAAAGAAAATATAAGCAATTAAACCTAAAATACCGGAATATAGCAATGCTGACATGGCCGGGTTATGAGGTGAATATCCTTTGTTTTCAATAGAACCTTTGGGCCGGAATTTTAGAGAATAAATATTTAGGTGCTCAAAGCCTTCTCCAAATACTTTTTTATGTATTGGTAATGATTTAAAGTATTGCCAGCCAAAAGCCAATAGTTCTATCCTGTCGTAGGCTGCCGATTCATAAATTGTGCTATCTATTTGCCAGTATTCTTTGTTTTCATAGCTGGTAGTTTCTTTTTTAATTAAGTCTAATTCGTCTTTGCGGTCGGTTCTTTTTGCCCAGTTTTTTAAGAAATTGTATTGTGCTTCTGATAAAAGTACAGAGTCTTTTTTTATTTCTAATAATTTGAATTTAAAGTTTTTAATAGTTATGGTATCATTTTGTTTAAGGTTTTTAAAGCCAAAAGCAAAAAGAGCAGTAGCAGAGTTTATAGAGTCAACCCTAAATTTTATTTTTTTTGTAAAACGATTATTGGAATAATTATATGTGCTGTCGAGTAATTTTTCATATTCAAATTGAACATTATGTATTTCAGGTTTTCGTTTAAAATATGATAATAATGGTATTTCATTGTTATTAATATAATCAAATTCTAGTTGGTAAATTGTATTTTGTATTATAGGTAAATCAAATCTTGCTCTTGAGAAAACATGAGAGTTTTGAAAAATTATTTTATGTTGATTCTTTTCTTTTCCCTCAAGTTTTGTAGAAACATATGCTGCAGGCTTAATGTTAGCTATACATTTATCTATTAAACTTGTAATTTCAAGGTTTGAATATTTTTTTTGACCTTTTAAAGAAGTTAAATTTTCAGCATTAAAATAATAATTCCAGAGAGGTTTAGAGCGATTTTGCTCAAATTTGAATTTTTTTAGTTCGTTTTTTGTTTTTTTATAAATTATTTCAGGCTTATCCGTATTTTTAGTGTTTAATAATTTCCATTTAATATCGGATAATGCAAAACTATCAACATTGTTTTTTAACAAAATGGAAAGCTTAACACTTACATTTTTATTATTAATTACAGAGATTTTATAATTAAAAGTTATAGTGTCTGACTGTTGAAAGTGTTTTTCAACCAAATTAATTATAGAATTTGTATTGTTTTTTATAACAAGCTTATCAACAGGATTATTTTCCCCCTTAATTTTAAAATTCAATTCATATTCAGATTTTGCCAGTGCAGCTAATGTTAGATTAATTTGGGCTTTTTCTTTTTTTAATGAAAAAACAAATGGAAAATCCTGTAGTAACGCCAGCTTGTAAGTCCTATTTCTTTTTTTAAATCATCATCACTTATATATCTTTCAAATAATTGGTTTTTATAATTTGCCGGCAAAAAAAATAAAGAAATAAATAATAAAAGGCTTGTTATGTATAAAATTGTCAACAGCTTAAATTTTTTATACAAATTGTTTGATTTTAGTAGCCAATAAATTTGAGAGCCAATAAAAAGGGCTGAGAATATAGACAAAAATAATATCCCACGCCTTGAAGAGCTTAGAAGTATTAGGAATAGCAGCAGGAATATAATTATATTACCTATAATGATACGTGTCTTTTTTGATGTTTTGAATATGGAGTTGATAATAGCAATTATGCTTACCCATAAATTAAGAGTGTATAAATTCCTATCAAAAGTACCGTGGGCATTAATGGCAAATAAAAAATGGTTTGTTTCATTATTTATCAGTGAAATTATAAAACTAACTACCAAATATCCTAAAAAAAGGAGTAGAAAACTATTTAACAGGTAATCTTTATATATGTTAAAATCTGATAAAGAACTGATTGTTATAATGTAAAGTAGGATAAAAGAGATGAGTATTACGACATTAATTATTTCTTTATAAATGTAAAGTTCTCTAGGGCCTACAAAAAAAGCAATAATAAAAAAGAAAATTATTAAATAATAAGCATAAAAATAATGTGCACTTTGTTTTAATTGGGAAATCGCAAAAATATAAATTGCATAGGGTATATTACTCCTTAGTAAAAATATGTTTGACGATATTGCCAATAGAACTATATTGAGTTCACTCTTTCTTAAAGAAGCAATAAGGCGGTTTTTCATAAAAAAATGTTAAAAATAAGCAGATTAAGTAGCTTGTAGGTGCGGGCTTCCATAATGGCCTGAAATCTACATTCTCTTTTTCTGAAGTAAGCTTTTGCTTCTTACATTCAGGTTTGTTTTCAACGTGTTTTGAAAAATCTAATGTTAATCATCTTCAAAAACATCTTTAAGATTAATGGATAAATCTTTAAAAATATTAACGCCAACAACGTCATCCTCCGTATATTTATTCACTAAATGATATTTATTATCATCTTTTAGAATAAAAACA
>NBLH01000213.1 GCA_002084525.1 Bacteroidetes bacterium 4572_117 | reverse complement strand
ATAACTGGTTGTTTGTCAAATACTTATATTGTCTGCTTGTGTTTGGTAGGTAAAATTATTTCAGTAACAAGCATGTTTAACCTATATTTGCGGCCATGGTAAAAAAACAAAATAAAAACCAGGGGAACTATTTTTCGCCGTTTTCAACCATCATGGTTTTTATTGTAATAATGCTTGTTGGGTTTTATTTTGTACCATTGCTTTCGGTACAGTTAAACCCCAGCCACAAGGCCAATTCCTTAACCGTAAGTTTTACCTCGCGGGCTTCGTCGGGTTTATTAACAGAACAAACAGTTACTTCAAAACTAGAGGGTGTTTTAAGCAGCTTAAGGGGCTTGGTAAAAATTGAGTCGGTTTCGGAAAAAACCGGCGGGCAAATCACCCTAGAATTCGATAAGTCTGTTGAACGCGAAAAAATACGTTTTGAATGCTCGATGCTAATAAGGCAGCTATACCCCCAATTACCCGCTGGGGTTAGCTACCCGCTTATATTAAACCAAAACACAGATGAGCAAACAGACCAACCCTTGCTAAGTTACACCCTAAGCTCGGGTTTAAATACTTTTGAACTTAAACAATATGCCGATGAGTATATTAAAAAACCACTTTCGCTTATAAAAGGCATAAGCCGTGTTGAACTGTATGGTATTACCGGGTACGAAACCATTATTGAATATAACGATGAGTTAGTTTATAGTTTGGGGATATCTGTATCTGACATAAAAAATGCCATAAATCTGCATTTCACCACACAATCGTTGGGCGTGGGTTTTAAAAACACAAATAACGGCAAAAAAAACACCTTTGGCCTTATTTTAAAAAACAACAACAGTATTATTATCGATTTAGAAAAAATACCCATAAAAGAAAACTCGGGCCGTATTATTTTTTTAAGCGAGATTGCTAAAATATACCACAAACAACAACAAGCATCAAGTTTTTATCGGATTAATGGCAAAAACACCATTAACATGCTAATTTACCCTAATAAAAACACAAATACACTGATTGTTGCAAAAAACGCAAAAAACAAAATCAAAGAGCTCAAAAAAAAACTCCCGCAAAATTTTTTATTATCAAAATCGGGCGATACAAGCCAATATATTTACCGCGAACTTAAAAAAATAGCATATCGCAGCCTTTTAACATTGTTAATTTTAATAGTTTTTATATTTCTGGCCTACCGAAACTTAAAATATTTGCTGATTATTTTATTTAACCTTGTAGTTAACCTTGCATTGGCCTTTATTTTTTACTACATACTAAAAATCGAAATCCATTTATACTCGCTTGCAGGTATAACGGTTTCGTTGGGTTTAATTATCGACAACAGTATTGTAATGGCCGATAGTTTAAAACATGGCAAAGGGAAAGGGGTGTTTTTGGCAATATTGGCTTCAACGCTTACAACTGTTGCTTCGTTAAGCATTATTTATTTCCTTGATGAGCACCTACGTTTAAAACTAAGCGATTTTGCAGCCGTTATGATTATTAATTTATCTATTTCTGTTTTAAATGCGCTGTTTTTAATACCTGCATTATTTGAACAATGGGGTTTTAACAAAAAAAAGCAAAAAGCAAATTTACGATATTTGCGCTTAGTTGTAGTTTTTTCAAGAATTTACGAAAAAACGCTCATATTACTGATAAAAAGAAAAAAAACGGCTATTTTTATAATTGTTTTATTATTTGGTTTGCCGGTTTTTATGTTGCCCGATAAACTTGAAAGCGAAAATTTATTTGCAAAAGCATATAATACCACTTTGGGCAGCGAAAACTATAAAGAAAACATAAAACCAACAATAGATAAATACTTAGGCGGGAGTTTGCGTTTATTTGCATGGTATGTTTTTGATAATGCCTATTACGGCGAAGCGCAAGAAACAGAGCTATATGTATATGCGAGCATGCCACCTGAAACATCGATTAAACAAATAGACGGGCTTATAAAATTTATAGAAACTTATTTATTGCAATTTAACGAAATAGAGCAATTCCACACATATATTTCAAATAGGCAATCGGCCAGGATAACAATTAAATTTAAAAAAGCTTTCCAAAACGGCAACTTCCCTTTTATGCTAAAATCGCGCTTGGTAAGGAAAGTAATTGACTTAGATGCAGTTAGTTGGAATATTTTTGGGGTTGGCCGGGGGTTTAACAATTCAAAAGGGGCAACAATACCACAATATAAAGTTGCCGTTTACGGATACAATTTTGACGAATTGGACCAACAAGCAACAATACTAAAAAACATGCTGCTTAAACACCCACGAATACACCAAGTAGATATACGCTCAAACAAAAACCCTTATTATTCAAAAAAAAGATACGATAATTATGTTGTTGGTTTAGATAATTGGAAATTAGCGGCACATTCATACTCTTCGCAAAATGTTTATAGCTACCTAAAACTATATGGCATACATATTTTGCCCGATATGTATTTAAACATAAACGGCGAAAATAAAAAAATAACAATAAGGCCCGCATCTGCAAAATCATTTGATTTATGGAAATTTATGGAATCGCCCATAAAAAAGGATCCGTTGTTTATAAAACTAAAAAATGTAGCACGTATCCAAAAGCAAAAAGCCGATGAGTCGGTATATAAAGAAAACCAGCAATACCGGAAAATAGTAGAATTTGAGTATACCGGAACCGCAAAATTTGCCCTAAAATACCTTGATGGTGTAATGGACGAATATACGCAACAATTACCAATTGGTTATTCAAGCAAACTACTTGACAGGTTTTGGTTTGTATTGCAAGGCGAAAAAGAACAACAATACGGGCTAATTTTTTTGATAATTGTTTTAATTTGGATAATATCGTCAATTTTGTTTGAATCGTTAAAACAGGCTTTTGCGGTTATAGCAATTATACCTGTTTCATATATTGGTGTTTTTCTTGGGTTTTACCTATTCGATTTTAATTTCGACCAAGGGGGTTATGCATCTTTTGTACTTTTAAGCGGCATAACCGTAAATTCGTCAATTTATATAATAAACAATTTCAATAATTTACAAAAACTAGCCAAAAACAACAATGTACCACCATTGGTGCTTTACCTGAAAGCATATAATAATAAAATTTTCCCGGTATTGCTTACCATATCGTCAACAATACTTGGGTTTACACCTTTTATTATTGGAGGGCAAAACGAGGTGTTCTGGTTTGCCCTTGCTATTGGCACAATTGGTGGCCTTGTTTTTTCTTTGATAGGTATATTGTTTTACCTGCCTTTATTTATGGGTTTAAAAAAAACAGGCACATAATTTTTGTACCCGGTAAAAAATGACCTAAAAAAAACATTTGCAAAATGTTATTCAATTGGTCTTACGGCTTTAACATCAGTAGCAGTAACTGTGCCCCCCTTATTGCCCCAACTGTTTAAAATGTAATTTACAACATCGGCTGTTTGTTGGTCTTCTAACTCCACAATTGTCATTACCCCACCGGTATATTCAAGCCCATTTACCATTATAGGTTCTTTTGAGCCCACCAATGTTTGCAAAATAGCACGGTTTTTATCCCCCAACAGATAGTCTGATTTGGCCAATGGCGGAAAAGTACCTGCTACGCCTTCGCCATTTTCGAGGTGGCAAACCATACAATTGTCTTTATAAATTTGTTCACCGGCTAATAAATCCAATGTAGTTTTATCAGTTGTGTTATTTTCTACGGTTTCTTCAGTTTGGTCAGTATTTTGCTCATCGGTTTCTTCAGTTTTTTCGTTATTGCCGCATGCAATAATTAATACCAGAAAAAAAATGACAGCCGTAGCCAAGCTTAAAAATCTAAATTTTTTCATATTATTTATTTATTCTGTTAGTACCATGTGACAAAAATACAATTTTTTTCTTAATATTTATGTACCACATTTACACAATATAGCAGTTAATTAGATACTGTATAATTTGCCCGAAAGCAATATATAATTCACCCAAATACTAAGTTTTAACCAAAGTGTTGATAAATAAATCTTGGATTTAGAAGCATTGTTTTTATTGTATAATTCCAAAATCGTATTTAGGCAGATCTAAAAAAATGGGGAATTTTTATATCTGTAAAATAAATATTTAACTTATAAATTTGTGCCTTATATATTAAAAATAAGAAAATTAAGGTAATTTATTGTTATTTTGGAGAATAAGCTAACAATTAGTATTAACTTTGCGGCCTAAAAAATAATAAACACATGAGTAAGCATAAATCAGGTTTTGTAAATATTGTAGGCAACCCAAATGTAGGGAAATCTACAATTATGAATGCCTTGGTAGGTGAAAAAATTTCGATTATTACTTCAAAATCACAAACTACCCGACATCGGATAATGGGGATTGTTAGTGGGGAAGATTTTCAGATAGTATATTCTGATACACCTGGTGTTATCCAACCAAACTCCAAACTGCACGAGTCTATGCTAAAATACTCTAAGTCAGCACTTTCTGATGCAGATATTATTTTATATATTACCGATGTGGTTGAGAAAATAGATAAAAACCCTATTTTCCTTAAACATGTGCAGGAATCGGAAGCTAGGATTATCCTTTTAATAAACAAAATTGATTTATCGGACCAAGAAACTGTTGTGCAGCTTATAGATAAATGGAAAGAGTTGTTGCCCGGTGCCATAATTATACCAACCAGTGCAACCGAAAATTTTAATATCGATAGCTTATTTGAACAAATTATAGGGTTTTTACCTGAATCGGAAGCATATTTCCCGAAAGACCAATTAACCGATAAAAGCGAGCGTTTTTTTGTGCAGGAAATTATACGTGAAAAAATATTAACAAATTATGAAAAAGAAATACCTTATGCCGTTGAAATTGAAGTAGAATCGTTTAAAGAGCAAAAAGACATTATAAAAATACGGTCGGTAATTTATGTTGAAAGGGAGTCGCAAAAGGGGATTATTATCGGTAAAAAAGGAGATGCAATAAAAAAAATTGGGATTACGGCAAGGATTGATATCGAGGCCTTTTTCGAAAAGAAAGTATATCTTGAGCTTTTTGTTAAAGTTAGCAAAGATTGGAAAAATAAAAGCAACAACTTGA
>NBLH01000212.1 GCA_002084525.1 Bacteroidetes bacterium 4572_117 | reverse complement strand
AACCCTAAAGGGCGAAGTCGCTGAAAATCAGGACGCCCTTTAGGGTTAGGGGTAAATCCTTATTTTCAGATTGCACTTTTTCACCCTTTTTAGACTGGGCTCATCCATTCTTACTAATAGATTCCAACCTTTCCTTATCAAGCAGTTTAATTTTTCTTCCGCTCAATTGAATTATTTTATCTTCATGAAATTTTGTTAAATCCCGGCACACACTTTCACGTGTGGTATCAACAAAACTACCTAACTCTGACCTATTAAGCGGCAAGCTAAACTCCGTGCTCATAAATATATCTTTATAAAAGAAAATAAGGGCATCGGCAATGCGGCCATGGATATTTTTTTGTGCCCTATTAACGGTGCTATTAAATGAGTCTAACTCACTTTTGCAAAGCTCGACAATAATTTCGTATGAAAATTTTGGATTTCCTTGGATAAATTGTTTAAACATATCTAAACCAATAAAACACACAGTGGTGGGCGCTATTGCGGTTGCCGAGTACTTGTTTATTTTTTCGTCGAAAGTAGTGGGGATACCAAGATAGGTTGGTGCTTTTGATATTTTAATTATTTGCTCGGCATTTGGCCCGGTTATGTGAATTTTGACAAGCCCTTTTTTCAAATAAATAATATTCGAAGATAGTGCATCTTGCTTAAATATTGTTTCACCTTTATTAAAGATTACTTCAGAACAATGTTCGCCCAATATTTTAAGTTCATCAATGTCTAAAGTTTTAGTTGCTGAAGATTTTATTTCACAATTTGCACAATCTTGTATTTTCATTTTTTTAGGATAAATAAACAAAATGCAAAAGTAATAAATCCTCACAAAAAAATGTGCTATTTATCACAATTAACCATAATTACTAATCTTCCTCAATAATTCTATATTTTTAATCTTAATTGTTTTTCCCTTCATTTCAATTAAATTATCCTCCCTGAATTTTTTTAACATCCTAATAACATTCTCTGTTGTCATGCCCGAAAGCTCAGCCAGCTCTTTTCTGGTAAGCAATAATTCAAATTTCTGCTGCTTGTATATCCTTTCTGAAAGACATAAAATAATATCTGCTAATCTACCATACGATTGCTTATGGCTTAAACAATAAAACCTACTAAATGTTTGAATTGCATTTGCATTAATGGTATTAATTATTTCGTATGCAAATTTAGCATTTTCACTTATTACTTTTTTAAATACTGAAATATCTATTAATCTAACTTTTGAACCGACATATGCCGTTACAGAGAATGGGAAAACACTATTCCCTTCAAAAAGGGCAGTAAGCGCAATTAAGTGTTCTTCCGGTATTATTTTCAAAATTAACGAGCCTTGTGGCCCATCTATATGAACCTTAACAAGCCCTTCGGTTAAATATAATACATGCGTGGCAAAAGTACCTTGCTTACATATAGTTTCACCTTTGCTGAATTCAACTTCAACTAAATTATTTTCAATTAATTCAGCTTGTTCTTGCGTAAGTAAGTCGAAACAAGTACATCTATCTAAACCAACTGTACAACTGTTTATCCGTGCAGCTTTTGTCATAGAAACTTTATAGCTTTTGCTGCAAAGTTAACAACTTATTTGATATCTATGGAGTATTAAATAGATTATAAAACATGTAATGTGTTTGGCCTGCAAAGTTGTTAAGTTGATAATCATATGCCTTTTATTTCCAAACTATTATTGGTTTTACAAATAATTCTTTCCAATTAAATAGTTTTTCACATAATCTTCAATTCCTTCTTCCAAAGAGGAAAAACCTTCTGAATATCCAATATTTATTAGTTTTTCCATATTTGCTTCGGTAAAATACTGATATTTATCCCGAATATCTTCTGGTGTATCTACAAATTCAATATTTTCATCAACTCCCATGGCTTTGAAAGTATTTTTCACCAAATCAAGAAAAGTCCTTGCTTTTCCTGTCCCAAGATTGTACAAACCGGAATCTTTACGATGATTTAAAAAGAAATACAAGACCTTAACAACATCTTTTACATACACAAAATCCCTGATTTGCTCGCCATCTTTAAAATTGGGGTTATGTGAACGGAAAAGTTTCATTTTACCGGTTTCGTTTATTTGTTTGTGGGCATGAAATATTACCGATGCCATACGGCCTTTATGGAATTCGTTTGGACCATAAACATTAAAAAACTTTAAGCCCGCCCAAAAATAAGGTTTTTCTTTTTGCTCAAGTGCCCACTTATCAAAATCATTTTTAGAATCGCCATATGGGTTAAGCGGTTTTAACTGATTTACTATCTCATGGCTATCGTTATAACCATGCTCACCCATACCGTAAGTTGCTGCTGATGAGGCATATACTAAAGGTAGGCCATATTTGACACAAGCTTTCCACATTTTTTTTGTATAGCCTAAATTAAGTTTGTCAAAAATGGCTACATCAAACTCAGTGGTATCAGTTCTAGCACCAATATGAAATATAAATTGCACATATTTGTGGTTGTTATCTAACCAAGTAAAAAAGCCATTTCTGTCAACTTTTTCGGTAAAAGTTTTACCCTCAATATTTTTATCCTTTGCAGGTTTTGAAAAATCATCTACAAGTACAATATCTTTATACCCTTCGGTATTTAATTTATTAACGAATGCGCTGGCAATAAATCCTGCAGCTCCTGTAACAATAATCATATCGGTTAATTTTAATTTATTTACAAATATAATGAAACAAACATATTTTAAACCATAAAAAAGTAGAATAAGTACCCAGACAAAATTAATTACCTCCGGTGAGGGCTTCGCCGTTGTATATTTACTTTTACGCAACTTGCATATTGTAAGATATTTGCACCAGTACGTAAACAACATTAAATAGCACTTAGTGCTTAATTATATTTTAAACAAGTCCCTACTTTGTCCAATCAATTTTTTGTTATCAGCAAAAGCTTTTGCGTATTTAAAAGCATTTTTCGACAATTGTCCATATTCAGCCTGTTCCATGTCAATACAATATTGAATAGTTTTTACAAAATCATCTTTGGGGTCAATAGGGATATCCCAACCTATTTTTTTTTCTTCTAAATTTTTCCATGGGGTTTGGTCGCTAATAATAACCGGGCAACCCGCTAAAAAACTTTCTAAAATACTGTGCCCAAAATTTTCGCCAAGGCTTGGTAAAAAACTAAAATGATATTTCAATAATGTTTCCGGTACTTTTTTATTATCAATCATGCCTTTATAACAAACATTTATATTATCAGGTAGGCTATTTATCGTTTCAAGGCATTCTTCCCAATATTTGTTGCTGTAAATGGCTCCGTATAAATCAAATTCAATAATACCCGTATAATCTGAAGCTGCAAGGACCTGTAAAGCAAATAAGGTGTTTTTTTCAACAGAAATGCGGGCAATATTTACCAATTTAAGTTTACCGGGGCTTTTTAATATAGGTGCAATTTGCTTGTTTGTTATCTTTGCCGATAAATTGGGTGCTATTAAAAACCCTTTTTGTTTATTTATGAGTTCTGAAACTTCTTTTTTTTCCTGCTCATTTGTTACATGAAAAAAAACATTTCTAAATAAGCCTATAAGGTTTGTAAGATATATAAATATTTTCTTTTTAATTTTTTTGCTACTAAAACTATGTTTAAGTAGCATACCTCGTGTAGCGACAACTATTTTTTTTGTTGACTTCTTTAATAAATAAACAGGCAATATCGAAAAATAAAAGGAGTATACACCATTGATATAGGCTACATCATAATCCTGAGTAGAAATAATTTTTTTAATATTTTTTATGCTAAGCTGATCCTGCGAAAAATAATATACGTTGATGTTTTTTGCGAAACCAAGCCACTCATTAGGCACAACATCCTCGTATCCTACACTTTCAAGATAATCCTTGTTTCTTGTAACTATAAAAAATTCAAATTCACCAGATAAATGTGCTGTAAGGTTGGCTAAGGACCTGATAGGCCCCCCGGCTTTATATCCCGGCAGGAACCAATCAATAAATACGAGTATCTTTTTTGGAGTGGTCAATTATTTTTTTGATTAATAGGGTTAAGTGCTAGATAATCAATGTGTTTTATTGTGTTTGATTTTAAAAATTACAACCATCAGTGAACTTAATACTATTGCTTCTATAAGTAATAAACCCGAACAATTACTTTATTTGTTTAGCATTTCACTTAATGCTTTTAGGTTAACCGCCTCATCAAAAATAGCACGTACAGGTATTTCAAATTGCTCAATAGCAATGCTCTTAACTGTCCCGGTTTTACTTTTTATATTTAATTCGTAACCTGTTTCTGTTAAAAGATACTGTTCAATAGTTTGTTTCTCAGACGAAACAATCCAATACTCTTCAACACCATGTGCCGCATAATCTTCATATTTTGTAGTACGGTCAGTTTTTTCGGTAGAGGGCGATAAAACCTCAACAACCAAATCGGGAGCAGGAAACAGCATTTGCTCTGCTTCAAAATGTTTAGATTTTGCTGTCTTAAAAAAACAAATATCCGGTTCATAATCGTTACGGGTAAGTTTTATTAATAACTTTTCGTGATGTATAGCACCAAGATTGTTTTTTAATACATGAGTACTTACTAATCTAAACAAATTATCTGATGCTTGTGAGTGCCTTAGCTTTACAGGTGAATGCATAATTACTTTTCCATTAATAAATTCAGCTTTAACATTAGGTGTAAGTTCGTCGTAAAAATTTTTTCGTAGTTTCTGCTCAGTATTTAGCTTTTTAGCCATTTCGCCCATTAAAAGCTTTAACGTAGGCGATTGCATAAGCTGATTGTAAAAACTACTATGTTTTATTACCTGAGTTTCCATAGTTTATTTATTTATTACAAATTTACGAAAAAAAACTATGTTATAGTTGAATTTTGTATGGCTATTTAGTAATTTTGTTGTTAAATGTGTAGCGAAATGGAATTTTCAGATTTAGATTTAACTAAAACATATACTTATGCCGAATTATTTAAAGGGCGTGTTTCAAAAATGTCGCCGGCCCCAAGTAGTTATCACCAAGGAGTAATAAGCAATTTGCTTTATGATTTTTTATCATTAGTAAGAAACAAAAAATCAAAACATAATTGTAAAATTTTTACAGCCCCTTTTGATGTACGATTATCCTTATTCGATAAAAAACAAAATAAAGAAATAACAACAGTTGTTCAACCAGATATTGTTGTTATTTGTGATAAATCAAAAATAGATAAGCGAGGTTGCCTTGGCGCACCGGATTTAATTGTAGAAGTTTTATCAAAATCGACTGCAAAAAAAGATGTTGATACAAAATTTCAGGAAACTTGGAGAAAACAATAAATTTACTGATGCAAAAATGTATTCAGAAGAAAATACTATTTATTCTGATATTATTGAGGGTTTAGAAATTAACTTAAAAGATGTATTCGATTTATAAACTTAATTCTTTATAGAGTTTTTCATATTGCAAGGCTATTGCTTTAGCAGTATATTTTTTAGCGTTGGTTAAACCGTTTTTTATCAACATTTCTCTTAAAGCTGAATCTTTTATTAAGTTTTCAACACCTTTTTTTATTTCATTAACATCAAGGGGGTTTACTTTGTAGGCAGCATTTGCCGCAATTGTATGCATGGGTTCAATATTTGATGTTATTACAACCCGCCCAACTGCATTTGCTTCAATAACAGGTAAACCAAAACCTTCGTAAGTTGAAACAAAACTTACAATATCAGTATTTTCGTATAACTGTATTAATTCATTATCCGAAATATCGAAAAAAACTTCATAATCTATATTGTTTTTGTGTAGTGATAGTTTTTGATCTTCGTTTAGTTTGCCTACTATTAAAAGTTTGCAGTTAATATCTTTTATTGCTTCAATTATTCTTAAAATATTTTTATTCTTTTTTGTCCCTATTTGTAATATGTTAGGTTTTGAAGAATTAAAAGATTTTTTTTTGAATTTGTATTTACTTGATATACAGTTAGGTATAACTATAATTTTTTCGGGGCTTATATTGAAGTTCTTTAATATTTCTATTTTTGTAAATTCTGAGATAACAGTAATATAAGCAACGCTTTTTATTGGTATTGAAAACCAAAAAAGTTTTAAAATAATGTTTTTTATTAAATTACTTGATTTTATGGCTCCAATATCATGAATAGTAAGTATTGTTTTTTTCTTCTTTAAAAACGGAGCTATAAAGTGGATATCACCTGTAATATGATTAATATCCGATTGATTTTTTCTTGTTTGAAAACCTATTCGTATCCTTTTAAAAAAACCTTTGCTTTTATATTTAGCATACACTTTTTTTAATTTGATATTATTTGAGTATTTACAACTTATATTGTCAAAAAGTTGTTCGATACTATGATATTGTGGTGATGGTTTACGGTAGAAAAGGCTAAGTTTCAAAGTTTAGGTGCTTATATAGTTTCAGAACTCACAAAAATTAAAGATTTATGATTTTAAATCGCAAACAGGCGTTAATATTTGGGGTAAATTGTTAAACTGTTAAACTGTTATATTGTTGTTTTTTAACAATTTAGCAATAAAACAGTTTAGTAATATTCTCAGTAAATTTCTACATACTTACGATTTATTTTTACAGACCAATCATTTTTGTGATCTCAGAGTTTCGGTAAACTTTATTCAATTTCAGTAAAAACATCTTTTAAATCAATTTTAAGTTTATCTTTAAAAATATGAACCGGAATTTTATCTTCTTTAGCAAAAGTTCCTTTTTTAATGTATGTATTG
>NBLH01000211.1 GCA_002084525.1 Bacteroidetes bacterium 4572_117 | reverse complement strand
CGCATGCCATCCATACCAAAATCATCAAATTTATAAAATAGCTTTTTATTGCTGATTTCTCCATTATCAGATAAATCATACACCCAAACATTCCGCTGAACTGATTCATTTACAAATAGTTTGCTGTTGTCATGTGACACCTCTATTCCATTTGTTGTACCCATAGAATCTTCAAGCAGGACAAATTCACCTTTGGTTGTTATTTTCCATAAATTACCTGAACTTTCGCTCCAGTTTGGGTCACTTGCAAACAAAGTACCATTATCTGCGATGGCAATATCGTTGGGTTGGTTTAAGCTTGAGTCATGGGCATGTACACTTATTTGTTTTGAATGCATATTAACCTTCAAAATGTTATGCTTTTTATAATCAGCAATATACATATCGCCGTATTTAGAAAAACGTATACCATTGCCTATGCTTCCATCAGGCAGCACTATAAACAGTTCTGCTTTACCATTTGGCAAAATAAGCCCAACTGTACCTTGTTTAGCAAAGTTTACTGCATAAACATTCCCCGATTTATCAACAGCCGGCCCCTCTGCACCTTTAGTAAATGTGCTATCTGCAACAAAATCTGTCGCAACAAAATTTTTTTGGGCGTTTTTAAGTTCGCAGGCATTGAAAAATATTAACAAACTAAAACCGAGGGTTGTAAGTAGTATTTTCATAATTTCTAATTATTCATTTTTTCAACCAATACCTTATGCATGTTTTTTGGCAAACCGCTTGCTACAATGTAGGCATTTATAAGTATTTGTTCCTCTTCCATCATTTTTCCATCGGCCATAATCATTTGAACTATTTCTGCTAATAATTTAAGGACACTTTCAATCGATAACTCTTCACGCAACTTTTTAAGCAAATTAAAAACATAATTATCTTTATTCCCGTTTACTTTAACAAAGTCCATTATATCAATTAATTCATCTGCAATATTTGGATATTTACCAAAAATACCATGAAGGTTTTGCTCTTCAATATTGGCATAATTACCATCAATACCTGACATATGTGTCATAGAAGCTATTAAAGCTTTTGCATACAACCTTTTTGCTTCTTCAAACTTATATTGCTTTTTCTTTTCATCTAAATCAACTATTGATTTTAGCGATAATGAATAGGCCGAGCCACAAGCCGAGCATTCGTAAAATTTAGCCAAAGTTTGCAGGGCAATAATATTTTTACCAAATAACGAAAAATATTCCTTATAGCATTTTAAAAACATGTTGCCACCACACTCAGGACAAGCTTTTTTCAATGGAAGTTCATTTTTAAGACCTTCCTTAACAACTTTTTTTTCAAAAACAGACATATTTTGTTAATTGAATTGTTAAATTACCTAATTGTTTTTTGCTAATATAATTTTACATCTTAAAATATTTGTCAACTATTTGTAAAAGTTTTTCTTCAGGTATTGGTTTTAAAATGTAATCATCAAAGCCGCCATCAAACGCCCTATCTGTCAATTCAGTTTCGGTATAGGCTGTTTGTGCAACGATTTTCACTTCCGGATTGATTATTTTTATCTCGGTACTTGCAGTATAACCATTCATAATAGGCATTTTTATATCCATTAAAATTAATTTAATGCTATTGTTATGTTGGCAAATATCTACAGACTCCTCTCCGTTACAAGCATGGATAAATTTATAACCTTTGCCTTCTAAAATTTCGCTTAGGTACATATAGTTGATATAGTCATCCTCAACAATTAAAATACATCCACCATCATGTATGTTTTTTTCCATTCTGCCTATAAGTTTTAGTTTATTTAATAAAAAATTTGTCAAAACCCACAATACTATCGCTCTGTATTACAGTCAGTTGTGTTGCACAAAACTCACTATTGATACTTCAAAAGGATACCTTCAAATTTAGTGTTTATTTCTGTAAATAAATCTTTTTGTTCGTAAACTGAACAATAACGCAAAATTTCTTGGGCCATTGCCAGCGAACGCTCAGTATCTTCACGTAAATCTGTTTGTAATTTTTTAGGTAACGAGAAATAATAATTCAATTCCTCAGCAGTTTTATCAGCCATTATATTAATAATTTCATTAGCTTTTTCAGCTGCGCCTGCCCTATAATACCCCTCGGCAATAAGAAGATTGTAATAATTATATGCTACACGTTTATGGGGCATCAGTTCTATGGCCCGGTCAAGTACAACAATTGCAGAATCTTTTTTCCCCTCGTCAATCAAGGCATTTGCAAGGCGCGAAAAGTTATTTTTCATATTCATTAGCATCCGGCGGTTGTTTTCTTCTAAATAAACGCCTTCTTGGTCTACCCCGCCCCACTTAAACACGTTCATTAGCTTATCATAAAGAATCTCGGTATTGATTCTCCCTAATTGGCGGTTTTTATGTGGTGTACTAACGGGTATTAACCTATAAGCCAAACCATCAAGCTGAAAATACTCCTGTAAATTGTAATAACCTTGTTGACCAATTGTGATAGCAAAATAAACAGGGCGTTCCCAATTATTTGTAGCCAACAGGTCCAAAATCATTAATTCGTTTTTACGGATATATCCCCTTGGTATTTCCCATTTAAGTTCATCAACAATTAAATTTGCCTCGTATGGCTTTAGTACATTATTTTGCATTATTGTTGTAGAATCTGCGGGTATCTTAATTTTTCGTGTAGGCATAAAATCCTCATTACCATATCGTTGGTCTTTTGTTTTAGGATTGTCGCTTCCTATAAATTCTACAATTTGTTTTAAGTCCGTAGGTTTTGTTATCATATCCTGGATATAAACCAAATCGCGCTTGCCGGGGCCATATTGTTCCTTGGTAAAAGAAAACGGAACAGGGTCACTTTCATATGCCCTTTGCTTCATTTGTGTGATATACCAATGAGTTGCCAGATAACTTTGGTTAATCACCCTAACATCTGTCCTTATGCCTTCAACCTCTTGCGCGTACCATAATGGGAAAGTGTCGTTGTCGCCATTTGTGAAAAGTATGGCATTAGGTTCGCATGAATTTAAGTAATTGTATGCAAAATCCCTTGCCATATATCTACCTGAGCGGTCGTGGTCGTCCCAGTTTTCTGATGCCAATAAAACGGGCACTGATACAAAACTGATAATTGCAGCCAGGCCGACCGAAACAATGGCAGGCAAATATTTTTTAAAGAGTTCAAATAACATCATAACGCCAAAACCAATCCAAATTGCAAATGCATAAAAGGAACCTGCGTAGGCATAATCACGTTCACGGGGTTGATATGGTGGCTGGTTGAGGTAGAGCACAATGGCAATCCCTGTAAAGAAAAAGAATAGGAGGACTACCCAAAAAAAGTTGTTGCCTACTTTGTTGGCCCTGAACATATATATCAAACCAAGTATAGCTAAAAGAAGTGGCAAAAAATAGTATTTATTCCGCCCTTTATTTGCTTTCATCTCTGTTGTGATAGTATCTTGCGGCCCTAATCTCCATTCATCAATAAAATTTATACCGCTAAGCCAGTTACCATTTGTTATTTCGCCGTTGCTTTGTACATCGCTTTGCCTGCCTGCAAAATTCCACATAAAATACCTTATGTACATAAAATTTACCTGGTATTTAAAAAAATATGTTAAATTTTGGGCAAAACTAGGCATTTTTGTATCGCTTTTAATGTTTGCCCATTTTTTATAACCTTCAACATGGTTCGGCGATGTAGCATTGCTATACATCCTAGGGAAAAAAGTTTTTGAACCTGCCTCAAATTTATAACCAACCTTGTAATCAGCTATTTCGTACCGCCCGTTTTTTTTAACATAGGTGGGTGTACCTTGTTCGTAATCTATTACCTTTGAGTTAAAATACTGTCCGTAAATTAAAGGGTTTTGGCCATATTGGTCGCGGTTTAGGTAAGATAAAAGGCTGAACAGGTTGTCCGGTTTGTTTTGGTCCATTGGTGGGTTCGCCTGCGAGCGGATAATAATTAACGCAAACGATGAATAACCAATTAAAATTACAGCAAGCATGGTAAGTACTGTGTTCAAAAGTACTTTGTTTTTTTTTAAGCTATAGTATATCCCGTATACCAAACCCCCAATAAGAAATATTGCGTAAAATACGAAACCTGTGTTATATGGTAATCCAAAAACATTTGTAAATAATAACTCAAAACGTGAGGCAAACCATACGCCGCCCGGAATTATAACATACATAATTGAGCCAAGGGCAATTACCGATAAAATTGCAGTCCCGATAATCCCTTTTGGTGTGGTTTGGTATTTTTTGAAATAATAAACAAACAAAATTGCTGGAATTGCAAGCAAGTTAAGCAAGTGTACCCCAATTGATAAGCCCATTAAGTAGGCAATAAAAATTAACCATCGGTTGCCATATTTTTCATCGGCTACGTTTTCCCATTTAAGGATAGCCCAAAAAACAAGCGCAGTAAATAACGATGAGGTTGCATACACTTCGCCCTCGACTGCCGAAAACCAAAAAGTATCTGAAAAAGTATAAGCCAACGCACCAACTGCCCCGCTACTAAAAATTGCAATTGAATTTGAAACCAATAAAGCTTTGTCTTCACCAACAATTCTTTTTGCAATGTGGGTGATACTCCAAAAAAGGAACACAATTGTTAATGCGCTCATAATTGCCGAAAATGAATTTACCATTAAGGCTACTTGCGTAACATCGGTTGCAAACAAGGTGAAAAACCTGGCCATTAGCATAAAAAATGGTGCGCCGGGCGGGTGGCCTACTTCCAATTTGTACGAGCTGGTTATAAATTCGCCACAGTCCCAGAAACTAACAGTTGGTTCAACAGTTGATAAATATGTTATTGCTGCTACAACAAAAATTAACCAACCAAGTATACGATTGACTAATTTATAATTATTATTACTAAGTAAGTTTTCGTTTTTTAACATTGTTTTTGGTTTATTTTCGGTAGCGAAAGTAGGAAATAACTGTAATAATTGAAAATAATCTTTAATTTTGCACCTTGAAAACCGCGACACACAAAATGCTATCCGTAAAGTTATTGAACTGATGGATAAAGGAGAGCTACGGGTAGCTGAACCGACAAAATCCGGTTGGCAAGTAAACGGGTGGGTAAAAAAGGCCACTATCCTGTATTTTCCAATACAAAAAATGGAAGTAATGGAAGCCGGTGTAATGGAATTCCATGATAAAATGAAATTAAAAACCGGATATAAAGAGCTGGGTATAAGGGTGGTGCCACATGCGATTGCCCGATATGGTGCTTATATTTCAAAAGGTGTAATCCTAATGCCTTCGTATGTGAATATTGGGGCTTATGTTGATGAAGGTAGCATGGTTGATACCTGGGCAACTGTAGGTTCGTGTGCCCAAATTGGCAAAAATGTGCATTTAAGTGGTGGTGTAGGTATTGGTGGTGTTTTGGAACCTGTTCAGGCTGCACCTGTAATTATTGAGGATAATTGTTTTATTGGTTCGCGATGCATTATAGTCGAGGGCGTTAAAGTTGAACGTGAAGCTGTTTTAGGGGCAAATGTCGTACTTACAAAATCGACCAAAATAATTGATGTTACAGGCAGTGAACCCGTCGAATACCGTGGCATTGTACCGGCAAGTTCTGTTGTAATACCCGGGACTATAAAAAAAGAGTTCCCTGCCGGTGAATTTCAGGTCCCGGCGGCATTGATTATCGGTAAACGTAAACCATCAACAAATTTAAAAACCTCGTTAAACGATGCTTTAAGGGAATATAATGTAGCGGTTTAGAAGATGGAGCAAGACTATTTAAGGTGCTGATATTTAGGCGCTAAAAGACGTTTAATTAATTATAAAACATAAAACAGGGTGTGTTTTTGCTAAACCAGGACTTTTTTTTCTGTACCACTAATTAAAATTGTACTTTTGTATAACAAATACTTCATTGCTTTTTTTGTAATTGTTTAAAAAATAAGAATTTTGCCAAAGTTTAGCGAACTGTTGGTATAAGCACCTGTTAAAGATTAATTGTAAATTCAAATTTGATATTTGAAAAAATATCAATTACTTATACTACTCAGGGTTTACATATAAAAAAGCACTGGTGCTTAATATGAAAGATAATTATATGGATGATAAAATTGGAATATTTTCATTTTTTGCAGGAGCGGG
>NBLH01000210.1 GCA_002084525.1 Bacteroidetes bacterium 4572_117 | reverse complement strand
CAAAAAAAACAAGCAATGCCGCAAAGCTCACAAGCATGGCCAAATAACCGCTAACTGACTAGGGGACACGAACCAGGCGGAAGCCCAAACCATTGCTGCGGTCATACGGGTACCAGCGGTTACGATAGGCAACACGGCAGAGCTTGGCCCCGTTGCTCCAACTGCCACCACGGGGAACACGGGACGAGCCGGATAAAGCCCCTAGCAGATTGTTTTGCGGGCTGCTGCCATAATAACTACTGCCGTACCAATCCCAGCACCATTCATAAACATTGCCGCTCATATCATATAAACCCAATTCATTGGGCTTTTTTGTACCTACAACATGTGTACCATAATCTTTATGACTTGAACCTTTATCATAAGAATTTTTATCGTACCAAGCCACTTCGTCGATATTGTTGCTACCGGCATATTTGTTAGACACGCCAAGGCGTGTCTCTACGCCGCCGCGGGCGGCATATTCCCATTCGGCTTCGGTAGGCAAACGGTAGCCGTTTGCCGCGCTGCTTTCATTACTTCCCATTTTAAATGTGCCGCCTTTTACAAATACCATTTCAATAGTGCCTACGTCAAAATTAAAGGTTGCCTGTCCGTTTTGGCTTATGTTTATGGTTTTTTCGAACTGCCTGTTTTTATTTTTAAGTTTTATTGTATGTTGGCCAAAGCTTAATGTGGTAGTTAGCGGTGTGTTGCCGCTTTCTATGCCATCAATAGTAATTGCAGCACCTGTTGGTGTACTGTTTATTGTAATTTTTTTGCCGCTTGGCAGCTTTTCGTTTATGGTAATTGTTTTGCCCTGGGTAATTGTAATTGTTTTATTAATGTTTCCGTAGCCTTGTTTTTCCAATAATAATTGGTAGTTGCCAATTAACAGTTTTTTTAGCGTTATTGGTGTCGTACCTTTGTTTATGCCGTTTAGTTTTATAGTTGCGTTAATCGGTGTGCTTATAATATCGGCATTGCCTAACAGTGCTGTTGGTTTTAATTGTAAATTTAAGGGCTGCCCGGCAAAAGTCTCTTTCTGCTGTTTGTGGCTTTTGTGTTTGTCCTTTTTTGCTTCAAAGGTGTGCAAACCTGTATTTAACCTGCCTGAGTAGCTTCCCTCTGCTTTATAAACATCGTCGATGTAAATTTTTGCTGTTGGGTTGGTAGTTATTGTTACTTCCGCAAAATTTGGTTCTAAATTAATATTAAGTTCAGTTGTTTTATTATCGTTTACCTCAAATTCTATACTTTTAGGTTTATACATAGGCAAACGTGCCGTAATTTTATGCTTGCCCGATAATAAACGCCCTGTTTTAAAGGGTGTTTTCCCTGTTATTGGTTTATTGTCTAAAACAAGTGTGGCCCCTTGCTCCGGCCCGGTATTTATTTGTGCCCAACCAAAAGCGGGTTTCATGGTAAAACTATATGTTTTTTTGCCTTCGTCGGCATTAAAGTTTGCAGTGCCGGCCACATTGTGGTACATTGGCATTTCTAAGCGGTATTGGTATTTGCCGCTTGGCTTTTTAAGGCTTTGGGGGCAATTTCCCATATCGGCGCCCTCAAAATACAGGGCCGCGCCTTCGGGTTGGCTGGTAAATACCATCCAGTCGGTAACAATTTCTACTTCTTCTACGGTAGTAATTACATTGGCAGTTGTTAATTATTTCTACTTCTTCTACGGTAGTAATTACATTGGCAGTAGTTAATTTCATCTGGTAAACCGTGGCACTTGTAATGGGTTGCCCGTATAAATAATCGCGCAAAACACCCAATTGGGCATGTTTAATGGTAATTTTCTTTGAACCACGTGGCACATAAACCCAAATTTCACCAATTTTGTTTACTGTTTTGGTAATGCCTAATGAACCGCCTTCAAAGGCAAAACCCGTTTGTGTTGTTTCTATTTTAATTAAAGCGCATTTTTCGCCGTTTTGGTCGGTTACGGGTTTGTCTACCCTTGCCGTTAAGTCGTTTGGCAAAGGGTTAAACGATTTTACTTTAATTTTTTGGGCAAGGGTTATTGTTGCCAGTAAAAAACTTAAAATTGTGGTAAGTGTTAATTTTTGCATGATTTTTTTGATTTTGATTTGTTTTTTTAACTAATTAAACTTACCAAGTCTGAAAGACTTTGCAAGTTGGGTAACTTAGTAAGTCTTTTTTTTTGACTTGCTAAGTTTTTCTCGTTTCAACAAATGAAACTTACCAAGTCTGAAAGACTTTGCAAGTTGGGTAACTTAGTAAGTCTATTTTTTTTATTCCGAGAAATCGGAACAGGCTTTGCTAAGTTTTTTCCATTTAGCAGAGAAAACTTACTAGGTCTTGAAGACCTCCGTTATAACAAATAGACCTCCGTTATAACAAATAAAACTTACCAAGTCTGAAAGACTTTGCAAGTTAGTTCCGCCTTAGCGGAATTAGTTGAACTTGCTAAGTTTTTTCCGTTTAGCCAAGAAAACTTACTAGGTCTTGAAGACCTCCGTTATAACAAATAAAAAGTCTGAAAGACTTTGCAAGTTAGTTCCGCCTTAGCGGAATTAGTTGAACTTGCTAAGTTTTTTCCGTTTAGCAAATAAAACTTACTAGGTCTTGAAGACCTCGCAAGTTAGTTAGTTTAAAAATCTTTTAGCCCATAAATTTCGCCTTCTCCATCTTTTTCGGGTTGCCAAGTCCTTATGTGTATTACAGGTTTTTCGGGTTTATTTAAATCGACCATTAAAAACAGGTAACCTACATCGCCATAATTTGTCGAAAAATAGCTTTGCTTAATTTGTATACCATAAATATTCCCACTCGCAGCTTTTCTGATACGGCTTTCTTCAAATTTTAAATTTATAAACTCGTTGCTTTTAAATGAACGCCCAAGCCGTTTTATGTAAGTAGCTTTACTATATTTGTTATATTGTATCACCTTGTTTTTACGATATGGGTTTTCGGGGTTTTTAACAAAAGTATAACGTCCAACAATTATTAATGCATCGTCGGCAAAAATCGATTCGATATATTTCAGTTTTTTAAGCGCGTAAGCTGTTTTATAATCTTCCATAAAAGCTATTATCTGCAAGCGGTTTTGTTCTGTCCAAACCTTTTTCTCCATAATACTATTTGCCGCTTTTTTTGAAAGGGCAAAAGACACACTTTCAACCTGTTTTTTTTCATTAAAACTAAACACTACACCTTCAACAAATTTTTTATTGTTTTTAAACGCAAACGACATTCTTAAATCCCTGAATATAACACTATTAGCTAATTTTGAGGCCTCCCAGTGTGGTTCGGTTAAAATACGTGCATTGCCGTATTGCACCAAACGGATAAATGAATTATAAGCATCATTTGTAAAATATTTTTTTACAGCAGCATAAGTTTTAGTTTTAACGGCTTTTGTAATTGCATCTAAAACATTTTTGTAATCAAGCGGTGTTTCAATTTTGTCAATTTTATCACCAGTTTCCGGTTCGGGTGTATTTGTTGGGGCATCAACAGCCAATTCGAAATAACTGCCCCTAAAAGGTATTGGTTTTATTTGTGCCATTACCGTTTCAAGCTGACCAGTCTCTGCCTGTCCAGTATGAATAGTCTAAATTAGTTACGGGTTTGTTTTTATATTTGATGCCTAAAACAAAACTTTTTTCGTTTTCGCTTTTATTTATTTTTTTGATAGAGAATGTGATTTTCGAAAAAATATTATTCATCTGTACAGGTATCCAAACAGCCAATAAGTGTTTTCCGGCTTTTTTATCGGTATAATATATTTCATCAAAATCGGGGTGGCTTTTTAATAAATTAAATGCCCAGTAATAATATTTTAAGGCATCGGCAAGCTGTAAATTTTCTTTGGCATTTAAAGCGGCTTTTACAAACTCAATTGCCTTGTTTTTTCTTTTTTCAAAAACCTTTGCTATGTCATCTCGTTTTATATACCTAAATACCAAGGCATCAGGCTCGTTTTGGACCACAATACGTTCAGTTTGTTGCAGGGTTGCCGACGAATAAGTGTTTACAACCATTTCTACTTTTTCTTCAAACTTTTTTCCTTGCCCCCATTCAGTACGTTGCCTGAATTTGCTTTCGACATGGGTTGATATTTGGCCAATAAGAAAACGCAGCGCATAATTATCGGCCTCGTTAAGTGTTACGCCTGAACCTTGCCCCCAGATATATACTTTGGGCTGGCTTTTAATTTCATCAACGCTTTGTGATTGAACGGAAACATAAAAAAACAATGAAATTGATAACAAGATAGCTTTTAGAATAGATTTTTTTTTCATAAAAGAATTAATTGAGGGATAACATAAGCTTTGATTAATATAGGTTTCAAAAATACTAAAAAAAATTAATAACTGCGGTTATTTTTATTGAAAACGGATATGAGGCAAGTAAAAAAAGCAGCTTCGTGTTTGTTCAGGAATGAAGTTTATAAATGGGCTGTTTTTTAGCGTTTCTTTTAATAGGCAGCGGTTGGTACCGGGGGGTTGTTTCTGGCTTTGCCCTCGCAAGGACGGGCTTTAAAACTTACTAGGTCTTAAATAAGCACAAAGTGCTATTTAATGTTCTTACGCACTGGTGCAAATATCTCACAATATGCAAGTTGCGTAAAAGTAATTATACAATTAATTTTGCTTGCATACTTACCTAGCAAGTTAGTCCCGCCTTAGCGGAATTAGTTCAACTTGCTAAGTTTTATCCGTTTAGCAGCTGCGAAAATCGGTGTTAAATAAATGTTTTAATTGCGCCAAAAATTACAACAGCATAAAGGAAAAAACGTATATACCTTGTTAAACCATATAGTAAAAAAAAACGAAAAGGGTACTTAACAATTCCTGCAATAGTACTAATCATGGCAAAAGGTAAAGGAAATAACGCTGCCATTATAATTACTATACCACCCCATTTTTCGATTAGTTCAAAATTACTCTCATTCCGTTTTTGTATATATCTTTCAACCGAGGGGAATTTTCGGACTAAAACACCAAGAAAATAAGCGTTAATTCCCCCAATATACGACAAAGTACCCAATAAGCCAACAATTAGGTAAGGAAACTCAGGGAATTTTGCTTTTCCCCATACCATAAAAATATCGGGTGGTATAAAGCCTAATACCGATTCTGTTAAAAGGAAAAAAGTAAAAACAAATAAAGGGTTATGACCTTCAACAAAATCTTGGAGCTTATCTTGCTGTTGCTTAAAATCTACTATCTGATCTACTACTAAAATTAAAACAATTATACCAACTAGCATAAAAACCAACTTCATTAGGTTTATTCCCAAAAACTTATACAAGCCACTTCGCTTATAATAAGTGTGATATAATTCTATTTTTTTCTTTAACGGTCTCTTTTTTAAACTCTTTGCCCTATCCATATATCTTGTTTTCAATAAATTATGCTTTGTTAATGAACTTGCAAATGTAATATATATTATTTTATCATAGATTTTATTTTATTGATTGTACTTTTGTTAACGATAAATATTGTAGTTTAACCATTTAAATACAGCACTATATATTATTTGTTGGGTGTTATAGTGTTTTAAGACTAATAAAAATCTGTGTGAATCAGTTAAATCAGTGTTATCTGCTTTCTTATTTTTGTTTGTAGCGAAGCTAAGCACTAAGTGCTATTTAATGTTGCGCACTGGTGCAAATATCTTAGAATATGCAAGTTGCGTAAAAGTAATTATACAATGGCGAAGCCCTCACTGGAGGCAATTAATTTTGTCTGGGTACGTACTGTTTTGTTAATTTAGGAATTATGGAAGAAAAGGTTTTATATTTTATTTGGAAATATAAGTTATACGATACCAAAAAACTTACTTGTACTAATGGCAAACTATTACAAATATTGAATCATGGGATGCAAAACCATAATGCCGGGCCCGATTTTTTTAATGCAAAAATTAAAATAGACGATACCCTATGGGCAGGCAATGTTGAAATGCACCTGAAATCATCTGATTGGAACAAACATAAGCACCAAAATGATAAAGCCTACAATAATGTTATTTTACATGTGGTTTTTGACGATGATATTGAAATATTTAACGAAAATAAAGACAAAGTACCTGCATTAAAACTTAGTTTAAACCAAGCCCTAACTAACAAATACAAAGAGTTGCTTGAAAATGAAAATAAACTTTCGTGTGGCGATGACATTAAAACAGTAGAGCAATTTAGGTTGAAAATGTGGTTTGACAATATTTTATTTGAACGGCTAAACGAAAAAACAAAAATTATAAACGAAAAGCTTGAAATAAATAAAAACAACTGGGAGGAAGTTTTTTACCAAATGATGGCACGTAATTTTGGTTTCAATTTAAATGCCGAGCCCTTTGAAAGGTTAGCCAGGTCATTGCCTCTTAAATATCTGGCCAAACATCACAATAATTTGATGCAAATTGAAGCCTTGCTTTATGGGCAAGCCGGGTTTTTAAATAACAACTACCCTGATATGTATTTTCAGGATTTAAAAAAAGAGTACCTTCACCTACAGCGAAAGTTCAAATTACGCCCTATTGAAAAACATAGTTGGAAATTTTTACGTTCAAGGCCATCAAACTTTCCTTTTATCAGGATATCACAATTTGCAAACTTAATATATCAATCAAGCACGCTTTTCTCAAAAATAATAAATGCCAATAACATTAAAGAAATTCAGGGGTTTTTTGAAATAAATGCATCAGAATTTTGGTCAACCCACTATACTTTTGAAAAAAAATCGGAAAAAAAAGAAAAAAAAATCGGAAAAACTTCTATTAACAACATTATTATTAATACAATTGTACCTTTTACTTTTCTTTATGGTAATTTTAAAGATAACCAAACCCTTAAAGATAAAGCAATTACTTTTTTAGAAAGTATAAACCCTGAAAATAATTATATTACAAGAATGTGGAATGCGGTGGGCATAAAAGCAAACAACGCATTTTTATCGCAGGCACTTATTCAACAAACTAAAAATTATTGCCAAAAAAACAAATGCCTCGACTGTGGGATTGGTTCTGAAATACTAAAACAAAGTTATACTAATTGAAAAAAGTAAATTACATATATTACAGTTTTGTCGCCCTTTTCTTAGTTATTGGGGTTGGGATAAGTGGCTTTTTTTTGGTAGAAGGATACTCTTTTATCGAAGCCTTTTATATGACAATGATAACCATATCTACTGTTGGGTTTGAAGAGGTAAGGCCACTTTCTACAAACGGGATGCTTTTCACATCTTTTTTAATTGTTATTAGTTTCGGGGTTTTTGCTTATTTTATTACCAATGCAACAAAGTTTATTTTAGATGGCGAATTTCGCAATTTACTAAAAAACAAAAAAATGGAATCAACTTTAAAAGGGCTTAAAAACCATGTTATAGTATGTGGTTTTGGACGAAACGGCAGACAAGCAGTTTTGGATTTGCTTTTGCACAACGAAAGGGTTTTGCTTATAGAAAACAACGATGGTGTTGTAGAGGATGAAGCTAATGACGAAATTCGCAAAAACAAGAATTTTTTTCATGTTCATGGCGATGCTGTTAATGAAGATGTATTGTTGCGTTGCAAAATTGAAAGCGCCAAGGCCTTGATCACAACTTTACCAAGCGATGCCGACAACCTGTTTATAACACTAACAGTCAGGGAGTTCAACAAAACAATGACATTGATTAGCAGGGCATCAGAAGAACATTCTGATGTGAAATTAAGAAGGGCAGGTGCTACAAATGTAATAATGCCCGATAAAATTGGAGGGACAAGAATGGCCAAGTTAGTGTCGCAACCCGGTGTCATCGAATTTATTGAATCCCTGCTTTTACGGAGCGGCGTTGATGTAAATATCGAAGAAATATCATGTTCAGACTTAGATTCGCATAATATAAACAAATCTATTAAAGATTTAAATATCAGATCAATTTCAGGGGCGAATTTAATCGGTTTAAAAACCAAAGAGGGCGATATTGTTTACAACCCTTCACCAGAAAGGGTAATAACTGCAGATGATAAACTATTTGTAATGGGTACATCTGAAGAAATTGAAAGCCTCACTTGCCTGTTTGTAGGGAAATCAAAGAACAAATAAATATATGATATTAATGCTTAAAAAGTACTGAATAAAACACTAAAAAAGCCTTTAAAGCAATAAATAAAAAGCCCCAAACTTAAAATTACATCTACACCAATAACAAATCTTTTTTTTGATACCGCAAATAAAACCGAAAATAATAAGCGCAGGGTCAATTGAATAAAAAAAAATAAAAAAATAAGTAAACTGTAGCTGTTCAACTGTTTTGCCTTTTTTAAATCCCCACGCATTATCTGCGAAAAAGCCCTCGACAAACCTTTGCTGATACATATTTTATTATTTATTTCTACGCACGACGATTTTATGGGGTATTTCCCGCTTTTTGCAAAAATAAGCGCATAAACAATTGTTTTGGTTAAACATCTCTGTAAAAGCAAGCCCCCATAGCAATGCTATTAACAAGCCCATAATAGAAGTTATTAACCCTGCAATTAATAAACCTTTTTGAACATTTAATTTTGTGGCCTGGTTTATACCAATTATTGTAAGGATTAAACCAATTACACCTAAAATTATCCCTAAAAAAATAGTACAAGGAATTATTGCAAAAAAAATAGAAAAAATCCCAATAATTATCCCTGCTATACCTATACCTTGGGTTGGATTCGACTGTGCATGTTGCATAATAAAATTTAAAAGGGTTAGTAATAGGTTTTACGGAAATACAACAAACTCAATGTCAAACAATTACACTTGCAGCCTGTATTATTTGTATATATTCAGTTTATCCTAATTTTTTCAAAATTAAAAAATTCAAACAGACTAACAAAATATTGTATCCAAGCTTACAAAAGTTTATTTAAGCACTAAGGAATTGTTCCGAAATAACTTGACGCTTTCAACTTGCTCTTTTGCTTTTTATCTTCTTTGAAAAACGCTTCAAATAGCCCGCTATTATTAGTTAAAAAACAAAATACCTTCGTTTAAAACTGTCAATTTATTCCATCACAATCCCTAAGTGCTATTTAATGTTCTTACGCACTGATGCTAATATCTTACAATATGCAAGTTGCGTAAAAGTAAATATACAATTAATTTTGCTTGAGTATTTATTTATGAACTGGCATGCCAGTTCCTTTTTTAATTAAAAATAATTATAATTTTTATCTAAAAATTCTTTATTGTTTAGATTATAATTACATTTGTGTTGCAGAACATAATACATAAAAAATGCTACAAGATAAAAAATATTGCGAAAACTGTATCGACAGTAAAGCATCCATATTCAACTTATTAGCTGACGACCAAAAACAAATATTGTTTAATTACCACTCTTGTACCAGCTACAAAAAAGGAGAAATAATTTACAAAGAAGGAGATAAACCCAGTGGTTTGATTTGTCTTTCAAAAGGTAAGGTAAAAGTTATAAAAGAAGGAGTTGGGGGCAGGGAACAAATAGTGCGTATGTCAAAACCAATTGGGTTTATTGGTTATAGGGCTCTTTTTGCCGGCGACCATTACATTTCGTCGGCGGTAGCAATTGAAGACAGCCAAATTTGTATTATCGAAAAAGACGCATTGTTTAATGTTATTAGAAAAAATGGAGATTTGGCGTTGGCAATGTTAAAACAATTAGCTATTGAACTAGGCTTTTCTAACGAAAGAACGGTAACATTAACCCAAAAACACATACGTGGGCGGTTGGCGGAGTCTTTATTATTTTTAGTTAGTACATTTGGCTATGAAGATGATAAAAAAACGATAAAGGTATATTTATCAAGAGAGGATATTGCTAACCTTTCTAACATGACAACCTCAAACGCAATAAGGACACTTTCGGGTTTTGCACATGAAAATGTAATTAGCCTTGACGGAAGAAAAATAAAAATATTGGAATTAGACAGATTGCAAAAAATAAGTACATTAGGATAATTAACATTAAGTAACTATCTTTGGGCTATAATTCACTTTCTGTCCTAAATGTAATTATTTTATAATTAATTATTTAGGGCTTATTTGATTCTGGCTTAGATATTCAGTGTGTTTTTTGTTTTGCAGTGTTTTGATATTATATTTATCTGTTTATTTAATGATTTTGCCACCCCTGCAAAGGCAATATGGCGCAATTTTTAATAAATCGCTGAAAACTTAAATCAGTATCTTTGTTTTTTTTTGAAAAATCTGTAGTAATGATTGAGTATTCCGATTTTAAATCTGATGCTAATCCTGTTTTTTCGATAATCATACCAAGTTGGAACAATATAGAGTTTTTAAAAACTTGTATTGATTCAATAAGAAAAAACTCGAGATTGGTTCATCAAATTGTTGTTCATGTAAATGAAGGGAGTGATGGTACAAAAGAATGGCTAAAACAAGAAAAAATACCTTTTAGTTATTCCGAAGAAAATATTGGTGTATGTTATGCCGTAAATGCTGCATACTCGCTTTGTAAAGCAAATTACATATTATATTTAAACGACGATATGTATGTTTGCCCTGATTGGGACCATTACTTATACCAAGAGATTAAAACAATAGGTACAGACTATTTTTATTTATCATCAACCGCTATTGAACCCAAATCTATAAGAAACAAACCAACCATCTCGCCATACACATACGGGACTACGGTAGACAGTTTTAATGAAAAAGAACTTTTAAAAAGCTTTCAGGATTTACCCTTCGAAGACAAAAATGGGTCGAGTTGGCCACCAGCAGTGATGCACCGCAAACTTTGGGATTTAGTTGGTGGGTATAGTCCTGAATTCTCGCCCGGGTTATATTCAGATCCGGATATTTCCATGAAATTATGGCATGCGGGTGTCAGATACTTTAAAATTGTTGAAAAAAGCAGGGTATACCATTTTCTTTCAAAATCAGTTGGAAGGGCAAAGTTAAACAATGGGAGAAAGCAATTTATCAGAAAATGGGGGATTAGCAGTTCTACCTTTTACAAATATTTTTTAAGGATGGGAACAACCTTTAAAGGGGAACTTAAAGACCCTGAACTTACTTTTAAGTTTAAGTTAAGGTTATTAAGAGATAGAGTTAAAGTATTGTTCCATATTTGAATCATTTTTAATTTAATCACCACATTTGAGCACTTACTTTTAACGGTGTAAATATTTGATGAATTTTTTATAAGCAATATTAATTGTAAAGTTTTCTTTTACTTTATGAAAGGCTTTGTCGGTCATTTCTGTTTGTAGGTCTTTATCATTCATTATTTTAATAACATTGTCAGCCATAGCTTCAATATCGCCGGGTTTTACTAAAAAACCTGTTTTATTATTATCAATTATTTCAGGGTTGCTGCTTAAATTAAAAGCAATCACAACTTTTTTAAAGGCCATGGCTTCGGCAATTACATATCCAAAACCCTCCCAAATAGATGTTAATATAAAGATATCTAAATCTGCATAAAATCCTTTTACTTTATTTACAAAACCTGTAAAAACTACTACATCGCACAAATTTAATTCCTTACATTTTGCCTTTAAATTAGCTTCAAGGCTTCCTTTCCCGGCAATAACAATTTTAAATGGCCGTGCTTTCCTTTTTTTAAGTTCCAAAGCCAATTCAAGTAGGTGATGCTGGGCTTTTTGTTTTTCTAACCTTCCAAGATTCCCAATAACAAATTCGTTTTCTGTTTTTTTATAAAATGTTTTTTTTTCTTGAGCATATAATTTATATATATCAATGCCATTGTATATTACCTCAATTTTTTCATTGTCAAATAATTTGGTGTTGTTTTGAAGTATAGTTTTTTTTGTAGCATTCGTATTTGCAATTATACCGGTAACAATGTTTTTAAATAAATACCTATTAAAAAATGTATCTCTTATTGGTATTGCGCTTCCCCTTCTGTAAATTATACGATTGATTTTTGCTTTTTTAGCTGCAATACCAGCCGCTTTTAAATCGCTCGATTGATTCATAATTATTGTATCAACATCATTTTCAATCAATTTGTTTTTTACATAATATATTTTTGCCGGATTTATAAAGCTTAAATTTGAAATTCTTACAGGAATTGTTTTTATATTAGTTTTTGATAATTTTTCATTAAGGTAGCTGTTTGGGCTTGCAAAAAACAAAACATTATAACCATCCTTGTGCATTGCGTAAGCCATGTCAAAGTGCCATTTTTCGCCTCCGCCCCACTCAATTGTGCTGTTAAAGAAACATATTGTTTTGTTATATCTTTGCATTTTTGTTTAATCGTTGCATTTTTACT
>NBLH01000209.1 GCA_002084525.1 Bacteroidetes bacterium 4572_117 | reverse complement strand
GCCATAACTTATTATTTTAATTTTTTTGTTAATAAATGTTTGATTTGTAATTCATTGTCAGTTCGTGATTTAGTGGTTTAGTGATTGCTGATTATTGCTTAATCGGAAGGTGATAAATAGCCCAACAATATTTAGTTGACAATTACCAATTACTAATTACCAATCCCTACTCAAGTGTAATTTTTGTGCCAACAGATTTATCTGCAAGCTTAGTAGCTTCGGTAATCACACTTTTTGAACCACCGTTTTCTACAAACCTTATAGCTGCATTAATTTTCGGCGACATATTCCCTTCGCCAAATTTGCCTTCTTTCATATATTTTTCAGCATCGGCTTTATTCAAAAAATCCAATTTCTTTTCGTTATGTTGCCTGTAGTCAATATAAACATACGGTACGTCAGTTAATATGTAAAACTCATCGGCTTTAATGGTGGTTGCCAATAACGAGGTAGCTTTATCTTTATCGATAACAGCTTCTAATGGGCGTATATTTTTCTCATCGTCAACGTAAACCGGGACACCACCGCCACCTGCTGCAATAACTATTGTCCCCTGTCTTGCAAGTGCCTCAATCGATTCAGCATTAAATACTTCCAACGGTTCAGGCGATGCCACGACCCTTCGCCAGCCATCCTTTAATTTAGGGCTTTCTTTGAATATCCAACCTTTCGATTTGTTTAACTCGTTGGCTTGTTCTTTGGTGTAAATTTTACCCACACGTTTTGTCGGATTATTGAATGCCCCATCATCTTTATTAACAACAACCTGGGTAACCATTGTAACTATATCCTTTTGTATATTATGTTCCATCAGGACATTCCGCAGCATACGTTCAATCATATAGCCAATCCCGCCTTGCGAATCTGCTACACAAATGTCTAGAGGCATCTGGGGGATATCGTACATTTCTTCACCTGCATCGTTTCGCATAAGTATATTCCCAACTTGTGGCCCATTTCCGTGACCAATCACAAGGCCGTAACCTTCTTTTATTAAGTAAAGGAGATTTTCAAGGGTATCCTTTGTGTTTTTCTCCTGTTCCTCTATGGTACCAATTTGGTCGCCTCTTAGTAATGCATTACCACCCAATGCAACAACTGCTAATTTTTTCATAATTATTACATCATTAAAATTAAAAATATTATTTATTCGTAACCCTCTCAAAAATTAAGGTGTGCGAATTTAGTAAAATTATTTGGTTAAAAATGCTAGCTGTTCTTTAACATATTGCAATGAAAATAATCATAAATTAAGTTTTTTTTATTGATGTCTGTAATGGATAGAAAACCAGAGCTTTAACGGCATGTTTTGTTGTTGTTAAACTTATCTTTGCAAACATACGAGACAGACTCTAGTTAGATATTTACTTTTACGCAACTTGCATATTGTAAGATATTTGCACCAGTGTGTAAGATAACATTAAATAGTACTTAGTGCTTAAATGGAATTATATTTTGTTGTATATCAAGTAAATAATTGTTTTATATGAATTTTTTTTGTATCTGTGTTAAAATAAGTTAAAATTATTTAGGATAATAATATCTAAATATATATATTTGCTTTCTTTAAATCAAGGAATGAATATTATTTAAATTTATTTTAGAATCATATGCAGACAAAATTGGTTTACTCTCAAAGAATCAATAAATTAATAGCTATTTTTATACTGCTGCTTATTTATAATGTTTCTGATACCTTAGCTCAGAAAACTGCCAAAGATAATTTTGTAATGTGTAATGCTTGCCACTCAATTGGAGGTGGAAAGAAAATCGGCCCTGATTTATTGGACATTACAGAGAGGCGTGATACAGCTTGGCTAATAAAATTTATCCAATCGTCTCAAACAATGGTAAAGGCAGGTGATACTGCTGCTATAAATGTTTTTGAGGAATATAGCAAAATTCCAATGCCTGATAATGCCCTTACTGATGATGAGGTTAAGGCAATACTTAACTATATCGGAAATTTTGACCCAAATGCAATTGTTGAGGTGAAAAAAACAGTAAAGATCGATCCAAATTTCCTCGAAAATAAAACAAGCAACTTACCTAAAAACACAAAAGGCCTATTTTATATAAGTTTAATTGTATTATTACTTTCAATTTTTGATTTGGCTGTTACCAAGTTTTTGAAAAAACTTGTTTTTATACATGCATTGTTAATTGGTGCGGCAGTAGTTGTAATTTCAATGGTAGTATTTCAGGAAGCAACTAATTTAGGCCGGTATCTCATAATTTACCCGATCATGTTTATTATAATCATGCACAACACGTTAATGCCGGCAAATTAGAGTGCGAAGAGTGCCATGGCGATGTTGAAAACATGGGACGCTTACAACAGGTAAATGATTTAAGCATGGGATGGTGTTTGGATTGCCATCGTGAGAATTTTGTTGATATTGATAATAAGTACTTTGGCGATAAATATAAAAAATATCACGAAGAAATTGCTAATGGTTTAAGAAAAGGGGTTACAGTTTCTGAAATTGGTGGGGAAGATTGTGCCAAATGCCATTACTAAATGTAAGAAAAAAGAGAAAAGCTTTGCGCCTTTGCGTCTTTGCGAGAGAAAAAACATAAAATAGATGAAAAAATACTGGAGAAGTCTTAGTGAATTAAAAGGAAACCTGAAAGTTGAATCAGAACCTGAATTTTCAATAACAGGGATTCCTGAAGATGAAGTAAAAGGTACCGGGAAAACAAATAGGAGGGACTTTTTAAAATTATTGGGTTTTGGCGTTGGATATGCTACACTGGCAGCTAGTTGCGAAACACCGGTAAACAAAGCCATACCATATTTAATTAAGCCGGATGATATTACACCTGGGATAGCTAATTATTATGCTTCTACTTTTTTTGATGGTAATGATTATTGCAGTATTTTGGTAAAAACAAGGGAAGGGCGACCTATTAAACTTGAAGGTAATGAATTATCAGGCCTTACACAAGGCGGTACTTCTGCGAGGGTACAGGCCTCGGTTTTAAATTTGTACGATTCTGCCAGATTTTTACCCGATTATCGTTTTGATAATGCTGATTTAATTGTTGGGTTTAATGCTGATTTTCTTGGAAACTGGATTTCACCTATTGAATTCACAAAACAATATAGTAAAAAACGTAAATTAGATAAATCAAACCCGGGCATGTCAAAACATGTCCAGTTTGAGTCAACAATGACACTTACCGGCAGTAATGCTGATTACCGTATCCCTATAAAACCATCTGATGAGGGTGCTTTATTGGTTGAGCTTTATAATAATATTGCAGCAAAAGCCGGAAAAGAAACTTTAAGCGGCGGAAAAGCAATTGTAAATATTGATTCGTTGGCTGATGAATTATGGGCAAAAAAAGGGAAATCACTTGTCGTGTGTGGTACAAATAATAGTAATAATCAGTATTTGGTTAATGCAATAAATCAGTTACTTGAAAATTACGGAAAAACAGTAGATATAAATTCTCCATTATTACATAAATTAAGTAATGATTCTGAAGTAAAAGCTATTGTCGACGAAATGAATGCCGGCAAAGTTTCTGCCATGTTTTTCTATAATGTAAACCCTGCTTATAATTATCCTGAAACGAGTAAATTTGTTGAAGGTATAAAAAAAGTAGCATTGACTGTTTCTTTTGCAAGTACCAAAGATGAAACATCAAAGCTTTGTAAATATATTTTGCCCGATAATAATTATCTTGAAAGTTGGGGCGATGCCGAACCAAAAACCGGGCTTTATAGTCTTGTTCAACCAACTATCCAAAAGTTATTTGATACACGCCAGGCGCAGGATGGTTTGCTAAAATGGATAGGGGCGGATAAAGGATATTATTCTTATTTGCAAAATTATTGGGAAACTGAAATATATCCAAAGCAAAACACATTAACTGATTTTAACTCATTCTGGAATAAAAGCTTGCACGACGGTGTTTTTGAAACTACAAACGGGCTTTCTATTTTCGAATTCAATTTTGAAGGCATAGCCGATGCTGCAAAAAATGTAAAAAACACAGGTTCAGGGCTTGAATTGGTTATTTACGAAAATATTGGGATTGGAAATGGGACTTATGCTAATAATCCTTGGTTACAAGAATTACCCGATCCTGTTTCAAAGGTGTGTTGGGATAATTATTTAGCTGTTTCTTACAATTATGCTAACGAAAAAGGGTTGGAACTTGGTGATTTAGTTAATGTTAACGGTAAATTTGAATTGCCGGTACTAATTCAACCAGGCCAGGCCGACGAAACTGTTGCCATTGCAATGGGATATGGTAGGACAAATGCAGGGCTTGCTGCCGACAATGTTGGGCAAAATGCTTTTACTTTAATAAATAATACAGGCAAAAATAAATCTTATGCAATTTCTGATGTAAAAATAGAAAAAGTTGTAGGTAACCATAAACTTGCCTTAACACAGGAATATCATACTATGCATGGGCGTGATTTAATCAGGGAGACTACACTTGATGAATATGTAAAAAACCCGAGTGCAGGTAACGAGGCTCATCTTCATGCTGAGGAACATTCAGTTACGCTTTATCCAAAGCCTGAGTTTAAAGGCCACCATTGGGGTTTGGCTATTGATTTAAATGCTTGTACAGGTTGCAGTGCTTGTGTTATAGCTTGCCAGGCAGAAAATAATGTCCCCGTAATTGGTCGCGATGAGGTTATTAACCGACGTATCATGCACTGGATGCGTATTGACAGGTATTATTCTGAACATGCAGAAAACCCTGATGTACTTTATATGCCAATTATGTGCCAACATTGCGATAATGCACCATGTGAAAATGTTTGCCCCGTGGCGGCAACACCGCATAGTGATGAAGGTTTAAACCAAATGGCATACAACCGTTGTATCGGTACAAGATATTGCATGAACAACTGCCCGTACCGTGTACGTAGGTTTAATTGGTATCAATTTACAAATAATGAAAAATATTCGTTTACAGATGATATAAATTTATCAAAAATGGTCTTAAATCCTGATGTATTGGTTAGGACACGTGGTGTTGTTGAGAAATGTACACTTTGTGTTCAGCGCATTCAGGAAGGAAAACTTAACGCAAAAAAAGAAAACAGGTTATTGCGTGATGGTGAAATAAAACCGGCTTGTTTACAGTCTTGTGCAGCAGATGCTATTATTTTTGGTGATTTAAACGATAAAGAAAGCAATATAGCAAAAGCGTATGACAATGAGCGTAATTATCATTTGCTTGAAGAATTACACACATTACCAAGTGTAGGTTATTTTACCAAAGTAAAAAATAAAACAAAAGATGATTTTATTGCATAGGTTAATAATATAAAGCGATAGCAAAATATTCATTAATCATTAGTCAATATTCAATTTTTATCCGGTTTTCCGGTATAAACGATAAATAAAACAGAATATGTACGACGTTAAAGTTCGAGGAAGTCTAATCGAAGGTAACAAAAGTTATCATCAGATTTCAGAAGATATTTCCAAACCTGTTGAAAGCAGGGCACCAAATTGGTGGTTTATTGCAATGTCAATTTCTACTGTGATGTTAATTGCCGGGATTTGGGCAGGATTTGTTACAATATCCCAAGGAATTGGTACATGGGGTTTAAATAATTCTGTAGCTTGGGGATGGGGGATTATTAATTTCGTGTGGTGGATAGGTATCGGTCATGCAGGTACTGCCTTTTCAATATTCTTGCTGATATTAAGGCAAAAATGGCGGACTTCAATCAACAGGGCAGCAGAAGCAATGACAGTATTTGCCGTTATTTCGGCCGGTATTTTCCCTATGATACACATGGGGCGCATATGGTTAGCATTTTATATTATGCCTTATCCAAATTCACGGGGGCCGCTTTGGGTAAACTTTAATTCACCCCTTTTCTGGGATGTTGTTGCAATTAGTACATATTTAATGGCATCGGCAACTTTTTGGTACGTTGGTATGATACCTGATTTTGCAACAATTAGGGACCGTGCAAAAAAAACCGGAAACGTAGTAAGGGAGTTTGTATATGATTTGCTATCTTTTGGGTGGGATGGTTCCACAAGGACATGGCTTAGGTTTGAAACCCTTGCAGCAATTCTTGGCGGTTTAACCGCACCATTGGTTATTTCTGTACACTCAATAGTATCAATGGACTTTGCAACTTCAATAATGCCGGGTTGGCACACAACAATATTTCCACCTTATTTTGTTATAGGTGCAATATTTTCAGGATTTGGGATGGTACTTACTTTAATGATTATTATCCGTAAACTATATAAATTTCAGGATTATGTGACAAAAGGGCATTTAGATGCAATTGGGCGTATCCTTACGTTTATAAGTTTAATAATGGCAACAGCCTACATTACTGAAATTTTTATTGCATGGTATTCAGGTAGCGAATATGAATTTTTTACATTCTTTAAAAATAGGATTACAGGCGATTATTATTGGGCATTTTATGCAATGTTCATTTGCAATGCTGTTATACCTCAATTGTTTTGGATTAAAAAAATAAGAAGTAATATAACTATAGTATTTATTATTTCAATATTTATTAATATAGGGATGTGGTTTGAAAGATATGTGATTGTAATCACCTCATTATCAAAAGATTATCTCCCTTCAGCATGGGCTGATTATTCACCAACTTTTGTTGAAGTTATGTTATATGTTGGTACAATTGGTTTGTTCCTTGTAGGTGTACTTGGGTTCTTTAAATTTATACCGATGTTTGCATCAAGTGAAATAAAAGGTATTTTAAAACCTACTACGGACTCTAACGATTAATGACTATTGACTAATGTCCAATGACTAATAAAATAGATATGGAAAAAAATATAATTGGAATTTATAATGATGAAATGCTTGTCGCCCCTGCAATTAATCAGTTGCGTGATAAAAATGTAGAAGTACAAGATGTATATACGCCATTTCCCGTGTTTGAAATAATTGAAGCAATGAAATTAAAAACCAGGTTCCCATATTTTGCTTTTGCTTTTGGTGTGATTGGTTTCAGTTTAACATTTTGGTTTATGTACTGGACAGCGGTTGAGAGTTATCCGCTAAATATTGGTGGAAAACCATCACTTTCACTGTCGTTTGTTGTTATCCTTTTTGTTATGGTAATAAATATAACAGTGATTAGCTCTCTAATAGCTTTTTTTATCCGGGTAAAAAAAGGCCCGGGATCAAAGGCAAAATATGTAGCCGATGGGATAAACGATGATAAGTTTGTTGTTCTGATAAATAAAACTAAAACCATGACAGATGATGATTCGGCCAAAATTTCTGAAATCTTACGGGATTCAGGTGCGGTTGATGTTCAAGAAAATTAGAAAACAAGAGTAAAAATGTTGGCAGACTTTAGTTGACAGTTTGTAAATGAAATTTGAATTTAATAATCAATGACTAATGACTAATATACAAATGACTAATAAAAAAATAAGTATTTTTTTCAGCCTTGCTTTAGTATTGATATCCTTTTCTTCATGTAACCATAACAGGAAAACACCTGGAGCACAATATTTAGATGATATGGTAAAGCCAATAGCCTATGAGGATTACAGTATAAATCCAGTATTTGCCAATAGAATGACTGAGCAATTGCCTGTTGAAGGAACCATTGCCAGGGGAAAAATGCCTTACAGCTATGAAAAGACTGCCGACGGGCAAAAACTTGCAGGCGAACAATTAGTTAACCCTTTTAAAATGTCAAGTGATGTTTTGGAAAAGGGAAAGAATCAATATGGTATTTATTGCCTTATTTGCCATGGCCCTACTGGTAAAGGTGATGGATCCTTATTTAAAAGTGGAAAATTTACTGCTCAACCAACAGATTTAGGCGAGGAAAGAATTATGAATATGCCTGATGGCGAAATAGTTTAACAATTTAACAATATAACAATTTAACACGATGGAGAAACATCCATGATTACTGATTAACAATCAAGAGCATGATTATTTAAATAACTTGCCAGTTGTAAATAGGTTAATACATGTGGATGTTCCATGTGGTAATAGAAATAATTAATAAATAGACACATGAATAATTATACAGTTTCACCAAAATTAAAATATATATCATTTGGCCTAATTGCTATTGGGGTAATTGCGTTGGGAATTGGTTTTTCAACAGAAGTTGATCGTACATGGGCAAATGTACTGCTTAATAGCTATTATTTTCTTTCACTTGCAGTAGGTGCTTCTTTCTTTTTGGCTATTCAGTATATTACACAATCTGGTTGGTCGGCAATGTTTAAAAGGATACCTGAAGCAATGGGCACATTTATACCTGTTGCAGCAATACTTTTGCTTTTATTTTTAGTTCTTGGTTCTCATTCTGTGTATCACTGGACCCATGCCGAAGAAGTTGCTAAAGATGAATTGTTAAAACACAAAGAACCGTATCTTAATCTTACTTTCATGATTATCAGATATATAGTTTTTGTAGGCTCTTGGATTTTATTAGCTTTTATGTTAAGGAAGTATTCATTAAAAGAAGACGAAGTTGGAGGGTTAGTATATTTCAAAAAAAGTGAGTTTTTATCGAAGATATTTATATTTGTTCTTGCATTTACTTTTACTTTAGCTACCATTGATTGGGTAATGTCTGTTAACCCTCATTGGTTCAGTACATTATTTTCCGCCAAAAACTTTATGTCTGCGTTTTATCATGGGGCGGCAACCATTACCTTAATTGCTATTTTATTGAATAGGAACGGAAATTTACCACTATTGAACAAATATCATTTACACGATTTCTCAAAATATATGTTTATGTTGAGTATTATTTATGGTTACTTGTGGTATTCTCAGTATTTCCTTATTTGGTATGCAAACATTCCAGAAGAAACAGTTTACTATACAACATTGATGCAAGGTGGTTGGAAATCACTTTTTATTGCTGATATTGCCATAAATTGGGCTTTTCCATTCTTATTTCTAATGTTGAACGCAATTGCAAAAAACCCAAAAGCATTAATGTTTACCGCTATTGTTTTGTTTATTGGGCAGTGGATTGATCTATATCTACAAATAATGCCGGGTTCAACAGGTGTAAATGTAATTGGTTTTGTTGAGATTGGTTCCTTCTTCGGGTTTTTGGGCTTATTTATGTTTGTTGTTAGCAGGTCTTTATCAAAAGCCCCTATAGTTCCAAAAAACCACCCATATTTACAAGAAAGCATTAAACATAAATTGCATTAAAATAGCAATTTTCGCTATTTCTACTTTATGAAGGTAGAATGCGTTGATTATTAAGCAATTAATTAGGTCTAGCCTTTAGGTTAGGAAGTATATAAAGTGACGATTCATTGGCTTTAGCCATAACTATTTGATATTTTGGCTAAAGATACTATTTTTCTTTGTAATCAACACTTTTCTTTAGCTTTGTATTTGTAAAAAAGAGTAAGATTGTAAATTAACCGAAAAGAGTAAAGGTGAACTAGCACCACTTGTTATAAGTAAGTTT
>NBLH01000208.1 GCA_002084525.1 Bacteroidetes bacterium 4572_117 | reverse complement strand
ATGCCCCTTTTGATGCCATTATTGTTACCTGTTCACCTACACATATCCCTGAAAAGCTAAAAGAGCAATTGGACGAGGGTGGCTTAATGATTATACCCGTTGGCCCCCAATTTTCGCAGGAATTGGTGTTGCTAAAAAAGAAGAATGGAAAAATAAAACAAACAGATGTTATATCTGTTCGATTTGTGCCAATGAAAGACAATAAAGGGAAAACATATTAGTGTCAAGTCAAATTAAACCTAGCAGGTTTGAATTAATCAATGTTCTGTAATTGGCTGTGTTACAGGCAATTTAATAAATATGAACCTACTAGGTTAGCATCGTACCATGCTTATCTTGTCATTTGGCTATACGATTAAGTTAAACTTATAAATTAGGAAAAATGGAATTTTTAGAATTAGCAAAACACAGATACTCTGCGCGAAAATATAAAAATAAAGAGATTGAAGAAGATTTACTGAATTATGTGCTGGAATCCGGAAGGATAGCCCCATCGGCAAATAACACACAGCCATGGGTTTTTATCGTTGTTAAAAATGAAAATAAGGATAAATTACGTGAATGTTACCACCGCGAGTGGTTTAATTCCGCACCGGTTTATATAGTAATTTGCGGAAACCATCAACAATCGTGGAAACGGGCCAGCGATGGGAAAGACCACTGCGACATAGATGCCTCGATAGCCACTGACCATATGACACTGGCAGCTACAGAAAAAGGCTTGGCTACTTGTTGGGTATGCAATTTTAATACGCAAATGGTAACAGCTTTGTTAGGATTACCTGAACATATTGAACCAATTGCAATATTGTCGGTAGGTTATCCTGATGACAGTGCAGATATAAAAAGGCACGGAACAAAGCGGAAAAAATTTAACGATGTGGTTTTTTATGAGGGATATAAATAGTGTTTGTCCATAAAGTCGATGCCGTTCAGATTTTTATGATTTCCAACTTTGCTTAAAAGATGTACTTGAAGGCAGTAGTCAGTCCACAGTGGCTCTGCAAAGACTGCTTACTGAGAACTGACGACTGTTATCGTTTCAAAAAAGAAAAAAATATAAAAATAAGTAAATAATTAACTTTATAAACTCTAAGCAGTTATATATGTCCCCCAAAAACATTAATCATCCTCGGTCATTGGTCTTCTTGTATAACTACCCACCATAACATCAAGACTTTCAAATAACGAATCAGTTGTACCGTATAAAAGTTCAGTAACTTCAATAAGATTTTCGATTATGCCGGCAACTATATCGCTATCGTTTATCAACGAGGTTGCCATCCTGCTAGAAATTTGCTTTTCACGAATAAGGATATCGATATGTTCATCTTTAAAAATACTGTTTTCTTCAATTGCGTTTTTTAGTTTCCCCAACTTTTTCAGATGTTTGTCGGTATTAATATCTTTTCGTAACAGAGATATCTTCTTAAGCACCATAGAGACTTTTCGCATCAATTGTTCATATTCTTTTTTAATGTGTTCATTGTTAGAATTCATGTGCAAGCTTATATTTTTCTGGAGGGCTTTTGTGCTTTTGATAATTTCAACAATTTTCCGGTTTGCTATCTTTACCCGTGTCAGGTTATCGATTAGGTTGGGCGACTATTTAAATGTTACCTGTATTAATGTTGTATATTTGATTATTTTACTATAAATGGTTTTTACTTTTGTATAATAAAGCTCATCAATATCTGCATGCAGGTCTTTGTTAGAATTTTTTTACGATTTTTTTAAGTTTTTCGCTAGATTTAATGTCTGCGCGGTGCAGGTTTAACCCATGGGCAATGATTTCAAAAGTTGCATTTTTAAAAAGGTGTTTTGACTTCTAATGCTAACATAGGATATTCCAAAACTGCTTTATTTAGATATTTGGGCATTTCTATGTCAGTAATTTCTTTATCTTTGAATATTATAAACAATGCACTTTCGAGTTTTTTCACAAAAGGTATCATAATAATTACACCCAAAACATTAAAAATCATATGGGCCCCTGCAAGCCTACGTCATGCAATATTTGCACCAACTGCACCAATCACTGCTGTTATTGTGGTACCAACATTTGCACCAAAAATAATTCCAATGCCGCCAGCCAGGCTAATCAGTTCGGCACTAATAAACGAAATTGCAATTACCGATATAAGCGAACTTAACTGAATAAGTGCAGTTACTACCATACCAACCCCTAAACTTTTGTAAAGTTTATTTGTCGCTTTTTTCAGGATGTTTTGCAAAGGGCCTTTCGTAAAAGCCCTAAAAGAACGTATACGTTTTTACACCTTATATTGGAGTTAATCATAAAATGGGTATTAATACCTTGAAGTAATACAAAAGTTAAATTCTGTTTTCGTTCTTCAAAAACAAAAAAAATGCGGACAATATTAAACCATTTTAATAGGTTCTAGTCAAATCAGTATCTATTCATTTAAACAAATCAAAAATGGCTAAAATACGCTTCATTTTTACTTTCCTTTTAATTCTAACCTAAGGTATCACATCCTGCAATAAAAAAAATAACTTATGGGCACAATACTTGCAAAACCTTCCAATTTGGGTTAGCCATTAAGTAGGGATCATCAAATAAATTTATAATTTAGCTTTAATTTTCGGAAGCATATTTACATAAATTCAATTTTGTAAATAAGAATTCAAATAAAAAATTGAATGTAAGAGCCCGTCAAATGCTTGTAGTGTTCTAAATATCAAGAGTTTGTGGAAGTGAGGCTTGTTGTTTTAAAATGCTGATTGTTAATGTGATAATTGAAAATCTTTTACCCAGAGCAAGCTTGCTGAGCGAGTCGGAGGGATAAATCGAAAATCGAAAATTTAACGAAATGTTGCAATAGGTTAAAGAATACAAAATGATCAATTTAAAAGAGTTTCTCGACGAAAAATATAATCAATACAATACACCTGATTTTATAAAGACCGACCCTATTCAAATACCACATAGATTTTCAAAAAAAGAAGATATTGAAATTTCTGCTTTTCTCACCGCAACTATAGCATGGGGTAAACGAAATATGATAATTAAAAATGCAAGCAAAATTATGGACTTGCTTGATAATGAGCCGTATAGTTTTATATTAAATGCAAGCGAAAAAGAAATAGGATTATTATCAGGTTTTGTTCACCGAACCTTTAATATTATTGATTTACAGTTTTTTTTGAAAAGCTTACGTAATATTTACAGCAACCATAATGGTTTAGAAACAGTGTTTTTAAAGTACAATACTGATGTATATGCCACATTAATTAATTTCAGGAAAATATTTTTTGAAATCCCTTATCCCGATCGAACAAGCAGGCAGGTATCTAATGTAGCAAAAAATTCAGCTGCAAAACGCTTAAACATGTTTTTAATGTGGATGGTAAGAAAAGATAACAGGAAGGTGCATTTTGGGATTTGGGATAAAATAAAACCATCGGCTTTGTTTTTGCCTTTAGATGTACATACAGGTAATGTTGGTAGGAAATTAGGCTTGCTAACACGGAAACAAAACGATTGGAAAGCTGTTGCAGAAATCACTGAAAGCCTCCGGAAGTTTGACCCTGATGATCCTGTAAAGTATGACTTTGCCTTATTCGGGCTTGGAATTTTTGAGAAGTTTTAATAAATTTGTATACAATATATCCCACAAACTTAAAACTTTTATTATGAAAACAACTCTTATAATTGTATTAAGCTTATTTATATTTGCAAGTTGTTATACAAAAGGTAAAACAAGTAGAGTTGGTGTTGAAAACCTAAAAGGAACTTCAGAAAAAATTGGCGATGAACTTATTTCGTTTAATATTTTATCAGAACCAAGCCATAATAGCCCTAACGCTGTTTTACAATTTTCATATAAACAAAAATATAAGGTTGGTCAACGGACAAAATATGCAAAGTTTCAAAAAAAAAGGAATTTAGCCCGCTTTTGGAGCTATGTAGGTATACCTGTGTCGCTAGCAGCAATTTACATTAATACAAATAAAGATGATCCAAGCCCAACCGGGATTTTTTACTCTTATGCTGGTTTTGGCTTGGCCATTGCTTCTATATTTACAAAATCACAAAGAACAAAATACTTTTATAAACCTTCTGAACCAAAAATATATTATCAAAATCCACAAATATTAAAAAGGGCAACTGTTAATGTGGTACATAATAACAAAACTAAATCTTTTAAAACAAACAAGGTAGGTAGGTTAAATTTTAGCCCTTTAAACGATTTTCAGGTTTCAAATTCGAATCTAAGCAATTATACAAAATTTTCATTATATCATAACAATTCCTTCCTTGGCGATTTAAGCTTAAGAAATTCCTTATGGTTAACCGAATATGCAAAAATTATTAAAAACCAAAGTCATATTTATAGTATGAATAACGAAAACTCTGAATTAATTGGCTTGGCATTAAACTCAAAAAAATATCGCATTAAAAAAAAGCTTGATAATTTTATAAATATCGATTTATCATCAAATAATAATGGTTGGATAAATTCGTCAGATTGTGAGCTTATTAATTTAAACCCTTCAAATACTGAAGAAGATGTTTCGTTGCCACAAATATCGGTTATAAAACCAAATTTAAATAGAGGATTTACAGTTGTAAATTCAAAAAATAGCTATGAAATTCAGGGACAAGTATTTGATAATTTACGGATAAAAAGTATATCGATAAATAACAACAATATTGATTATCAGGCAAATGGATATTTTAAGACAAAAGTAGAACTATACGGCGGAAAAAATAAATTTGAAATTAAAGCTACTGCTTTTAATCGTGATATGTTTGTACGTAATTTATTATCTGGTGTTACTTTAGCTATCGTATTTGTATTGATTGGATCTATTGAGGCATTAACAGTATTACTAAATCGTTGGAATATTATTTTGAAAACATAAATAAAGACGATAATTTACTGATTTTTTATGCCGGGCATGGATACTGGGATGAAAGATTTAAACAAGGTTATTGGTTAGCTTCTGATGCAGAAAGGAGTAATCGTGGTACGTGGCTGTCTAACAGTACTATACGCGATTATATGCGAGCCATACCAACTCAGCACAGTTTGCTAATAACCGATGCCTGTTTTGGAGGTGGTATTTTCAAAAGTAGAAATGCATTTGCTAATGCAACTATTGCCATTAATAAATTATATGCCCTGCCAAGCCGTAAAGCAATAACAAGTGGTGCATTAAGCGAAGTACCCGATAATAGTGTATTTATTGAATATTTGGTGAAGCGTTTGGCTCAAAATAAAGAAAAGTATTTATCATCTGAACAGTTATTCGCCAGTTTTAAAATTGCTGTAATAAACAATAGTTCAAATAGCCAGGTACCCCAATTTGGCGAAGTAAAAGAAAC
>NBLH01000207.1 GCA_002084525.1 Bacteroidetes bacterium 4572_117 | reverse complement strand
TCTTTTGCCTTCGTAATTTTCATGGTTGAATTCACCAAGTACTTCTTGCATTTTTAACAAGGTTTTTTCTTTAGTAACCATGCTATAATCAAAAGTAGAGCTTGGGGTGGTCATTGATGTATAACCATATCTTAAAATCTCGGTATCAAACTCAAGGTTTGTTGAAGTATAAGCAGTATAGGCTTCTTCCCCAAAATCAAGATAGTATTCCGATTTATCTGTTTGGTTGATTATCCTAAGTTCATTCAGACCATTTTTTCTTTCGGATAAAACCAAATAGTTTTTAAAAATGTCAATTCCCTCCAACAATACATCGTCCCTGTTCGGGATTATTTCCTTCCAGTTCTCTTTTCCGGTATTATTAACAGATGTTTCCATTAAACGGAAGTTTTTTGCATCAAGGTTTGTGCGGATATAAAATTTATCCTCAAAGTGAGAAACACTATATTCCAAATCCTTTTCACGGGGCTGAATTATTGTAAATTCCGGATTAGTTTCATCGGCACTAGCATATTGATATTCTGTGGACAATGTACTGTATGAACCGAGCATTAAATACTTTTTTGACTTTGTTTTGTATACAAATGTTCCAAAAGTTTCGTCTTTTTCTTCAAAAACCAGTTTATCGTCAGCTTGTTCTGTACCTAAAGTATGCCTGAATATTTTATCCGACCTTAAAGTTTCAGGGTCTTTTGTTGAATAATAAACCGTTTTATTATTGTTTGCCCAAGTTGTACCGCCTGTGGTAATTGAAATTTTATCGGGAAGGAGTTCCCCGGTGGTTAAATCTTTAAAGTGGATAGTATATTTCCTTCGGCTAACGGTATCAACACCATAAGCAAGAATTTTATTATCTTCACTTACACGTGCCCCTACAACTTGGTAGTAGCTATAACCCTTTGCCATTTCATTAACATTTAGCATAATTTCTTCAGCGGCATCCATGTTTTCTTTTTTTCGGCAATAAATAGGATATTCGCCACCCTCTTGGTAACGTGTATAATAAAAATACCCGTTTCGTTTGTATGGTACCGATGAATCATCCTTTTTAATCCGCCCCACAATTTCATCAAAAAGATTTGTTTGAAAATCTTTTGTATGTGCCATCATTGAATCGGTATAGGAGTTTTCAGCATTTAAATAGTCGATTACTTTTGGGTTTTCCCTTTCCCTAATCCAATAATAATTGTCAACACGTGTGTCTCCATGAATTGTTAATTCTTTTTTAATTTTCTCAGCAACAGGTGGTTGCGCTTGTTTTTTCTCTTCGTTTTCTTTGCACGACATACTCAATAAAATAGTAAAAATTAGCAAAAATAATACTTCCTTTTTCATACGTTTTGTTTTAATTGTTTTTAATATTACAATGAAACACCCATATGTTTTTACGATTATTTTTTAGCAAATTGCATTAAATAATCATACCCCGGTATTAAAGTTTTTATACAAATGTTTCATTGTAAAAGTTTATAATTAAGAGGCTAATTTAGAAAATTTTATTGAATATCAATATATTTAATTAAGTTTTAAAACTTAAATCCAATCTTATGAAAATACTTTTTACAGTTATTAGTATCGTACTTTGGGCGTCGGTTTGTTTTTCTCAAACTAAAATTGAAACAAAAGCAAATATTTCTAAACTTGTTATTTATACCTCATCAGCTGAAATGCATTATACAAAAAGTGTTTCGTTAACAAAAGGTAAAAACACTATCGTATTTACAGATTTAACACCTTACATTGTCGAAAACTCTATTAATGTAAATGTTTTAGATAAATCAGTAAATATAATTACCATTGCCGATAAAATTAATTATCTTAAACCCAGCTATAATAATGATGTTTTAGTTTTAATAGATTCTATTGTTAATAACGAATATGAAATAGAGCTGGTTGAAAGCCAAATTGAAGTTATGGAAAAAGAAAAAGGCTTACTATTTAAAGATGAGTCTATTGGAGGGGTTTCAAAAGGTGTTGCAGTTAGTGAAATAGAAAAGGCATCTCAATTTTTTCATAAAAGATACACATATCTTAACAAAGGCTTACTTACCTTAAAAAGGAAGAAACTTAAATTAAGCAAAATAAATAATAAAATAGGCTTACAGCTTAAAGAGTTATCTACAATTTCAGAAACAGGTACTTCTGAAATTACAGTGGTAGTTTTTTCACAGACGGCAAAAAAAGTTGACATAAATTTAAAAATGCTGACACCAAATGCCGGTTGGGCGCCATTATACGATATTAAATATAATGGCCCCGATAAGGAATTGCAATTTATTTTTAGGGCTAATGTTTTTAATGCCACAAATATAGATTGGAACAATGTTAAAATTAAATTGTCAACCGCCAGCCCAACATCCGGTTTTAGCATACCATCGTTTAATAAAAAAAACAATACAAACAAGGAACAAATAAACTATGGGGACAGGAATGTTAAATTTAAAGAAATCCAAACCAATGGAATATTGACAGAATATAATATTGATTTTAAATATACAATACCTTCCGATGCAAAACCTTATTTGATTGATGTGGATAATTTCATGGTAAAATCAGGTTTTAGCTATATTGTTATCCCTAAATTAGAAAAAAATGGGTTTTTGATAGCCAATATACCTAATTGGAACAAATACAATATTATATCAGGATCCACAAACATTTATAACAATGGTATTTTTTTAGGAAAATCTTTTCTAAACACAGTAACCGATAACGATACCCTTGAAATTTATCTTGGTAAAGATAACAACATAATCACATCAAGAAAAGAGCACGATACCGAATACCCCAGAAATATTATTGGAAACCATTTTGTTGATAAAACATCAATAAATATAAGCATCACAAACCTTTATAATAAAAAAATAAGCATTAAACTTATTGACCGTATCCCTGTAATGGAAGATAGATATAGGACAAAAATGGATGTATTTAATATAGAATCGGCAATTTATGACAAAAAAAGCGGCATAACCGAATGGTATTTTGCAATGTTACCAAAAGAAAAAAAAGTATTGGATTATAGCTACAAAATTAAAGCACCTAAAGAATTTTTAGAAAGAGTATATCAGCTTAAAAGAAAAAATAGGCAGATGGCTATACCTTGCCCAGATTTTTAAGAATTGCCCTATATGCAAAAAAACAGATAAACTTGCCGGTTTAATTTCGAAGCTCAATAACTCAACGCTTCGTTAAACTTTGCCAAAGCTACATATTGCAAACTGCAATTTTGGCAAAGTGTACCGAAGTATTAATGAGTCCAGTCTAAAAACTAAAAATTAGCCTATAGAGCCGCTAAGCGGTTTCACTAACAAACTGATACACAACACAATGTCAATAAATCTTGCATATCATTTCCATACGAAAATGTCCCGTCAGAATTTGAGCTTGTCCTGCCTTGCGACCAAACAAAATATACAGTTGACCCGGGTAAATACTCCCACCTTACAACAAGGTTTGACTTAAATTGACGAAAATTGAAATCAGGATTCGAAATACTATAATCAATGGCCCCATCTTGGTTCTCATCAATATCATAAGCTTCATCAACTGAATTGTAAGATATTTCTTGGCCGCTAAATGTATGGAACCTATTGTTATATTCGTCGGCATGAGGTTCCGTTATTCTTTTCAACTTGGTATAGGAACCTGAGGCTACAAAAGGTTGGGCGTAATACTGGATAGTTAAAACCGGATTAATCGCATAATTTATACGAACTGTAAAATTGAGGGTTTTTTGGTCAATTTCTGCAAAAACATAGCTTGGCTTGTCGTTTATATCAACTGTTTCAATGTATTGCAAAGCATCATTGTTGTAACCATACGAAGGGTTAATAGAAATAGACATGGAGTTCATTGGCCTTATCCTTATTCCTGCCCAATACTCGTGATAAAATGAACTTTGATGATTGCCAAAGTTTTGATAATTACCAAGATATAATGAAACTTTTTTAGAACGGTCGCTACTAAGGTTTAAATTCAAGCCTAAATTGCCAGGTGAAAAAATAGATGGCCCACCCCGCAACATTGTTGTAGAAGTATTTTTGCTTTGTGTTGAAATTGAACCATTTATACGCCATTTGTTTTTAAATTGTGTATTAAAATTGATATTTGAGTTCAATGAAAGCAATTCACCACTAAAATCCCATTGCATCCAGTAGTTCATATTCAAATAAAAATTCCGAAAAATACCAAAAGGTTCCCTTACATAATAACCTGCCCATGTCCCATGATGAATAATATCCGAATATCTCATATATCCAACATCATTAAATTCAAGGCCGGGCGACCTTAAACTTGCACTAGTTTCAAATTGCCATTTTTCTTTACTGTTCCTACCAAACCTAAAAGTAGCGCCATAGCCCGAAAGGCTTGTTAAACCACTATCAACCGACAAATGGTTTGCATCTGGCCTTTGAAAGTACCTTGCTGACGAGGTTTGGGTTTCTAAAATTGATGTTTCTGTTCCCCTTACATTGCTGAATGTCCCTTTTGCGGCTATATACCAAGTCCTCTTTTTCCAGCTATGTTTAAAATCAACCCCACCAGTATATGCAGCATCATGCAAATAATCAATAGCCGGATTTTCAATTTTACGGTTTACAGCGGTTAGAATACCACCCAAAACAGTTTTACCTTTGTTAAAATCCTTTTGTACCCGGCCAACAAAATAATTCGTCAAGGGTTCAACCGATTCTTCCCTTCGAGAACCGGAATTATCAATTTCCGCCTTTTCATTTGCTGTAACGCTTTCAAGTATCCCAATAGAAAGCCCTTTTTTTGTTTTTCCAGATAATTTAAAAGCAGCCAAGATTTTGGTAGCCTCTGGCATATCAACATACTCATTATCACCTGTTTCTGGATAATGATGAGGATACCTTCCAATTCGTCGCGAATAAAATAAATTGTCGCGGTTTAACTTGTTGATAACAATTGTACTTGATGGCCGGAATTGGTATATACTTTTCCCCTCAACAAAAAATGGCCTCCTTTCGGAAAAGTAGCTTTCAAATGCTGTTAAGTTAACCTCTGACGGATCTGCTTCAACCTGCCCGAAATCAGGATTTACGGTAAAATCAAGTATAAAATCGTTTGTAATCCCGATTTTACCATCAATACCGGCTGAAATATTACTTGATTTGCCATCTGCAAAAGGGTTTTCGTCTTCTTTTTCAAATCGCTCCATTTTTGCTACTGCATAAGGCAGTATTTCTACTTGGCGTTTTGGTTTTATGTTTTTTATACCATGAAGCTCGCCAAACAAGTGCACAAAACCAGGCGACCCTTTAGGGATAAATTGCCAATGCGAACGTTCTTCTGAACGAAAAATACTCCTCATCATTTCAATACCCCATACATGTACTTCTTTTTTTCCAAAGCGTAACTGGCTAAAAGGTATTTTAAACTCTGCATTCCACCCCTTGTCATCAATTGATGTTTTTAAGTACCATATAGGGTTCCAGCTTCCATCCCAGTTATTCCCATTTTGTGTAATTGCCTCGTCGCCTTTTACACCCGAAGCCATTGCGGTAAACGAAAATGCAGTCTGTTTGTCGTAATCGCTATCGATATTTATTTCGATCATATCTCCGGTAAAATCATCCCTGCGCGACATAATCCTACTAATTTTGTCAGCCTCGGTATCGTGTGCACGAACAAACACATAAAGGTTGTTGTCGTCATATAATATTTTAAACGAAGTTTCCTGGCTTGGATCCTGATTTTCATATGGCGTAGTTTGTGTAAAATCCTCTGTCCATTCCACTAAATCCCAACAATCATCATCCATTAATCCATCAATTTCAGGTGCTTTTTCTGTAAATTTAGTTTCGTAAGTCCTTTTCTTAACATCTTGCGACAATACAAAAACAAAGGGCGTAAGCAACACCAAGGTAATAACAATCTTTTTCATAAGTTTTTTTTGAAAGGTTACAATTTAAAATAATTTATTTTTTCTTTGAGGAAGGGAGTTAAGGTAATAGGTCAATTATCAATAGTCCGTTAAATATTTGCAACACTCTAGTTATCAAAAGATTATATAAATAAATTTATTGTTTTAAAGTGCTGATTGTTAAAGGGGTAATCTAAAATCATCAATCTAAAATCTGTAATTTAACGAAGTGTTCTATTATATAATACTGTTTAATTGCAAAAAGGTTACAAATAATTTTTTATTTTTTACTTTTTTTAAAGACGTTTATTATTAATAATCGCTGCAAGTATAAAAACCTAAATTGCTAACCAGCTTAAATAAGCTATAAAACAAAGTAGAATAAATTTTCATTCAGGCACTCAATAATAATTTTCAGTATATTTGCAGCCTAAAGTTCGCAATTAAGCTTACGATATATTAAAAACAACAAATATGCCTTTTTCATCTTTTAATTTACCACCCTCATTATCAGACATTTTAGCCAAACAAAACTACAAACGGCCATACCCCATTCAACAAAAAGCTATTCCGGCTATTTTAAATGAAAAAGATGTTTTAGCTATTGCAAAAACAGGCTCGGGTAAAACCGTGGCTTATGTATTGCCAATTTTAGCAAGTTTACAAACTGCGTCAAGCCCTGAAAACAGGCATATTAGCGTTTTGGTATTGGTGCCAACCCGTGAATTGGCCGTTCAGGTAAATGAAGTGTTTCAAACATTTACCACAGGGCTTACAAAGCCGATAAAAACTTTAGCCGTTCATGGTGGTGTTTCCATAAACCCACAAATGATTGATTTACAATCTGTTGATATTTTGGTTGCAACACCAGGTAGGTTATTGGAATTAGTCGGATCAAACGCCGTTCATTTGTCATCTACCGAGACCCTTGTGTTGGATGAAGCAGATAAAATGCTCAATCTTGGTTTTAAAGATGAATTGGACAAAATTTTTACGCTTTTGCCAAAAAAACGCCAAATTCTGTTATTTTCTGCAACACTAGGTGATGATTTAAACAACATCAAACAAGTTTTATTGCACAATCCTTTGCTTATTAAAATAGAAACCGAAACTAGCGATGTTGATTTAATCAATCAATTGGCTTATTTTGTCTCGCAAGAAAAAAAAGGGCCGCTTTTACGTTATTTAATCAAGCACAATAATTTACAACAGGTTTTGGTTTTTGTATCATCGATAAAAAGGGCCGACAATGTGGCAAATAAACTCCGCACAAATGGAATTGAGGCCTGGCCCATCCACAGTAAAAAAAGCCAAGGGGTAAGAACTGATTTGTTGACAAAATTCAAACATGGCAAGCTCAGGGTGTTGGTAACTACCGATTTATTATCGCGTGGCATCGACATTGAATTTTTACCCTACGTAATCAATTATGAGTTACCACGTTCGCCAAAAGATTACATTCACCGTATTGGAAGGACAGGCCGTGCAGAATCACCCGGCGAAGCAATTTCACTTATTTCACCCGAAGATGAGCACCATTTTAAAATTATCCAAAAAAAGATGGGTAAATCGGTAAATATAATTGACAGCTCAGATATTGATTTAAAGGGCTATTAAATATCAAGTGATTAGAAATTAGTAATTGGTAATTGAATGAATGAGTGTTGAAATTGGTTATCCGCTTATTTGGTTATTGACTAGTAACCAATTCACCAATAATAACCTAATGGCCTAATGACCAATAACTACTGGTTATTTTGTCTATTATTGATGATTATTTGGTAATTTGTAATTGAATACCAACTATTTGCTTCCATTTTCAGGCTTTGCCATTTTCAGTTTCCATTTTAAATTATAATTTTGTCGGTATTCAAAACCAAAAATAATAAATATGATAAAGAAAAATTTTTTATACCTACTATTGAGTGCATCAATTATTTTATTACCTATGGGCAAAATAAATGCATGTACAAACTTTTTAGTAACAAAAGGAGCTTCAACCGATGGTTCAACCATGATAACCTATGCTGCGGACTCCCATGTGTTATATGGCGAGTTGTATCACTGGCCGGCAGCTGATTATCCGGCAAATAGTTGGTTAGATATTTATGAGTGGGATACAGGTAAATATCTTGGGAAAATAAAGCAGGTGGCACATACCTACAATGTGGTTGGGAACATGAACGAATTTCAGGTAGCTATAGGTGAAACCACTTATGGTGGAAGAAGTGGATTATCGGACCCTGAGGGCATTATGGACTATGGAAGTTTAATTTATGTTACATTGCAAAGGGCGAAAACCGCACGTGAGGCAATTAAAATTATGACTGATTTAGTAGCGGAATATGGTTATTACAGTTCGGGTGAATCTTTTTCAATTGCTGACCCAAATGAAGTTTGGATAATGGAAATGATTGGAAAAGGAAAAGAAAATAAAGGTGCAGTTTGGGTAGCACGCAAAATACCTGACGGATATATTTCAGGACATGCTAACCAAGCCAGGATCAGGCAATTCCCACTTGATGACCCTGATAACTGTTTATATGCCCCGGATGTGATTTCTTTTGCCCGCGAAAAAGGCTATTATACAGGAAAAAAAGATAAACATTTTAGTTTTACCGATGCTTATGCACCTTTAGACTTCGGTGCTTTGCGCTTTTG
>NBLH01000206.1 GCA_002084525.1 Bacteroidetes bacterium 4572_117 | reverse complement strand
GTGGCAGACTGTACAAACATACCACCCGAACCACATGCAGGGTCATAAAGTTTGCCTTTGTATGGTTCAATTACTTCAACAATAAAACGTACCACAGAAGTTGGTGTAAAGAACTCGCCACCTTTTTGTCCTTCGCTCATGGCAAATTTACCAAGGAAGTATTCGTATATTTTACCAAACACATCGCCTGTTGCATCTTTAGGAATATCAGAGAAGGTTCTGAGCAACCCTGGTAATATATCGTCTTTTTTCTTTTCAATTTCAAAATAAGCTTCTGATGGTAACACATCCTGAAATTTTGCGTCCTGAAATTTTTCAATACCTTTCATAGCTTCACGCAATGCTTTTGCCATGCTTTGGTTGCCTGCTAAATTAAGAAGATAATCAAAACGGGCATTTTCAGGTAAATAAAAACCGCATGTAGCCAAGGCAATTTCCTCTACCGGCCGTTCCATTCGGCTGCCTTTATCTTTTTTATATTCGGCCAATATTTTCTGTTCAAACAGGCTATATTTATTGTCGGCAAATTTCAGGAAAATTAAACCTAAAACAGGTACAGCATAATCTGCTGCTTTAATTCCACCGTAAGCACGCAAAGCATTTGCGGAGTCCCACAATTTATCGTCAAGTTTTTTTAATTGTTCGTTTGTCATTTATTGTTTATTTTGTATGTAAAGGTAGAAAAAAAAATGATTTATTGATTTATCCCAAACGTAACAAACCTTATGTTTAACAATATATTCATTGATATATATCAATTGAGATTTATTTGTTTATTTTGTGTTTTTAAATTTAAACTTAAAAATTATGCAAAAAATAGCACTTCCGGTAGCAAATAGCTTGCTAAGCCCACATTTTGGCCATTCGGAATATTTTTATATTTACGAAGTAAACGAAAACACAATCGAAAAAGAAGAAATGCATGTACCACCTGTGCATACTCCCGGTGCTTATCCAAAATGGATGGCAGATATGGGCGTAACCGATATTATTGTTGGTGGTGTTGGGCAAAAAGCCATTGATTTATTTAATTCAAACGGGATTAATGTGTATATGGGGGCAGCCGTAAAAAAACCTAAAGAACTTGCAAGCGAACTTCTGCAGGGGACTTTGGTTGGTAAGGCAAACTTATGTAATCACGATGATGATGACCATGATCATCAATGCCATTAAAAAATGGTAAAAAAACTGTCCGAACTTACCAAAAGTTCGGACAAGTTTTTTTATACTGAAAATGGTTTAAAATCAGGCTTTCAAAAGACTGTATAGTGCTGAGTATTAGCTTGATGGACAACTTAGCAATTCAGCAATTTAACCATTTAAAGTATAGTTTTAAAAGCCCCTGCTTATTCGTCAATATGTTTTTTATATTCTTCGGCACTCATTAGCCCATCAAGTTCAGCAGTATCTTCCATTTTAATTTTAATCAGCCAACCTTCCCCGTAAGGATCTTCATTAATAAGTTCGGGAGTATCTTCAAGCTTAGGGTTTACTTCAGCAACTTCGCCACTAATCGGCATATTTAAATCAGATACTGTTTTAACAGCCTCTATTGTTCCAAACGCTTCTTCTTTAGATAGTTGTTCGCCTTCGGTTTCGATTTCAACAAAAACGATATCACCAAGTTCGCCTTGGGCATAGTCAGTAATGCCAACAAAAGCTATTTCGCCTTCAACTTTTAACCATTCATGGTCTTTTGTGTACTTTAATTCATTAGGTATATTCATTGTAAAAAATTTTAAGTTATTGTATTTTAATTATTGGCAATATAAGAATGAAATTTACAAATTGTAAAACTTTTTATTAAAATTTTGCCATAAAAATAAATATTTTCAAAACCAGTATACTTTAAATGGTTTAGTTGTTTAATTTCTAAATGTCAATACTTGTTGAATATTAAGCAGATACGGCCAAATGAAAATCAAAATTAAACCAATTTTAGCATACTTATGTGTTCAACTTAAAAACTGAAATTTCAATCTAAATTTACTTAATTTTAAAATAGTCTGAAACAATCAATTTTTTTGTGCCATGCCCCCAATTATAGAAACCCTCACCGGATTTTACACCTAAGTTTCCGGCAGCTACCATGTTTACCAGTAATGGAGATGGTGCATATTTATCGTTGCCTAAACCTTCGTAAAGAACTTCCATTATCGACAAACAAACGTCAAGTCCAATAAAATCAGCTAGTTGTAGGGGGCCCATAGGATGTGCCATGCCTAATTTCATTACTGTGTCAATTTCTTCAACCCCGGCAATCCCTTCGTTTAAAGTAATTACGGCTTCGTTAATCATAGGCATTAAAATTCTGTTGGCAACAAAACCGGGGTAGTCGTTTACTTCAACAGGTGCTTTGCCAAGCAATTTTGATGTTTCCATTATCGTTTTGGTTACGTCGTTGCTTGTTTTGTACCCCCTGATAATTTCAACCAGTTTCATAATTGGCACCGGGTTCATAAAGTGCATCCCAATAACTTTATCGGGCCTTTTTGTTTGGGCCGCAATTTTTGTTATTGAAATAGACGATGTGTTTGATGCCAAAATACATCCGGGCTTACAAACTTCGTCGAGTTCTTTAAAAATTCGGAATTTAATTTCGGGGTTTTCGGTTGCGGCTTCAATTACCAAATCTGCATTTTCTACACCTTTACTTATGCTTGAATAGCTTGTAATATTTGCAAAGGTAGCGTCTTTGTCTGCCTCTGTTATCCTTTCTTTTTTAATTAAACGGTCAAGGTTTTTATTTATGGTAGCCAATGCCCGTGTTAAAGCATCTTGGTTAATATCGATTAAAGCTACTTTATAGCCTTTTTGGGCAAATACATGGGCAATTCCGTTACCCATTGTCCCTGAGCCAATTACTGCAATGTTTTTCATTTATTTAGTTTTTAATTATATTTATTTAGAACCTTGATAGTTAGTTTACTTATACGTCAGGAGTTTTGAATTTACATCCCAATCATTGTTTTAACAACATTATTTGCACCATTAGCGATATCAAGTATGGTTGCATCGAGCATGTAGCAAGGTGTTGTAACTAACTTAAATCCCTCATCAACAACAACTTCGCCATGTGTTGTTGTTTTATGTGTTGCTCCCATTTTTTCAATAGCTTCGGCTGTTTCTTTATCGCTGCCAATAGTAAGTTGTGCCCCTTTAAGGACTTTTGCCATAACAGCGGGCGAAATACACAAGGCACCAATTGGTTTGCCGGCTTTTACCATTTCAAGTATCGATTTTTCAACATCGGCATTAACCTTACAATCAGCACCTTCGAAAGCAAAGCTTGAAAGGTTTTTGGCAACACCAAAGCCACCGGGGAATATTATTGCATCAAAATCAGTAGCATCAAATTCGTTAAGGTTTTTTATATTGCCGCGGGCAATTCTTGCCGATTCAATAAGTACATTCCTGCTTTCTTTCATTTCTTCGCCTGTAATATGGTTAATTACATGGTGTTGGTCAATGTTTGGGGCAAAAATTTCATATTCGCCACCATTTTTCATAATGGCATAAAGTGTCATGGTTGCTTCATGAATTTCAGCACCATCGTAAACACCGCTTCCTGATAAAACAACTGCAAATTTTTTCATAGGTTTAATTTTTATATGTTTAATCTAAAATAATCCTGATTGAGTACTAATATGAATAATCGTAGCTGAAAGCCTTGGAAATGAAATTGTACACTTACTAAACCTTAAAAAGGGTTAATATTCTGTAATTCAACACTTTCAAACTTGCGCAAATTGTCGTAATCTAATCCACATTTTGTATTTAGCTATTCATATTCAAGCCTTATCGGACTTGTTACAAATATACAAAATCTAAACGATTTTACATTAGATGTACCATACTTTTATAACACTTCGTTAAATTATAAATTTTAAATTAAAGATTAAAAATTAACCCTCTAGCAATCAGCACTCTAAAACAACAAGGCTTAATGCCATAAACTCCTAATAACTAAGACGTTACAATTAATAGTGAACTACTGTTTTTCTTATCGGATGTTTTATTCAATGTCGCCCCGTAAAATCCTGAAACGCTTGCGCGATTCGGTAACATAAATACTGCCGGGATAGTCAAATATTATCTTTTTGTAATATTTCATTGCCTCATCTTTGTTATTTTTCAGATAATCAAACACTTCTGCAAGTTTATAAATGGCATCGTCGCCTAGTAAATCATTGGCATAAGCTGCTTCAATCTTTTTTAAACAATTAATTGCCGCATCGGTATTTCCCTGTTTTTCAAAAATTTTAGCTTTAAGGAACAAAACTTCATCAATTAATGAATTTGTTTTAAAATTATTCTCCAAAGTATCTAAAACTTGTATTGCCGATTTTTCTTTATTTTGACCAACATACATTTCGGCTCTCGAAAAATATTTAAGGGCCTTGCTTATTGTATCAACTCCAATATTGTCTTTAATTAACATCGATAAATAAAATGCATCATTTGCAATCAGTTGCGATGTGCTACCTTTTAACACATCTAACTGTGCTTGTGCCCATTCGAAATTTCCCATATAAAAAGCCAGTTTTGCACGCTTGAACCTTGCCTGGTATCCAACAGCATTCCCTTTGTTCATTTTTTCTGCTTGTGCGTATTCAATAGTTGCCTCCCATACACTATCTTGAAGAACCAATATATCGGCTAATTTTATTTTGCATGCACCTTTTAATAAAGGTTTTAAATCAGGCAGTTTAATTATTGATTTTAACATTGTTACTGCTTCCTGGCTTTTATCCAGATAAAATGCTTGGAGGTGGGCAAAATCTTTAATCAGGTTAATGGTCATGTAGTTCCGCCCAAATTCTTCGATGGCCTCAAGGTATTGTTTTTCAAGGTTTGTTATTTGCTCATGGCTCCTGATTTGGCCTTTTTCAACCTGGGTGTATAAAACAGTTAAATAGGCCAGTTTGGCTTTTGTGTAGAAAATGGAGCCTTTATGTTTATTAATTACATATAAATATGCTTGCTTTGCGATTTCATACTCCCCATTTGACGATGCAAGACCGCCAAGTTCAACCAAACGTTTCCCTTCTTCTTTTAGCCTCCTGTCTAAAGCTTTTGCCTGAATAATTGCATTATTAAAATCTTTTTCTTGCACATAATACCAAATAAGGGTTTCGTTATATATGTAAGCCCTTGCATTTTTCTGTATCCGTTTTATTAAAGCTCTTTTTAATATTGATTTAAAATTCTCATCAAAATTTGAATTCATCCGTGATTGTAAGCGGTTTAATATTGATGGCTGCGATTTGGGGCTTTCTATAAGTAAATTTAGGTATTCATCAATAAGTTCCTGACTTTTACGTTGATAAGCATAAACGTTGGCCAATTCAAAATGAAACCCATAAGGCAAAAGTTCACGTCCCCTTAAGTAAGTTGTTTCAGCATAGCTATATTCCCTTTTTGATAAAAATGAGTTTGCAACCCTAATAATCAGGTTTTTATTTGCAGTTAAATTTTTTATTACACTTTGATATTGCTCTTCAGCCTTTGCATTGTTTTTTTTTAGTTTGTAAATATTTCCAAGCTCGATATAATTTAGGGGGTCGCGTTTATTTTTTCTTATTTGTTTTTTTATCATGCGTTCTGCCTGATCATAACCTTTCAATTCAACCAAACATTTAACCATATAATTCATATAAACCCTTGAGCGTGATTTTTTATACAAACTTTCAAATTCAACAAAAGCTTTCTGATATTCTTTACTTTGATAATGCTTATAAGCTAATTGAACTTTTGATTGTGACTGGGCATCAACTTTATGGAAAGCTAATGAGTTTATCATCAATAATAAAAGGAAAATAATTTTATATATATTTGAAATATATCTGCGATGCATTTCTGTTTGTTTAAGGTTGTGATAATCAAATAAATAGCGAGTTTACCAACAATGGGCTTTGCCATTTTGGAAATAATCATGTTAATTATTTCTAAATCATAATTTAGCAAATGTACATAATTATTAATATTTTTAGTATCTTTAAATTCAACAATTAAAAATAATCATATGAAGAAGACAGTAATTTATTTATTTAGTATTTTGATGTTTCTTAATGCTTGTTCAGGTAAAAGCAATGATTTCTCAACTTCATTAGAATCTGAATATGCGCCGGATATGCTAGCTATGAGCGAAACCAAAAAATCAGCAAACACTAAGCCTGATTTAATGCCAATTAGCAACGAAACAGATCAAACAAGCGAAAAAATAGAGAAGAAAATAATAAAAACGGCAAATATATCTGCCGAAGTAGAAGATTTTAAAAAAGCACGTACTGCTTTAGGTGCCTTGTTGAAAAAATATGGTGCTTATGTGGCCGATGAATCAGAACAAAAAAATGATTATCAAATAAGCGATGAATTAACAATTAGGGTAGGGGCAGGGAATTTTGACAGTTTGCTGAACGATGTAAGCGGTTTGGCTGTGCATGTAAATTCAAAGCATATTAAGCTGGCTGATGTAACCGAAGAGTTTATAGACATTACTACCCGTTTAAAAAACAAAAAACAGGTAGAACAACAATATCTTGAAATACTAAAAAAAGCTAAAACAATAAGTGAAATTTTACAGGTAAACGAATATTTACGGGTTATTCGCGAAGAAATTGAGTCGAAAGAAGGCAGGTTGAAGTATTTAAACAGCCAAGTTAGCCTGAGTACGATTTATTTGTCGATGTATCAAAACATTGAAAGTGCCGATTACCCAAATTTTGGATTTAAATTATTGAAAGCAGTTGAAGGTGGTTGGGATGGGATATTGATATTTATTCTTGGTTTGGTATATATTTGGCCTTTTATTTTAATTGTTTTGTTTGTAGTTTGGTTAATTATCAGATACAGTAAAAAAAGGAAACAAAAGCAAAAACAAGCCTGATTTTTGATATATTTGCACTTTAATGTTGCTTACGAACTGGTGCAAATATCTTAAAATAAGTTCTTCTGGTTCAAAAATCTAAAATGTTAGATATTTTAGGCAAATTCTAATTAAAGTTTATGGGGTATTCTCAATATTTAGGGCTTGTTCGTGAATAAAGTTTAAAACCATTTTATTTACAATCACTTAGAGTATTTTAACGCAAATAAACAAATTATGATACAAGGCGAAGAGAAATATAAGTCTATTAGATGTTATAATGATAATGAAGCAAATTCAATTATAAAACAGCTGTTAAATGAAGGACAATTTGCAAAAGTGCTGTCGTACCTTTATCCTGATGAAAAGTTGGATGGGATAATTGAAAATTTAAAACAAACCCAGACAATCGATGATTTTCAAAAAAAATTTGTATACCCTTACCTTACTGAATTAGTTAATAAAACTACAAGTACACTAAGTTTTTCGGGGCTTAAAAATTTGAACCCAAGGAGGAGTTATCTTTTTATTTCCAATCACAGGGATATTGTTTTAGATTCTGCATTGCTGAACTTTTCATTAATTAAAAATAATCATAATACAACGGAAATTGCTATTGGTAGTAATTTGTTAATTTTACCATGGATAGAGATGCTGGTCAGGTTAAACAAAAGCTTTTTAGTAAAACGTAACCTTCCTGTACGAGAAATGTTAAATGCTTCGCGAGAGCTTTCCGCATATATTGATTACGTATTGCACATAAAGAAAACTTCTGTTTGGATTGCTCAAAAAGAAGGCCGGACAAAAGACGGTAATGATAAAACAAACCAAGGTTTGCTAAAGATGCTTAATTTTGCTACTGACGAATCGGTAATAAGGTCGTTTAAAAAAATGCGGATTGTCCCTGTTTCTATTTCATATGAGATTGAGCCTTGTGATAAAACCAAAACAGCTGAGCTTTATGCAAAATATAAAAACGGGGTTTATAAAAAAGACCCCAAAGAAGATTTACAAAGCATGGGCAATGGCATAGCCAACCAAAAAGGGCGGATGCATTTTACTTTTGGTAAGCCGTTAAAAAGAAAATTGAACAGATTAAAGCGAATACATAACAGGAACGAACAATTTAGCGAACTAGGCAAAATTATTGATAATCAAATATATAAGGGCTACAAACTTTTCCCTGGGAACTATGCTGCATATGATATCCTTTTTAATTCAGATAATTTTAAGGACAAATACAGTGATTTGGAATTTGAGG
>NBLH01000024.1 GCA_002084525.1 Bacteroidetes bacterium 4572_117 | reverse complement strand
TTGTCCGAAATGTTAATTAATTTTGCTGACATAGTCTACATATCAATTAGTTAATGATATGCAAAGATATAAATAATAACATTAAATAGCAACTACACCCTTTTCAGTTTTTTAAATTTCAATAATCAAATATTTTTTTATACTGAATCAGATTGAAAAAGCGCGGGTATTGTTTGGAAAATTAGTTTCATGTCATAAAGCAATGAAAATTTTCCGGCATATGTGTTATCGAGCTGTTTGCGCTCTTCTGCCGACATGCTTCCTGATCTCCCGCGTTTTTCAACCTGCCACAGCCCTGTAAGCCCGGCTGGTGCTAAAAATCGTTCGCTCCAATCATCAGTGGTCAATAACTCAGCTTCATATAAAGGTAAAGGGCGATTCCCAACAATTGACATATCGCCTTTTAATACATTTATTAATTGAGGAAGCTCATCAATACTTGTGTTACGAATGAATTTCCCAATTTTTGTTATTCTTGGATTATTTGAAAACTTAACAAATGTTGACTCGTTGCTGCTTTTCTTCATTTTAAGATAATGATTTTCGCATACCTCATGTCCATCAATGTATAATATTGGTGAACATAAGTGGCCAAGCCTTTTACATTCAGGGCATTCTTCGTCAGTAGTCTCTTCTTTAACTTCTAAGGCATATTGATTGCTAGTTTTCATATCCTTCAGTTTTGTATCGGCACCTTGATGCATTGACCGCAGCTTATAAAAATCAAATATTTTATACCCGCTGCCTACCCTTTTCGATACATAAAAAACATTGCCTTTTGATTCAAGCCTGATAAGCAACAAAACAACTAATAGCAAAGGACTTAATATCAATAACACAGAAGAAGCAACAACTATATCAAAAATTCTTTTTGATGTTTGAAGTTTGTATTTATTTTCTGTTTTTTTCTTTGATTTCTTTGATTTTTTTGATTTTTTTGTTGTGCCATTCGTTTTTATTTCTGAAAGAAACATAACCCTTTTATATACTGCATCAGCACTAAAAGGGACAATATATACATCGTCAATACCTTTTTTTAATGCCAGTTTAATAATGCTTATATCATGTTTTTCAAGAAGCAAAAAACAAATGCAGCTTGATGGGGTATTACATTTATGGAAATGTTCAAAATAATCTATCCCACTCCATGTTATTACTGATTTATAAATTGCTCCCAACACATTGTTTAATGTCAATAAAAAACTATTTATGAGGTATTTAGCTAGAAACTTGTTCCTGCATCCTTTCAAAAATATTGTTTACTTTTATCACAAGTTCTTCGGGGTTAAAAGGCTTTATTAAATAATCGGTAACACCAAGTTTTAAAAATTTAAGCCTCACCTGGCTGTCATCAATACTCGAAAGCATAATTACAGGTATGCCTTTTAAAAACCCCGTTGCTTTCACCTGTTCAATAAATCCAAACCCGTCAAGCTTAGGCATTTGGATATCCGAAATGATTAAATCCGGTATATATCCATTTTGCATGCTTAGTATAGCCTCAAGACCATTTTCTTCTAATTTTATATCATAAAACTGTCCTAAAAACCTTTTAATCAGTTTTCTCATCATAAGTGTATCATCCACTACCAAAATATTTTTTCCCATGACCTTTTTCCTTTTTAGTTAACAATGCTCTTTCTACTAATAGAAAATTTCTCCTGTTTTTTTTACGTGTTTTACTTTACTTAGTGCGAATATATATTTGTTGAATTTCTAAATCCTGATATATCCTTATACCAATCAACGTATGATGAGCTACTGCTCTCAGCCCATTCTATAAAATATGTATATACATTATCTATCTGCTTTTTCTCAGCAGGGTAATCAAAAGTTTCACATATATTTAGCGCCCATGGCAAATTATTTTCTATTAAATAATATTTTCCGTTTGTTGAGTTAGAGGTGTCGTCCCGGTACCTAATAAGTTAACATCGACTAAACTTGTAGGTGGGTAATTAGCAAGATGGACTTCTTTCCCCTTATCCATATTCGCTATTAAAAATGGGTTGTATGGAGGTGTACCCATATCAGACATTGAAACTAGGTTTGTAAAATCAAAACTGACATTTATTTCGTTTGGCGTTACATTTTGTGCCCCGGTAGTTGTATTGACAAAATCGCCACCACCCGGATGGGGCAAAATATTGAAAGCATCGTCAAAAATAATAATAACCGCATTGTCTAGCCCTGTTTCTGTCCCGTTAGCAACTGTGGTTATATAAGATTTTATAATGCTATTTCCTGTAACTGAATTTATAGCTACCGGCAATATAGGTAACTCAATTCCAAAGCCATTATGAAAACCAGCACCAATTGCCTTAACAACCAGTGTACCATCAACACGAGCTATTAAATTATCGGCATTAGTTATTTGATTAAAATTGTAATCAACAACCAAGTCATTAAAATCATAGTCGCCTTTGTGTGGCCACAAATCTTCAAAAACCAAGGTATTAAAACTGCCCTGTTCAGGATAATAATTATCATAAGCCAAATCCGGATTTTCAGGATAATCATCGAATTGGTCTGTAACACCGTCGCCATCAGCATCTTGCGGCGTATCAACTTCTTCTATATCATCAGTTATGATTGCTGTATATGGAGCTGTTGTGGCATAAAAAACGGTATCGTTAAAATCTTGATCGCAACTTCCTACATCTCTTCTAATATCTTCAAAACCCAAAAGCAACAATTCCTTTTCATCATCTTTTAATAAAACAGTATGTTGTTGTAACTCTGTATTACTTTCATTATTAAAATTGGCATCAGAATAATGTGTGTAAATGCCATCAACAATTTCGCCTGCCCAGCCCATGCCAACTAAAAACCAACCAACTGTTGTACCGGAAGGGAATGTGTTTACAAATTCACCAAGTTCGGTATCGTAGTATTTAAACTGCACCTTGTTGCCCGAATGAAGCCCACCCCCACCGTTTAAATAAGAAACATTGGGGAAAATAATTGTTTTATTGGTAATATCGTCTGCTGTTGCAGGTGGGTTATCGGTTGGGTATGAATAATAACCAAGTACGTTTTTCCATCTGGCTCCTTCGTGAATAAAGGTTACCCATAGTTCAGCATCTTCGTCTAAATTTAAGTTTGTTTCATTACCGTTTGCCAAGTATTGTGGATGTGTTTCAGGCAAAGGGTCGCTTTCGGGCAATGAAGCGTTTACGTCAGCTAAAAATTCATCATCAAAAACATCAGATTCAACTTCTAGGTAATTAGGCACCCCTTGGGCATCCCACGTGCCAAGGGTGAGGTCTGCCGAAATTGATTTTAGCTGTTTCGTAACCCTACCAGTTACTATATTTTGTATACCACCAAAAGTATAACTTAAGTTTTTGCCAACAATTAGTTTAGCCATTCGCTCAACGCCAAGGTATTTAGGGCAAATAAATATTGTGTCTAAGTTAGTTGCTACAGAAAAATTTGTTTTAAGTTCACCTTTATTATCTGTGCTACCTTTAAAAATTATTTTGGCTTCGCTATCAATAATCCCTGAGGTTTCGGTTATTTCTTCTAAATATAAAGCCCTATCGTATACTTCAATATACACACCTACTACAGGTTTATCTTCACCGTCTAAAACCTTAATCGCAAAGTTTACTTCAGATGAAGTTTCCCAGTTAAAATCAGAACTAACAACTATGTCATCAAGTTTACTTTCTTGCTGATCGGGTTCAGGGTCTGCCTTATTTTTGTTGCATGAATTAAACATAAACACTAGCAAAAATGCTAAAATCCAGATAATACTAAACTGCTTTCTTTCAATTATTTTATTTATTTTTTCCATAGCTATATTTTTTCTGGCTTTGTATCTACCAATAGTTCGGTGCATTTTTGAAATGGGCTGATAATCAGCAGATTAGGACGCCGCCAGATGATTGTATATATTACTGATTGTTAGTCCGTTACCTTTTTATTCGTGCATTCGCGGCAAAAATATAACGAAGTATTAATCTACAAAAGTATAGTAAAGGAAAGGTGTTATTCGGGGGGCAAAAACCTATAATTTAATAAGGCATAATAATTAGGTGTTAACACCTATCATTAAAAACTTAGAATTACCGTAATTTTAAAAGCAACAGTTCTTGCAGAATTATAAGGATCCAGTAATTAAATTGGTATTTATTAGACCCTGTAAAAAACACCTATTTATTTATGATTAAAACTTAAGTCCTACTCCCATTTTTGTGAGTGCTAGCAAGATGATTTTCAGTGTAAACCCACTATGGTGTTATTAAAAGTTTATTTGTTTTTAGGAAAGGGGAGCATTACAGTAAACCTTGTACCTTTCCCTACGATACTTTTTACAGTAATTCTCCCTTTATGTTGTTCTACTAATTCGTGTACAATTGCAAGGCCCAGGCCTGTACCCTGTATTGTTTTAACATTTTTTGCCCGGTGAAAAGGCAAAAAAACATTATCTGTTTCAGCCTCAGAAATTCCAATACCAAAATCAATAATATCTATTACGGTATAATTATTTAATTTTTTTGATTCAAGATTTACAAAATTAGCCCCTGGTGAGAATTTAATGGCATTAGTTAATAAGTTTATAAAAATATTGCGCCCCATATTTTTGTCGATATAAATTTTACAATCGGCAGCAGTGTTTACATATCTAATTTCGTGGGTATTTGAAGTAGCATTGCATATTTCTTCAATTATGGGGTCGAAAAATTCATGGAAATTAAAATACTCGCAACTAATTTTTGCTTTTCCAGCCTCTGCTTCCCCTATAGTTAGAACATTGTCGAGCAAAAAAATCATATGGCTTACCTGTTCTTCTATTTTTAATAGTTTTTCTTCTCTTTTATCTTTATTTAAACGATCCCAATATTTCTGCATAAAACCCGCAGCAAAACTTATAGCAGCCAAAGGGGTCCGGAACTCATGCGATGCCATAGTAACAAATCTTGACTTTAATTCCCTCAACTCTTTTTCTTTATTAAGGGCTATTTTTAATTCATGAGTCCTTTCTTCGACTTTTTTCTCCAGCACATTTTTGTACATATCGAGTATAGTGATATTGTGGGCAATAAATATAACATCTGTTACATTATCTAAATTATTAAACTGAATTGTTACGTTCAACAAAAATCTTAAAGCATTTCCGGTTTTAGGATTAAGAAAAGACTCAAAATCTGATATTTCTTCACCTAGAATGGCTTTATTTGTCATATTAATTATTTCATCCCCAAAAATTCCCCGTATTTTATTATCTGTTAAAGCTTTTCCAACCACTTCATTTTTCAAATAGCCTGTGGTTTCTTCAGTTGATAAATTCCAGATTTTTATTTCCTTATTTTTATTTATACCAAATATGGGTACGTTTACTGTTTCAATAATATTTTTCAGTTCTTTCGCTGTTCGTTTTCTTTGTTTTTCTGCAAGTTTTTGAATTGTGATGTCTTCAACAGTACCTTCAAATATTATTTCATTGTTTCTCAAAATTTTTCTCTTTGCACTTTCCCTAACATATATGATTTTTTTATTTTTTGATAACCATTGTGTTTCAAAACCTGCAACAAACCCTTTTTCATTGATTAGCTTAATAAATTTTTCATGTTCACCAGTATTCAGAAAATCGTGAGTTTTATAATTATAGTTTTTCAATTCAGAAAATGAACCAAAACCCAACAATTTGCAGAGTGCTATATTTGCAGTTATAATTTCACCATCAGCTCTTGTTTGGTACATACCAATTATTGAATTCTCAAATAATTCCCTAAAATGCTCTTCTGATTTTTTAAGATCAACACCTTCTATTTTTAAGGATTGGTTTAACTCATCTTTTAGTAATATTTGATCTTGTAGCACTTTGTTTTTATTCTTTAACTCAACTGTTTGTTTTGACACAGCCTCCTGCAGCTTGCCTTTTTGTTCAATAAGCTTAGCGTCAGCTTTATCCATTTGTCTTAGCCTAATAATCATGTAAAGAAATACCCCCCACAACATTACCAAATATCCTATAACTTTTAAAATCAAGCCAACTTCAAACAAAGCATCAAATTGAAATTTAGAAACAGAAATATAAATCTGGGATATCATAAGAATTGTAAGGGATAAAAATATCCACCATTTTAACATTTCTTTGTCCTTGTAATATAAAAACAGGTATAAAAGTGCAACTATCAAAAAAACTAAAGCAAACAAGAAATTAATCGGGTGTGAAACACCCCTTTCATAATTTACCATCTGCTTGTATTGTATATTGTATGAAATTATTATCATTATTAAAACAAGGGTGAACGTTACACTGGCAAAAAGCAATATTTCGATTTTAGGTATTCTTGTTTTTCGGAAAAATTTGTGGGCTAAGAGAGATAAAGCAATTAAGGTTAGCAAAAAAAGTTCTGGCATTATTTCTGTTGCCTCTACAATTTTCAGGATAATATGTATTGGTATTTTTGTTTGATACAAGAGTGAAATAAATGAAAATGAGCCATGTGCAAATTCTATTAGCCCGCAAAAAAAATAGGCAAGCCCCAGAAACAACAAATTACGATCTCCATTCCAGCTTGACTTGCCCAAAAAGGCAAGGCCAACAATAATGGCAAACAGTGGGCCTATTGATTGGAGGATAGCATTAAATTCATATGAACCTGTTCGTGTGGTTGCTGACAAAAAAGGATATAATAGCAATAATAAAAAAAATAACACGATACTAGCATACCGATATTTTTTTATGTCGGTTTTGGAGTGTATAATTTTATCCCCAACAACAATATTTAGGTCTGTAAGCTTCGCTTTATCCATTTTTATTCAAATTATGTTAGTATAAGAAGGATCAACACCCTGTTAATTTCAGATCTATAATCATAAATTAACGACCTAATCAGGGCAATCGGGTTTAAAACTGATTGCCCTGACGACCTAATCTAGACAAGCTAGAAAATTGATTGTACAGGATTGGTTGACAATCTTTATCAAACTTTTAATCTTTATCAACAAAAATAATGTTACGCAAAAAAACACAACAATATTGCAGTTAAGATGCTAATTGCCTGCACTTTATCGTTACAATATTTATTTCTAATTACTAGGAAATTGCAAAAATTTAATGAGACATTGAGGGATATGCCCTAAAAATATAAAAAATTAATTAATTAAACTCTTCTATTGAAAATTGTTGGGTACGTTTTTTTTGTTTTATAAGGACAAGACGTATTGAATGAACAATGCAGCTAGGGTTTAATGGCTTAATAAGATAATCATCGGCACCAAGCAAAAGGGCATTTCGCACATCGCTGGCTTGATTTTTTGCGCTTAAAAATATAAAAGGTATTTCACGTGTAATCTTTATTTGTTTTAAAGTGCGTAACAAATCATATCCATTTAAACGGGACATTTTTATATTAGAAACAATTATATCAGGTTTAAATTGAAGTGCCTTTTGTAAACCTTCGACACCATCCTTTGCTGAAATTACTTCATAACCTTCAAATGATATAAAAGACACTAATTCGTTACGAAACTGTCTTTGACCTATTATTATAAGTACTTTTTTCATTTATTTAACAAGTTAAAAGATACTAAAACAAAAAAGCTGCTATCAAAGTTTATTAAGCACTAGGTGCTATTTAATGTTGCTTACGCACTGGTGCAAATATCTTACAATATGCAAGTTGCGTAAAAGTAAATATCCAATTAATTTTGTCTGGGTACTTATCTTTGAATAGTTCCCCATTAAATAGCTATATCGTTAATTCAATAACAGAAATTAACAAAATACTGCTATTCAACACTTTTTTGTTAGATTTTTTTGTCATTTGCAAATAATAACCATAATCATTTTTATTTATTCCAATAAGTTCATATTTGTTATTATTAATATCTATATCGCAAAATTAGCCTGTAGGTTGTTTAATATTTAGGGTTATAAAACCTATATTGTTAGATGTTTTTTTATTAGGTGTTTTTTCCTAATTAATGACTATTTCGAGTTTGTCCATAAAGTCAATGTCTTTTGAAAATATTTTTATCCTGAACTATTGGCGCAATAGTAATTCGCTCATTTACAGCACAATGATTGATGTTGTGTTAATAATAATCGCACCATTGATGCTTATTTGCCGACATTATGGACAAGTATTATTTAGATGGTAAAACTATAATTCAAAGTAATATGTAAAACTTAAGTTTTCTTTATTATTTTTATTGTATTCAAATTTACCTGAATATACTTTCGAGATTAATTTAAGTATTTCAATAGAGCGATTAAAAGTATCATTCACCAGTTCCACGCTGGTATTATCTACTTTTTTTCTTGAAGGTGGCTGTCCTGCCCCATCAACAAACAACAGATAATAGTTTTTTTCATTTTTTGACCAAACCTTTATCTCATCGCCAGGAAATGTGCATAAAATTACGCAGCTCAGCATCTCTTCAATTATTTTTTTGAAATAAAATTCATTAAATTTCATTTTTACCCCTAACGCATTAAACATTACATCACTCCTCCTTCCTTTTTCATTTGCACTTGATAATATTGCGCTTTCAATAAAATATAAGCAATCTACATCAGAATATGATTTTAAACTAATATTTTTATTGTTTGGATTAGAAATTTTTGTAATCAGGTTTAGATAAATTAAATAATCATTAATCATGCTATTTATTTTCTCCCCATTATCGTAGATACTATTAATTAGTAATGCTATTTCATCATCAGGAATAGTCGTTTTTGCCATTTTAATGTTTTGAGAAAAACCTACTATAATATTAAGTGATTTAATAAGCTCTTTTGGCAAAAATTTTATTGGTTTAATTCTTAACTCTTCAATTTTCTTATCTAATTTTGACTGTTTTTCTAAACTCATATTAACAGCTGTAAGCAAGTCGGTAGGATGTATCGGTTTTGTGATATAATCTTCAACACCACGGTTCATGCCTTTGCGAATATCTGTTTTTTGAGCTTTTGCCGACAAAAAAATAATTGGGATGTTTTCTGTGTTAGGCGATTTCTTAATCTCCCTAACAAACTGATAACCATCAAGTACAGGCATCATTATATCTGATATAATTAAATCGGGTTTCATGTTTTTTGTCTGTATCAGCCCCTCATATCCATTTGAGGCCATTGAAACCTCAAAATTTTCCATTTGAAGAATGTCACATATCTCCTCACGAATGACCTGAGTATCTTCTACAACTAATATTTTTTTCATTTCATTACTTTTTGTATCATATTTCCCGCACAACTATTTAAATATTTTATCGTTATGAGGTTTTTGTGTCCAACGAGAACACCTATACTGAGTTGTCGGTACAATAATTGAATACATAGTCTCGAAATTAGCTTATTGTAGGGTGTAAAATAAGAGCAATAAAACCCATAAATAGGATTTAATAGGCAATTAGGTATATATACCTATTGTGAAGTCAAATTAAACCTAGCAGGTTTGAATCAATTAATAAGTTTGCAGTAATACCTCCTTTTTAAATCTTTCATCATATGTTATTAGTAATTGGTTAACATGTAATCATTTATCCAGATAAAAACTGGGACAGGTAGTGAATGTTAACAATTGTTACCCTGAACTACACTCTTTTATGTTTTTGGTAAAGTTACTGTAAAAGTTGTTCCTTCACCTGGTTTGCTTTCAACTTCAATTTTGCCTTTCATTAGTTCAACTGATTCCTTTACAATGGCCAATCCCAAACCTGTACCTTGAATAGTTTCAACATTTTCACCTCTATGAAATGGTGTAAAAATATCTGATAGATCTTTTTTATTGATCCCAATTCCAAAATCCCTAATAGTAAAAACCAGCAAATCATTTTTGCTGTTGCATGTAAATTCGATATATTTTTTTTCAGGTGAGAATTTAATTGCATTTGAAAGTAGGTTGATATAAATATTCCTTGCTAATTTTTCATCAATAAATATTTTTTCAAGTTTGCAAATATTCTGAAACCTTATTTCATGTGTGTTATTTGTTACGTTGCCAACCTCTTCCATCAAAGGATTAATAAACTCCTCAAAACCGATAATTTCAGGCTTATATTTTAGTTGGCCTGCTTCTGATTTTCCAATGGTCAGTACATCATCAAGCATATTTGTCATACGGTAAACTTGGTTTTCAATTTTAATTAGTTTTTTATCCCGTTTTTCCTCATCTAACCTGTTCCAATATTTTTTCACAAAACCAGCTGCAAAACCAATAGCTGCCAATGGTGTCCTAAATTCATGCGAAGCCATGGATACAAACCTGGATTTCAGCTCGCTAAGCTCTTGTTCTGCTTTTAATGCCTTTTTTAATTTTTCTGTTCTTTTTTTAACTTTCTTTTCAAGTTTTTTTCTGTAGTTTACCAATTCAGTAATATCTTGTCCTGTACATATTACACCTATAACTTTGCCATTAATATCTCTGTGTACGTTTATGTTAAGCATTATTTTAATAAGCTTGCCACGTTTTGTTTTAATCATTAATTCGCGGTTAGAGATTTCATGCCCATTTATTGCATCTTTTATTATGTTATGTACAGTTTGTTTTTCATCACCAACAAAAAGTATATTTGCAAAATGTTTATTTTCGACTTCTGCTTTTAAATACCCCGTTATCTTTTTTGCAGCTTTATTCCACCCTTGAATTTTCCCCTCAATATCCATATTAAAAATAGGGGTGCTAACTGTTTGTATCAAATTTCGTAGTTCTATTGCTTTTTGCTGAATTTCTTTTTCTGCAAACTTAATTTTGCTAATATCCCTAACCAATAATAAAAAATGGGGCTCATTGCTTACCTCGTATGTACTAAAATGTGTGTCAAGCCATATTTCGCCTGTATCTTCATTTTTTATTTGTATAACATTTTTTATTTCATTATTTGTTTCAAGGCATTTCTTGGCATCTTTTATCAAACCAGATTCTTTCCATGCAGGAACTTCTTTAAAATTTAATGCTAGCAGTTGCTCCTTTGTAGTGTTAATAATTTTTACGATATTATTGTTGGCAGAAAGGCATTGCCCGCTTTGTTTGTACATAAGTACCCCTATCCCTGATGTTTTAATTATTTTGTTATTGAAATTAAAAGCTTGCTTAAGTGATGTTTGAAGCACTTCGCTAGCTGTTATATCAGAAACTGAAGCATCGAGCCTGGTTAAATTTCCAGAACTATTAAACCTTGGTGTTATTTTACTGTTAACCCACCTAATTTGTTTATCTGGCTTAATTATCCTATATTTCAAATTTAAAACATCATTATTAGTAAAATTCTCTTTAGAAAGTTTTGCAAATTTTTGGTCATCAGGATGGATAATATCCACCAATAAACCAGGGTTTTTGTAAAATTCATTTTGCGAATAACCAAAAATATCTTTACATGATGGTGCGATTTGCAAGACACCTTCTTTTTCTACATCTAAAGAGTAAATAACATCTTTTACATTATTAAAAATATTTTCAATTTGTTGAGATTTCAGTTTTAATTTTTGTTGCATTTCTTTCTGTTCGGTAATATCCTCCTTTAATGCAATAAAATGAGTTATTTCGCCTTTCTGATTTTTTACGGGCCCAATAGCTGCATTTTCGTAATATAGGGTTCCGTCTTTTCTTTTATTTTTGAACTCGCCTCGCCAAACGCCTCCTTTTGTAACAGTTCCCCATAGGTTTTTATAAACATCGTCGGTTTGAATACCGGATTTTAGCATTCTAGGGTTTTTACCAATGGCCTCTTTTAATGTGTAGCCTGAGGTTTCAGTAAATTTGGGGTTCACAAATTCAATATTTCCCTGTGTATCCGTTATTACAATTGTTATAGGGCTTTGATTAATGGCTGTAGATAATTTCCCTATTGTTTCTTCTTTTTTTATCCTATCGGTAATGTCTTGGATAATACCTTGGTAATGTGTTATTTGCCCAACATTATCTCTGATAATTACAGTTTTATCCTCAATCCATTTAATTTCGCCATTTTTTGTAATTATCCTGTATGGGCTTTGTTCAAATTTATTTATCTGTGGGTTGTTGCTTGCTTCAACTACTTCAGCTTTCACCCTTTTTATATCATCTGGGTGAATTATATCGGAATAATAAATTTTATCACTTGAAAAATCTTTGTGTGTATATCCAAATATTTTACTTACATTATCGCTAACATGCTTAACTGACCAGTTGTCTTTGTTTTCCCATAAAAAAACAACCATAGAACTCAGATTAATTATTTCTGAAGTTTGAGCTAAGCTTTTTTCTGCCTTTTTACGTTTAGTAATTTCACGCCAAACAGAACGGCTATATCTAATTTTATTATCTTCATCATATACCGCAGAACTATTTAGAAGGACATCTATTATGGTTCCATTTTTTTTTTTTACCTGAAGTTCTTCGCCAACGATACTTCCAGTTTTTTTAAGTTGGGGGAATAATTTTTCTTTTGCAAATTTGGCTGTTTCGAGTGTGTAAAAATCAAAAACACTTTTTCCTATTAATTCATCCCTTGAATAACCCAAATCGGTTAAGAGAGTTTTATTGCAATCAATTATCTTGAACGATTCCGGGTTAATAGATAAAAACATATCGGGGGCATTGTTGTATAAGTCAACATATTTTGCCTCTGATTTTTCTAAAGTTTGCTGCGCTGTTTTTAATTGCAGTTGCAATTTGTATATGTTTAGGTGAGTGGTTATCCTAGCAAGAAGCTCTGAAGATTTTATTGGTTTTGTAACATAATCTACACCACCAGCTTCTAAAGCTTTTACTTTCATATTTGTATCGGTTTGTGCGCTTATGAAAATGACAGGGAAATCTTTTGTTTCAGAATTCGATTTTAGGTGGCTGCAAAAACTTATTCCGTCAACGTCAGGCAAATTAATATCCAGAAGTACCAAATCAGGTTGTTTTGCCTTAATTATTTGTAGGGCAGATTCGCTATCAACCGCCTGTCTTACCGTATAACCTTCACTTCCTAATATTTCAGATATAAGTTCACGATGCGAAAATGTATCTTCAACTACAAGGATGTCACCAATTGTTGATGTATTTGTGTCTTCTTTGCTCATTATTTTAACCCTCAATCTTGCTTAACCGATACTAAAAAACGGACTAATTTAGGTAAATTAATGACGTTTTACAAGATTTTCTGTATATCTAAAAATATTTACTATGGTTTTATCATGTCCGAATTATACTAAACTTATCAAGAAAAACTATAAAAATTGCTTTATCTGACTTCTCAAAAATTATAACCCATTTACCTCGGCAAGCTCTGTACTACACATTTATGATGGTAAAATAAAAGTTTTTAACTAAAACGACTCATGCAGTCGCGGTATTGATAAATCAATTTTAGGGAATATCTTATGCTATTATCCTATTAACTACAGCCTATCACCTATACGTGTAAATTTGCAAAGGTAAACTCGAAAAATTATAGGTAAAAACACCTAATTGTGTGGATGTGCAGATATTCATTGTCAAAAATTTTGATTATTTTTGCCACCCAAAAAAAACAGCATTTTGCTAAAAAGCTTGACAATAAATTTTAATCAAGTTATAAAAATTATGTCAGATGCACATGATATATCTAAAATAGGGGCTTTCATAAGTATAAATATCAATTTAATCTTACAAAAATAAAATGAAACCCACCATAAGCATTATAGGCAGTATTTTATTGATATTTTTTTTTATCTCGCTAATCAAATGTAGCCTTAATAAAAAAAAGCAACTTAGCCATACAAAACCAACTTTTGTAGGAAGTAAAACATGCGTAGAATGCCATAAAAAAGAATTTGATGATTGGGTGGGGTCTGATCATCAATTAGCCATGGATACAGCTAATGCAAAATCAGTTGTTGCCGATTTTAATAATACCACACATGCTTTTAAAGGTTTTACCAGTAAATTCTATAAAAAAGGCAACAAATTTTATGTTTATACACAAGGCCCTGAAGGTAAGCCTGAAGAATATGAAATCGCATATACTTTTGGCGTTAGACCATTACAACAATACGTAATCGCTTTTGACAAAGGAAGGTTTCAATTACTGCCAATTGCTTGGGATGTACAAACAAACTCATGGTACCACATGGGCGAAACAGTATATGAAGATTTGGAAATAAAACATGACGACTGGTTATACTGGACAAATAATGGCCAGAACTGGAACGGCATGTGTGTAGAGTGCCATACAACAAATTACCATAAAGGCTATAACCCTGAAACACACGAATTTAACAGCACTTATTCAGAAATAAACGTTAGTTGTGAGGCTTGCCACGGGCCGGCTTCGATACATAACGAATGGGCAACAATTGTTGAAGAAGACAGGCCTGAAATTGCAAATTCTGGTTTTTTTGTAAAACAAAAGAATTTAAATACCGAAGAAATGTTGGATCAATGTGCATATTGCCATTCCCGCAGAAGTGGTTTGGGAGATAACAAACATACCGGCAATTCATATATGGATCAGTTTATTCCGCAACTGGGAAAAGCACCATATTTTCATATTGATGGCCAGATTTTAGAAGAGGATTATGTTTTTGCCTCCTTCACGCAAAGCAAAATGCATAACGAGCATGTCCGTTGTGCCGATTGTCATGATATACATGGTTTAAAACTTAAGAAAGATGGTAATGGGGTGTGTTATCAATGCCATACGGAAGAAAAATATGCCAGTTACGGCCACCATTTCCATAAAGGGGATAAAATGAAAGGCTTGTTGTCAAATAATGGGGTTTACGAAATTGGTAATGGTACACAATGTGTTGATTGCCACATGACAGGGGCTAAATTTATGGGGGTCGATTTTAGGCGAGACCACAGTATACGGATTCCCAGACCTGACTTAACAAGGACGATTGGCACACCAAATGCTTGTAAAGGTTGCCATAGCGACGAAAAACCTGAATGGGCTGAAAAACATATTAAAGATTGGTACAAACACGAACCGCCATTGCATTATGGGACTGTATTTGCAGCTGCTGAGAAATTTGAGCCGGGTGTTGATAGACAATTATCTAAATTAGTTCAAAATGATTCAAGTTCTAATATGGTTAAATCTATTGCTATATCCTATCTATCTAATTATCAGGCGGAACAAAATTCAAAAGTTATTGAAAATGAACTCAATAACAATAATCCTATGATACGGTATACTGCAATTAGCAACTATTTTCATCCCAATCGGGAGTATTATATCGACAAAATAAAAGGGCTTTTGCTTGATTCCATAAAATCAATCCGAATTGAAGCATCACAAAAATTATTGGAAATCCCAAATGTGCAAGTTGGTAAGGACTATGAAAAACCATATAATGATGCTTTGGCTGAATATATAGCTTATTTGAATCATTCATCTGATTTTGCAGGTAGCCGGCACAATTCTGGTAATTTATATCAAAACCTAAAACAATACAACCGTGCCGTTAAGGAGTATAAGGAAGCAATAAGAATTGACAAATTCTTTATTCCGGCATACATTAACCTTGCCATCCTTTATAGCCAAATAAAGCAAATTGATAAAGCCGAGAGTGTGCTACTTAGCTTAATTAATACAGGTGAGTCTGGTTATGAAGGCTACTACTATTTGGGATTGATAAAAAGCGAGAAAAACAAGTTCAATGAAGCAATTAAATATTTGTTGAAAGCAGCAGAAATAAACCCCAATATGTCAAGAATTTATTATAACCTGGGTTTGCTTTATCATAAAACAGGCAAAAAAACCAAAGCTGAAAATGCACTTAAAAAAGCTATAAGTATAAGCCCCGGTAATTTAGACTATTTGCACGCTTTAAATTATTTTTACACACAAGAAAAGCAGTTAAAAAAAGCTGAACTCATTGCCAAACAGATAAATGAAATTAAATATAACAGAAAATAGCCAAACTATTTAGCTTTCAAATAAACAATATCATATAAAATATGATTTTAATGAAAGTAGAAAAAAATAAGACAATTCAGTTTACGATAAGTCAGGATGTCTGAATATAAGGGTTTTACCGGGATCACTATTCTTGCTGATGGTAGCTTTTTAAGTGGGCCCACATGGGCTTGAACCATGGACCCCCTGATTATGAGTCAGGTGCTCTAACCAGCTGAGCTATGGGCCCTGAAATGTTTAATTTCGGACTGCAAAAGTAAATAAATATTTAAGATAAAAAAACATTTTGCAAATATTATTAATTAATTTTTAACCAACATAATTATTGCCGCAAAAAAACTCTAAGCTGCAAAATAACACAGACTAAATTTATTCCATGTTTTTATGTGACTACGCTACCCCCTCAAGATGTTTTTTGTACATTCTGTTTTTTTAACTTACTCGCAGTCAGCTCTTTGTATCTCTGTCTGTTTTTGTGTATATCTATGGCTAGATAGAGTGCCTGCCTGAAAGATTCCGGTGTAGCTTTGTTTTTACCTGCCAAATCATAAGCCGTACCATGTGCCGGCGAAGTTCTTACAAATGGAAGCCCGGCTGTATAATTTACACCTTTTGAAAAAACCAGCGATTTAAACGGCGCCAAACCCTGATCGTGATACATTGCCAAAATTGCGTCAAATTTTTGATAATCATCAGAACCAAATAAACCATCAGCAGGATAAGGCCCCAGCGCCATAATGTTCTCCTTTCTAGCCACATCAATTGCGGGACGGATAATGTTTTGCTCTTCGCTTCCAATCAGTCCATTGTCCCCGGCATGAGGATTAAGACCTAGTACAGCAATTTTGGGGTTTGTAATGGCAAAATCTTCTATTAATGATTTATTTAATATGCGCAATTTAGAAAGTATTGCCTCTTTAGTTACAGCTTCCGATACGTTTTTTAAAGGAATATGGCCTGTAACAACCCCTACCCTAAAATTTTCGCTAACCATTAACATCAAAACATCACTTGCGTCAAACTTGGTTTTTAAATACTCTGTATGCCCCGGAAAATCAAATCCTTTTACCTGGATATTATGTTTATTAATTGGTGCAGTGATTAAAATATCAACTTCGCCTTTTTTTATATCTTCAACAGCCCTTTCAAGCGACCTGAACGAAGCCTCGCCTGCCATTTGTGTCGATTTCCCCAATTCGACCCTTGTATTTTCATCAATGCAATTAATAATATTTGCCCTTTTTGGATTTGCATCTGCCGGGGTTTTTATATTATTCATGCTGAAATTTGTTATGTTTAACGCCTTGCGGTGATATGCAACTATTTTAGATGAACCATACATTATAGGTGTAAATAGTTCGAATAACCGGTTGTCCATTAAAGTTTTTATAATTATCTCGTAACTAATGCCGTTAATATCGCCATGGCTAATCCCAATCCTTAATTTTTTCTCCTCTTTTATTTGTTTCATCTGTTTGTTTTTTAGTGTTTTTAATGGCCAGATAGCCAAAAATCTTTATTAAGCATTTGTTAAAAATTAATTGTAAATTCAAATTTGATATTTGAAAGAATATCAATTACATATACTACTCAGGGTTTACATATTAAAAAGCACTGGAGCTTATTTGTTTTTCGCAATTAATAATTTTTCAGAAAATCAAACAACAAGCGTGTCCCTGCCCCTGTTCCTCCTGTGGTTAAATAATGAATGTCTTTTTCTACGTACGAAGGGCCTGCAATATCAAGGTGTATCCACTGATAATCAGTAAAGTACTCAAGGAACTTACCTGCTGTGATTGCACCTGCAACCCTTCCGCCAATATTTTTCAAATCTGCAATATTCGACTTCAACAATTCTTTATAATCGTCCCAAAAAGGAAACCTTACAATTCGTTCACAAGTGCTTTCGCCACTATTTGTTAATTTCCCAAATATTTTTTCATTTGCCGTACCCATTGCAACAATGCCATAATAGCCAATTGCATAAGCAGCGGCACCGGTTAAGGTAGCCAAATCAAATACCAATTCCGGCTCGTATTTTTTTGCATAGCTTAAGGCATCTGCCAAAATTAACCTACCTTCAGCATCAGTATTTAAAACTTCAACTGTTTTACCATTGTGCATAGTTATTACATCGCCAGGTACATATGCATTGGGGCCAATAGCATTGTCGGTAACAGGAATTAAGCCAATTACTTTCACAGGTAGTTTTGCTTTTGATATGGCCGCTAATGTTGCAGCTACTGTGGCTGCCCCACCCATGTCAGATTTCATTTGATCCATACTGTTGGCGGTAGGTTTTAGGCTATATCCACCTGTATCATAAACTATACCTTTGCCTACAAGTACAATAGGTTTTTTATTTTCTGCGTTTTCAGGTTCCCAACTTAATATCATAAACCTTGGCGGGATTTTACTGCCTTGATTTACAGCAAGTAAACCACCCATTTTTAAGCTTTCGATTTGTCTTTTTTCAAGAACTTCAAGCTTAAAACCCGACTGTTTACTAAGGTTCTTTACCTCAATAACCATTTGTTCTGTATCTAAAAAAGACAATGGCTCGTTAACCAATGTGCGTGCGCCATAAACAGACTCTATTATAACCGATAACTCATTTATTTCCCCTGTTTTTAAATCGTTATTTACTATGTAAATTGATTTTAAGGAATTCTTTTTCTCCTCTTTTTTTTCAAAATATTTTAAAAACTGGTAATGGCTTAAAGCAAGCCCTTCAGCATAATCAAGTTGCAGTTGTTTATTATTTGTTGTCCCAACAATCTGAATTTCTTCAATTTTGTTCGTATTTAAATAAGGTTTTAACTTTACTGCCAATCTCCTAAGTTCTTCCCTGTTTTCGTTTTTATTATCTTTTGTTGGTAAAAACTGAATAAAAACCCATCTGTTATATTGATTTACTGGAATTAACTTTTCTTTTTTTTCGTATGCTCTTTTCACATAATTCAGTTCATTATCAGCTAATTGAAACCCTTCAATTTTGTCGGGTGAGTCAGTTAATATCAGTAATGCTTCATTTTCTTTTACCGAAACCCTTTTATTTATATTTATTGACATTTTTTTATAGTTTAATTATTTTATAATTTAGTATTGCAAATGTTTAAAATAACAATGTTGTTTTAAACTTGGGCTTTTTGTCCTGTTAAATAACAAACAGCGAAAATATCAAATAAAAGCCTTTTATCTAAATTTTTGAACAATATAAAATAAATTGCGGAAAAAAATTATGTAAGTTTGTCGATTAATATTGCAAACAGATAAATAACAGTTACTAATTGCCCAATTTCGAATAATTACAAAAAACAAATGATTTACAACGATATTTATAAAAAGGCACTTGATTTAAATTTTTTAAGCATTGAAGAGGGGGTGTACCTATACGAAAAAGCACCCGTTTCTGATTTAATGTACCTAGCAAATGAAATTAAACTAAAAATACACGGCCAAAACAGCAATAAGGTTGGCTGGATAATAGATAGGAACGTAAATATTACAAATGTGTGCGTTGCGCAATGTAAATTTTGCAACTTTTATCGTCGTCCGGGTGCACCCGATGTATACATTACAAGTATTGAAGAGTATAAAGAAAAAATTGAAGTATTGCGCAAATTTAACGGCGACCAATTATTATTACAAGGCGGCTTGCACCCAAAATTAGGTTTAAGCTTTTATACAAAGTTATTTAGTGAATTAAAATCTATTTATCCCGATTTAAAACTCCATGCTTTAGGCCCGGCAGAAATTGCCCATATTGCACGTATTGAAAAAAAATCGAACAAACATGTTTTAGAAAAGCTTATTGAAGCGGGTTTAGACAGCTTGCCGGGTGCGGGTGCCGAAATTTTGGTTGACCGGGTACGTAAAATAGTTTCCCGTGGGAAATGTAGTGCAAATCAATGGCTTGATGTTATGCGCGAAGCCCACAAATTAAATATTATTACATCGGCAACCATGATGTTTGGGCATATTGAAACAAAAAAAGAAAGAATTGAGCATTTAATACGTGTACGGGAGGTTCAAGACGAAAAAGAGAACAATGCCTATGGTTTTATATCATTTATCCCTTGGCCATTTATGGATGAAGGCACACAACTTAATACAGAGGATGGTATTGTGAATACCATAAAATCAGAAGAATATATTAGAACAATAGCCATAAGCAGGATTATGCTGCCAAATATTAAGAATATACAAGCATCGTGGTTAACAGTTGGTGAAGAAACGGCAAAAATGTGCCTTCACGCAGGCGCTAATGATTTTGGTTCAATAATGATTGAAGAAAATGTTGTTTCAGTTGCAGGGGCAACACAACAATTTGATGCAGAGGGAATTCAAAAAGCAATTGTAGATGCAGGCTTTATTCCATTTTTGCGCGACCAAAGCTATAAACCTGCTAAAAATGCTAAAGAAGTATCAATTATTGGTTAGAAAATGCTTCTTGGCAAATTCTTTGTTTATCAATAATAAGTTGGACAATATCATGTTTAATTAACGAAATGTTATAATGAAGATTCGTGCAAAAATATTTTTATTTGTCTTTTTATCGTCATTTATTTTATTTACCAGCGTTCTGGGCTATATAATTTTTGGATATCGCAATGCTTCTTTACGTGATGCAAAACATCTGGCAGATTCATATGCAGAACAGGCGGCCCAATCGGTTAAATCTACACTTGAACAAGATTTGAGGGTTGCCCAAACCCTTTCTTTGGCTTTTAAGGGTTATAACCAGATTTCAAATAAGGTAAGAGAGCCAGTCTACCAGAATATACTAGGCAATGTACTCAATGGCCACCCTGAATATTTATCTGTATGGATGTCATGGGAGTTACAATATATAGATCGCTCATATACATTACCTTACGGGCGGCAAAGGACTGCCACAGTTCAAGAGTCTGGCAACCTAAATTTTATAGTTGATACTGTTGATACTGATGGCGACGTTTTCGGTAGTACTTATTACAACGCAAAAATATCGAAAAAAGAACTTATAACAAATCCATACTTTTATGTTTATTCGCCTGAAGAAGGAGGAGATTCCATTCTTGAAACAAGTGTTGCGGTACCAATAATGAAAGATGATGATTTTATAGGAATTGCAGGAATTGATATTACATTAGCCCGTTTCCAGGAAATTACAGATAGAATCAGGCCCTTTGATAACAGCTACACTTTTTTAATTGCAAATAATGGTACAATTATATCTTTCCCGGAGGAAAAAAATGCAGGGGATAGTTTAATTAGTGTATTCCCCGGATTTGCAAAGCATGAAGTAATGAAAAAGGTCAAGGAAGGAAAAGGGTTTTCATTCACCTTTGAAGACAGCACTTCATACTCAAGTTATGTTTCTTTTGCACCAATTATGGTGGGCAACACAAATACGCCATGGTCAATTTGTTTGGTTGCACCCACAAAAAAAATTGAGGAAGAAGTAGTTACAAATTTCAATTATTCATTATTAATCGGCTTCATTGGTTTAATGAGCTTTTCGTTAATAACTTTAATTTTTACCCAAAGAATAACCCTCTCCTTGAAGCAGTCAACCTCAATCTTGAAAGATTTGGACAGGGGGATTATTAATTTCTCGAAAAAAGTAAGGGCACATTCGAATGATGAGCTGGCTGAAATGGCAAGGTCGTTAAACAAGCTTATGTCAACTTTAAACGAAACAGCAAACTTTGCAAAAAAAATAGGGCAAGGCGATTTTACAACAGATTACAAAGCCCTAGGTAGCCAAGATGTTCTCGGAAATGCCTTGATTGAAATGAAAAATAATTTGCAAATAGCACAAGAACAGGAAGATATAAGGAACTTGGAACGAAAAAAAATAAATTGGGTCCAAAATGGTATTACAGAACTTGGCGAAGTACTTAGAAAGAGTACCGATGACCTGGATGAATATCTTTTTAATATTATTAGTAAAGTTGTAAATTATTTGAAAGCAGAACAGGGAGCAATTTTTTTACTAAATGACGAGAATCCTGAAAAACCATTTTTGGAAATGCGCACAACATTTGCATATAATCGTAGAAAAGCACTTGATACAAAAATAGAAATTGGTGAAAGCCTTGTAGGCAGATGTTTTCAAGAAAAAGAACTTATTGAATTAACAAATTTACCCGATAACTACGCTTTTATATCATCTGGGCTTGGCGGACATGAACCTCATGGTTTATTATTACTCCCATTAATGTTTGAGTCTGAAACTTTTGGGGTAATTGAAATAGCATCGCTCCATGCCTTTGCAGAATTTGAAATTGATTTTTTGAAAAATATAGGTGAAAGGATTGCATCATCCATATCTATTGCAGACAAAAACTTAAAACAAAAAGAATTACTTAAAAAATACCAGGTCCAATCAGAAAAAATTCAACAAAGAGAACAGGATTTGCAAGAAAACTTAATTGAACTTCAAAAAACACAAGAAGAGGCAACATTGAAAGATATTGAAACCGAGGCAGTTATTAATGCTTTAATAAAAATTGGCTCTGTGGTTTGGTATGATATGAATGGAACCATTTTAGAAATTAAGGACACAAATCTACGTGATGCAGGCTTAAAAGAAAGCATGATGATTGGGAAGAATCAAAGCGAATTTGCCATAGAATCAAAAGAAGACCCCGAAGCTTTCAAAAAATTCTGGAATGATTTAAGAAAAGGGCTTACCCGGAAAAGGTTATTCAAAACCCAAACAAATTATGGGAATTTGTGGATATCCGAAATTTATGTGCCAATAAAAGATAACGAAGGAAAACCATACAAAATTATTAATATTGGTATAAATATTACGGAACAAAAAGCACTTGAACAAAAAATAATTGCCCTGCAAAAAATAATTGATGACTTGAAAAACTAAAACACCGCTTTAGCTATATTGAATATGTTATCTGCTTTACCCATGGTATAATAATGTACTGATGGCACATTGTGTTTAATCAGCTCTTTTGACTGCTCAATAGCCCATTCAACACCAACTTGCCTCACATCTTTATTTGTTTTGCATTTTCGTACTTCAATTGCGAGCGCTTCAGGTATATCAATATTGAAAATTGAAGGTAATATGTTAAGGTGGCGTGCAATAGAAATTGGTTTTATCCCGGGCATAATTGGCACATTAATTCCATTTTTACGGCAAAGATCAACAAAATCAAAATATTTTTGATTATCATAAAACATCTGTGTTACAATATATTCTGCCCCTGCTTCTACTTTCTTTTTCAAATAATATAAGTCAGATTGAATATTGGGTGCTTCAAAATGTTTTTCAGGGTATCCGGCAATCCCATAAGAAAAATCCATTTTGGTTGTATTTTCCAATTCTTCATCTAAATATCTGCCCTTGTTCAGGTTTCCGATTTGCTCTACCAAATCCAAAGCATTGGAATGTCCATCAATTTCCGGTTTAAAATCTTTATCTGCAGATAAAGCATCGCCCCTTAAAACCAATAAATTCCTTATCCCCAAAAAGTGCAGGTCAATTAAAGCATTTTCTGTCTCTTCTTTTGTAAAGCCCCCACAAATTATATGAGGTACTACATTTACATTGCGATATTTATATTTAATAGCAGCAGCAATTGCAACTGTCCCGGGTCGCTTATGTACTGTTTTCCGTTCAAGTAGGCCTGACTTATGTCTCTTATATACAACCTCTTCTCTATGATATGTTATGTTTAAGTACTTCGGTTTAAATTCCATTAAAGGATCTATCACATCGTAAATCAAATTAATATCCTTACCTTTTAATGGAGGCAATATTTCAAATGAAAACAAAGTTTTCTTTGATTCCATTATGTGGTCAACTACTCGTTTTGGCATAATTTGTCTTTTATGTGTCGGTTTTAATTAAAAAAATTAGCCTAAGTAACAATAAATACCCAGCCAAAATTAATTAATAAATTGACTAATTAAAGCGAAATTATTTTGTTCTTTAACAACTCGAAAAATTCTCTAATAGTGTACTATTTGAGGACTTTTTCGAGGAAGTTACAAGGGCAAGAGAATAAGCTTAAATAGTCAATTTATTTCGATACAGTTCCTTAGTATCCCTACAACCAGCAATAGTTTTTTCATTAGCATCTGTTTTACATCGCACACCAGTGAGTTTAAAGTAATGGCCTGCAAAACAAAGCTAGATAGAAAATATTAATGAGTCCAGTCTAAAAAGCCTCAACACAAGATTTTTAGCAACTTATTACCCCAACCCTAAAGGGCAAAGTCGCTGAAAATCAGGACACCCTTTAAGGTTAGGGGTAAATTCTGATTTTAAGATTGTCCTTTTTCACTCTTTTTAGACTAGGCTCATTAATTATAACAAAAAATTAAATATTGTCAGTTTCAGCAATTTTAGCCATAATCCCATCGTATGGAATTAGTAAGTACTCTTTGTTTTCAAATTTAATTTCTGTTCCTGAAAATTCTTTATAAAGAACATTATCACCAACTGAAATTTCTGCATTTTCAATACTACTAATTGCTATTACTTTAGCAAACTTGTTTTTTTCTTTTGCTGAATCTGGAATAATAATTCCTGCTGCTGTTGTTTGTTCTGCTTTATCTTCAGTAATGTCAAGTAATACATTTTGATTAACCGGTTGTAATTCTTTCATTTTATTTATTTTATTAATAATTCAACTTTTAAATTCTTTATTATTTAAATTTATCCTTTTATTTCTAACATTTGATTGATTTTCGCTTTATCAAAGCCTACAATTATTTGTCCATTTATTTCAGTTTGTGGCACACCTTGTTGACCACTTTTTTTCACCATTGCTTCTGCTGCTTTTTGGTCTTTTGAAACATCAACTTCCCTAAACCTTATATTGTTCTTTTTCAAATAAGCTTTTATTGTATTACACCATGAACAGGTAGGGGTTGAATAAACGGTTACTGCCTTTTGTTTTTTGCCGTCTTTTTTTGCCTGTGCAACATAAATTGCATTTTCAAATAGAGCAGAATAATATTTTTCGTCCTGACAACCTTTTATCACATTTTTGTATAAATCGTTATTAAATTCAAGTAATGAAGGTGCTGAACTGATATTATATACTTGGTGGATATCTTTAACCTTAGAAACATCTGCAACAAAAATATTTGATTCCTTTATTTTATTAGATGCAGTAATTAAATTCCTGTATGCACAATCACTGTTTTCTGTCCCTGATTTATATAACAACAAATATGAGTTTTCATGTTTTTTTATTTTGTCAAGTAACTCAATGTGTGATTTTATTTCTTCAATTCCCATTCTAATTCTATTTTAATTTTTCACAAAACTTATTTGCATTATTTATGCCAAATTATAAAAACACGCATAATGACAGTCAAAAGTGAAAATTTGTCATTCTAGTGTCAAGTCAAGCATGACCTTGCGGGCTGAACCTTGCTCTTTTTGTTTTTTGCTTTACTAAAAAAACTCTCGTAGCTATGGCTATGCTTACTTTTTTTAGTTTCTCAAAATTCCAAAAATAACATCGGTTTACCCGAAATCTCATACATGACTTGACACTAGTACAATAGGAATTTATGACTACTGCACTTTTGCTTATGAAAACAAATAATTAGTACACTGTAAGTCAAAAAACGAATATCAAAAATTGCAAAACTCTTAATATCAACAAATAACAAAAATATAAATAGCTGAATTTTTTAAGTTTATTACCCCCAAGTACTTAACCTCATAATAAGCACTAAGTGCTATTTAATGTTTACGCACTGGTGCAAATATCTTACAATATGCAAGTTGCGTAAAAATAAATATACAATTAATTTTGTCTGGGTACTTAAAGTTGTCTTTATATTCCTGCAGAACAGGTAAAACCACCTAATTATTACTAGCAAAGATTATGGGTGTTTTTACTAATAAATTATATGTATCCAAAATTTAAATTTGCATAGAGGCATAATGAATACAACAAACATACAATCAAAATAATAGGGCCTTGTTTATTTTTATTGAAAAGCTTATATCATAACCTTTATAAATGAAAATTTGCCTCATACAATTTAAAAAGTGGATTACTATAAAATCATAAAATTAAAATGAATCAGAATAACACAGAACAGCGTATACAAAAAAATAGTTTTGAAGTTTCAGTACTTTATGTAGCTAATGACAATTCAATAAGTTTGTCTGTTAAAACATTTTTACAAAAAAAAATAAACCATTTGTATATTGCAGAAAATGGAAGAGAAGGGCTCGACTTATTTTTTGAACATAAACCCGATATTATAATAACAGGCCTTGAAATGCCTGTAATGGGAGGGTTAGAAATGATTGAAAAAATTGATAAGAAAAATGGGTCAAAAGTTTATATAACGGGAGACCATTTCAATAGGCAAAACTTGTTAGATGCTATTGATATTGGAATTGATGGCTTTTTTGTTACACCTATTGATTTTAGAAAGTTGCAATTTGTTATAGAAAAAGTTTTTGAAGAAAAAAATCTAGGGAAAAACTTACAAAAAAAAGAGGCTATTGTTAAAAAATCAGAAAAAAATTATCATGAATTATTTGAAAACTCGCTTGTAGGAATTTATCGAACTAGTGCCACAGGCGAAATATTATCAGCAAACCCGGCATTATATAAAATGCTTGGTTATTCATCGTTAAAAGAATTAAGCAACTCTATTCAAGCTGTCGATTTATATGTTGATAAAGCCACAAGGGAGAGATATATTTCAAATTTAGATAGGGATGGTTATGTAAAGGGCTTAGAGGGCAAATGGTTTACAAAAAATAAAAGACAAATATTTATACGTGAATCAGCAAAAAAATCAGTAAATGAAAATATGGATGTGGTATTTGAAGGTACGGTTGAAAATATAACCCATCAGAAAAAAGCAGAACTAAAACTTTTACATATTGCCATGGAGCTACGAAACCTTATTGATACAGTAAATGTACCGGTAATAGGTATAGATAAATCTGGCAAAATTAATGAATGGAATATGGCCTCAGATGAATTATTTTTATATACAAAAAGAGAAGTTATAGGGAAAAATTTTATTGAACTACTTATACCGGAAAAATACAAAGACGAAATTGGTAGGGCTATTAATGATTCCTTTTCGGGACATTGTTTGACAAACTACAAATGTAATTTATCAAACAATAAAGGTGAACAGCTAATAATGCTTATTAGCACTACTACCAGAAACAATTATTACGGAAACATAAATGGGATAGTGCTTGTTGCACAGGATGTTACAAGGATTGAGAGGCATAAAACTATACTTGAAAAAAAAGTTGATGACAGAACAAAAGAATTGAAAAAGGCTTTAGAAAAAGAAAAGGAATTAGGTATTTTAAAATCCCGCTTTGTGGCAATGGCATCACATGAATTCCGCACACCTTTAACGGCAATAAGCTTTGCAGCAGGGTTTTTAAAAAAATATAATAATAAGCTTAGTGAAGAACAAAAAGGTCAAAAGCTACTTAAAATTGAACATCAGGTTAAACATATGACACGGCTTTTAGAAGAAATATTACATGTGGAGAAAATAGATACCATAAAAATAAAAATTAAACCCCGCAAACTAAATTTTATTGATTTTATTAAACCAATTATTGATGACGTTTGCCATTTTACAGATAATACACATACTATTTCAGTTTCAAGCAAACAAAAAAATTGTGAAATATTTATTGATCCGGATAGAGGGAAAAATATATTTACAAATTTGTTAACAAATGCTATAAAATTCTCACCTAAGGCAATACAGGTTAATGTTGTATGCCAATGTACAAATGGAGTCACCGTAGTTGAAATTATTGATAAGGGAATAGGGATCAAGAAGAATGAAATTACATTAATTTACGATGATTTTTTTAGAGGTGAAAATGTAGAAACAATACAAGGTACGGGTCTGGGTTTATCAATTGTAAAACGGAATATTAAACTGCATAATGGCGAAATATTAATGGAAACAAATTTAGGAAAAGGTACAAAGTTTATTGTAAAATTACCACTGAATAACACTAGGCAATAGAGGGAGAATTAAGTTTGGATACAGTAAAATTATGAGATCAATAATTTTTTTGTATATTTACAAAAGGAAAAATTATGAAAAAAATATTAGTAGTTGAAGATACTGCAGAAGTAAAAGAAGAGGTATGTGATATTCTGAGAATGGAAAATTACGAAGTGTTTGAAGCAATTAATGGGCTTGAAGGAATTAATAGTGCTAAGAATAATTTACCAGATTTAATTATTTCAGACATATTAATGCCAGTCATGGATGGTTATCAGATGTTTAAAGAATTAAAAAAATTTCCCGCAACCGAAGATATTCCATTAATTTTTCTTTCGGCAAAGGCAGAGACCAAGGATATAAGGTATGGGATGAATCTTGGGGCGGATGATTACCTTACAAAACCACTTAGTCCGGATAATTTAATAATATCTGTTAAAAATAAATTAGAAAAAGTAGGGAGGTATCAAGATAAAATTGAGGCTTTACGTGCCAATATCAGCCATTTTTTGCCTCATGAGCTTAAAACGCCGCTAAATGGCATTTTAGGCTTTTCTGATTATTTAAGAGATAAAATCCCCGACATATCCAGAGAAGAATTGACCGAAATTGCTGGTTACATATATGAAAGCGGTAAACGCTTACAACGATTTGTTGAAAACTATACAATTTTTTCTAACTTAAGCCTTTTGGTAAGTGATCCAACAAAAATAGAGGAAAAACAAAATGTTCAGTATATTTGCACAGAAAAAATTATTCAAAAAGTTGTAAAAGCTAAAATCAACAAGGCCTATAGACAAAAAGATATCGAATTGGATATCAAGGATGAAAACATTAAAATAGAAAAAGATTATTTTGCGAAAATTATTGACGAATTACTGGATAATGCTATTAAATTTTCAATTACAGGTAATAAAATTAAAATACATTCAGAAACAAAAAATAAAAAACACATATTAACTGTATACAATAACGGATCTGGAATTTCAGAGAAACAAATTGCTGATATTGGGGGATTTATACAGTTTGATCGAGCAGAAAAAGAACAACAGGGCTTGGGCTTGGGACTTGCTATTATTGACTTAATTGCAAAATTGTTTGGTGCAAAACTGATAATTAAAAGCGTTGTAAATGAATTTTTTTCGGCATCGGTTATATTTACTTTAAAATAAATTTGCATGCAAAAACCTAGAATACTAATTATTGACGACTTCGAACCCTTACTCGAAGAAGTTGTAGAATTTTTATCAATGGAAGGATATATTACTTTGGCTGCAAAAGATGGTGCCGAAGGAATTCAAATGGCATTACAACATACGCCCGATTTAATAATTTGCGATATTGAAATGCCTAAACTTGATGGATATGAGGTATTTAGGTCACTTGAGCAAATACCGGCAACATCTGGTATACCATTTATTTTTTTAACTGCAAGAGCACAACCCGAAGATTTTAGGACAGGGCTTAGAATGGGGGTGGACGATTATCTGACTAAACCTTTTGAACTTGATGAGCTGGTATTGACCGTGGTTAAAAGGCTCGAAAAAAACCAAAAAATCAGATTATCAGGCGAAACCAAATTTAAGGCACTTATAAACAATCCTTTGGTTGGAGTCTACATATATCAAGATAACAAATTTATATTGGTAAATAATAAACTTTTACAAATTATAGGTTACTCAAAATTTGAATTAAACAGGACAAAACTCAAGGATATTTTTCTTGGGGATAAAGAAAGTATAATTAATGAATTGTGCATGTGTTTGAAAGGTATTCATGATTCAATTCAGCTGAAAGTATCTATCATTAGTGGAAATAAAAAAGCTTTATTTCTTGAATTATTTGGTAAATCAATAATGTTTGACAATAAAAAATCAATTATTGGGAGTATTGTTGACATAACAAGCAATAACGTTCACACAAAACAAAAACAGGCTGGAGTAGGTGCGGTAGAACTAGATGAAGTTATTAAATACCTTATTTCTTTAGAAAAAGAAGATATTGCCGAACAAATTATAAATGTAAGGCAGTTAATGTCATTTGATAGCAACAGCGAATCAGATAGAATTAAAAACAGAATTAAATTAACTAAAAGAGAATTACAAATACTAAAACTAATTTGCCAAGGGTTCACAAATAGCGAAATAGCTGAAAACCTATTCATAAGCAGCCGTACAGTTGATAACCATAGGGCAAATTTATTAGCTAAAACTGAAACAAGAAACACTGCTAGTTTGGTAGCATTTGCTATTTTCAATAAATTTGTTAAAATGTCTTAGTTGTTATTGTACCACAAAACTATACTATAAATGGTTAAATTGTTGATTTGCTAAATTGCTTATTAAATTGATATTCAGCAACATATAGCTTGTTAAAAGTCTAATTTCAACCCGTTTTCAGTATAAAGTAGCTACAGTACCCTCAATTAAATTCCTTGCGTTATAATTTAACACTGGCGACTAATGACCAATTAATAGTTTGCAAATAGAATAACCATAAAAATAAAAAAAGGAAAGCTATATATTATTATGTTGTGAAACTTTGGATTAGTATTCGTGTGTTTTAAGCTAAATAAAAATCAGTGTGGATCCGTTAAATCAGTGTTATCAGCGTTCCTATTTTTTGTTTGTAGCGAAGCTACGCTATGGTATCGATACTTTTAAGAAATAATAACCACGCTGATTTTGTACTAGCCATTATAAATGAGGAAAAAAATCAAAATATGGGTGTACCAATTTGTTTAATTTATTGTCAAAATACGCTTTTAAAACACATTCACCCTTATTGTTGGCCTCAGATTCTCCTGGTAAATCAAAAACTTTTTTCCCTGAATTTACATCAATAATCCTAAATTGGATATTATTATTAAAAACGGGGCTTGCAAAAAAAGAAATACGATAGTCTTTGCCCTTTGTCAAAGGCAGCAGAAACTCATATTTCTTACCAGTAAGGCACTGAGCACTTTTAGATAAGTCATTAAATCCAAAAGGCGGAGAAGGGTGTCGCATTTTTAAGTTTGATGGGCAATCAAGTGATTGAGCAAAAATTGTTGTCGACAAAAAAAGTATAAGCACTATAAATTGAAATTTTAATATTTTCATGTGTTTATTTTTTAAATGTTTTTGTTTGCCACATGATACCGCATGATGTAAAATAATCATTGCCTTGAATGTTTAATCATGCTTGTTTCATGTCTATCTAATTTTAAAACTAATTATTTTTTGTAATCTTGTTTCTTACTTTACCAATTTCTAATTTTAGGGCAAAAAACTGTTCTGAAGTCATAATTATTCTAGACGAACCACCAACCACTATTTTATTGGAATCAACAGTTTCCAATTTACTTTCATCAGTTTCTTCAGTTCCGAGGTTTTCATAAATTTTCTGCAAATTCTTGAGATCATTAATAGTTCGTTGAATATTGTCGTCAGATTTATTTTGATCAAGATATGACATTAAATTGGAAACAACTAATTTTTGATCCGCTAACAACTGAACAACATCGCTTCCCTCTTTGTATGTATCCACCAAATTGGTAACAACAAATATACTTTCAATCCACCCTCCTGTAACAATTAATGCCAAAGATTTTTTTCTATTGCTGCTTTCTAAATATCTTACAATACTGAAATAGGAGTCGCTTGTAACCTTTAAAAGAGAGTCCTGATCATCAATAATATTATCTATCCTTCCAATCAGGTTTTCATCAAATACCGCTGAAATACCAATTTCATCACTAAGGGTACGTACGGTATTTAAATAATCTACTGACTCCTGATACTTGTTAAAAGATGATACATAGGCCAAATCAGCTGAATATATACCAAAGTTCAATTCTTTTGCGCGGGTATCAATATATTTATCCATATTATCCGTTGGGTTCAATATATCTTTCACATATTTTAGGTCGCCATCTCTAATAAAACTAAATAAACCTTCGGGCGACGGGATAAGATAATAAGTTTGACTTTCAACTTCTTTAATAAATCCTTGATCAATATTGTCGTCAAAAATATCTTCGGAATTATTTCCGCTATCATCACAGGAAATAAAACCTACTGCAAAAACGACAAATACCAAAATTTTAATAACTTTTAATAATGAATCCATATTTTTGGCTTTTGAGTTAAACAATACTTTTCTTACTAGAGTATTAAAATGTAAAATTACAATAAATTTAACAATTAGTTTAATTAATTTAATTTGTGGGTTCAATTTATTTAATCTTAAATAATAATCAACCCACCAAAACAGAGATTAATCCAAAAACGTACCAGACTTT
>NBLH01000205.1 GCA_002084525.1 Bacteroidetes bacterium 4572_117 | reverse complement strand
GAGTACAAATCTTTTGGCAGAGGGGTTTTTGCTTTACCAACAAGTTTTTGGTATCGCTGCAACCAAATAATAAAGGGGAGGGTTTTATATGCCTGTCCTAAAATCAAAGAAGTAATAAATCCGATAAAAATTGACAAACCATACAAAATATTAGCCCTTAACATAAAGCTCGAATCCAAACCCGATTGAAGGCTGATTAAAAATGCAAGGATAATTGGTGCAAATAACAATAAAATAGAAACAACGGTATGTTTTAATGGGATATCAAGATTTTTACGGGCACGTTTTTTATAAGATTGGTAAACATATAGCATAAATGCCAAAATTCCGGCTGATATTAAAACCGTAGGTATAATAAAGTAGCCTTTATGTACAAAAACCATATCGATAAAGAAAATTAGCATACCTGCATTAACCAAATAAAATGCCCAATGTAAGCGTTTCCTGTTTAATGCATGCGATAAAAAAAACATTGGGATCAGCGAAGCACCAACACCTATTATCAGCAACAAAAACCAGCCAACCATACCGGTGTGTGCATGTGCCTTTAGGTAAATGGTATGTGCGTCGGGTAAAAATGGCTGAATAAAATTTAATGATAGTAAAAAGCCAAGTAGTGCGGTGGTAAAAAGCCAAAAAACAGCCGAAACTATCAAAGATGATTCAATATTCCACTTTTCTGTTGATTTGGCCGTTAATAAAACATTGACAGAAAAAAGGCTTATCGCAATTAATAAAATGCTTGCAGCAATAAGCAGGATCATGCCAAATTCTGAAATCCAAAAAGTGTATGCCAACAAAACAATCCCGATAGCAAATACCGTAAAATTAATTTTTGCCAGCTTTTCGCTAAATAGGGCAACTTCCATTACAACAGGTATCAATTGGTACAAAGCACCAAAAATTGTCATTGTAATCCACCCTAAAGTTGCTATATGTGTGATAGATAATAGCTTGCCGTTAAAATAATGTCCTGTTAACTCATTGCCACTAAGCAATATAAAAAAACCTAACAGCAAAAATGATAGTGCGCTAAAGGCAAAATGGGGTATTACAACCGATGGGTGTGGGGCTCTTTGTGTACTTAAACCTTGCATATCTTTTATTAGTTAATGTAATTTTTTAAATATTAGCATTTTTGTATTGTCACCGTCTATTTCTTTGCTTAGGTACACATAGTTGCGTTCGTCTAACTGTGGTAGCAAAAATTGCGGTATTTTTTTATGGTGTACATATAAACAATAGTCATCTGGCAAATCAGTTAATTCTTCAAGGATTTTTACCATTGGTTGCGGCATTTCTAAATCGCGCACATCAATTTCTTTGTATTTTTCCTTAAACGATGCCAATACAGAATCTATATCATCGGTTTTTGACTCTTCTTTTGCCTTTTTGTTTAAATCATCGCTTCTGTCATCTGTGGCTTTCTTTAAAAAAGTATGGATTTCTTTTTCTGATACCCTATCTACTTTAGAAATAAAACCTTTTTGTTTTAACACATTGATAATTGGCGTGGGTTCAAAAGTATTTACTATTTTAAGAACTTGCCCATCTTCAAATGTTTTAATGGTTGCCATTATTTTGCTAAAAGGGTCAATCCCGTTTGCAAGATCTTCACGCACATCTAATAAGGTAATTTTGTCATTTTCTAAATCAAACATAGTTTCCGTTTTATCGTTTTTACTATTATTATCTTCTTTAATATTGCTGTGGTCAATTTCAAACCCAATTTGTTGTAATTTATCTAAAAACACTTGAACATCAACCCCTCCAATTTTTGCAGCAATCTCTATTGTAACCCTAGGTGCAAGTACTTTTCTCAACACAGGGTTTTTTAACTTTCTGAAATGAGGGTTAATTTCTGCTATTGCATTAATTGCCTCTGCATTATGCTTGATTAATGCCGATATTTTAGTGTTAGTAGAAATAAGCATATAAATATCCTTTATTTTTATCTAATCTAAATTAGAACAATGCAAAAATAATTATTATTTCCAAAGCCTAAAAGGAATTACTGATAAACAGTATGCTTTTGCTTAAAAATACCTACATTTAGGGATATTTTAATGCTTCGTAACACGAATTTTATAGATTTTAAAATCCGGTTTTATCTACATTACGAAGTATCATCATTATCCGAGTTCTTATTTATGCTTGTAGCGAAGCTACGCTATACAATAATATTGTGAAACTTTGCTGAAAAAACAAGGGCTTGCGTAATGTACAGAGAGTGTGCGTGTTATTGGTTGACGAAAATCTGCGTGAATCCGTTAAATCAGCGTTATCCGCATTCTATTGTTTTTGTTTGTAACGCAGCTACTCTATGTATTTAAAATATAAAACTTAAAATTTAAACAAGTGTCGTAATGGGTATTTTAATTTTTCTGTTAATTTTGCATGTTGTAGAAACTATAAAAACCTACTATGGCAAAAATAAGGGTAACTAAAGAATTTAAGTTTGAAATGGCCCATGCTCTATGGAATTACGATGGCGCTTGTAAAAATATTCACGGGCATTCATACAAGCTATTTGTAACTGTTATTGGCGAACCAATTAATGATATAAGCAAGCCTAAAAATGGGATGGTCATAGATTTTGGTGACTTAAAAAGAATTGTTAATTCAAGTATTGTCGATAAATTTGACCATGCAGTTGTATTTAGCTCAAATGCAGATACAAAAAACTTACCGCTTTCGAACCAAATGTTTGAAAAATACGAAGTTTTGGATTTTCAACCTACTTGCGAGCTGATGGTGGCAGATTTTGCCGAAAGGATTAAACCCATGTTGCCCACAAATATTAAACTGTTTAGCTTAAAATTACACGAAACGGCAACATCGTATGCAGAATGGTTTGCGTCTGATAATAATGTATTAATCTAATTTTCTTTGTCGTAAAAAATTTGATAGTAATTTAATCCGTTTGATTGATCAAAACCTTTAACAATTTTTTTGCGGTCGCCATGTATATAAATATGGAAATTTTTATCAAGTTTTAATACGCTTTTAAATTGTGCGCGGCTTTTTTTCACAGCAGGTTCAGAAATATCGAAACTATCGCTGATTTCTAGTTCGTGGTCTTCCGATATTTTTTCTTTATATTCTTGAAAAGCCTGAATAACCTCTTCATTTTCAATTACTTGATTTCCAAAGTCAGTTAAGTCAAATTGTTCTTTTTCTTTAAAATATTCAGCCGATTTATTGAGCATTTCAATTTGGTCGGCTTTTTCTATACCATTTTTTTCGTTAAAAACATCCTTGACAAAACCTTTGCACAAGCCAATATAGTTTTGTGTTTGGTAATAGTCGTCTTTACGCTGTTCCAGGCCTAAAAAATCATCTTTCCAGTAATGCGCTTCTTTCGATTTTCCTGAAACATCAACAACAGCCACTTTGTATCCAGCTTCTTTCTCTGTATTAAAAATAATGCAGGCCTTGTCTATTTTATTAATATTTATTCCACGATCATGGGTTATATCAATGTTGCCGTCTTGCGAAAATACTTTTAAAAATGGCTGTTTTGTCTCAGATTTAAAAATGCCGATAGCATCAACAAGTTCGTCATCAACAATACAATTCCTAAAAATTGCTACATATAATTCACCGGATTTAATATTGGGATGATATGATTGCTCAAATAAATGGTTTGCCAATACTTTTGATTCTTGGATAAAAGAATCGGCTTGTTCAAAAATATTTGTAACAGATTTGAAAACCTTATTGCTATCTAATGTTTCATTAAAAAATTGATAAAATAAAGAATCTTTAAACGAATTGAAAAAATAGCTTATTAAAACTGCTTTTAGGTCTTCGTCAAAATCAATTTCTTCCTCGGAAAGAAACACCGACCCGTTTTCATTTTTATTACCAATGTCGTGTACGATTAGCTTTTCTAATTCCGATTCGTCAAAATAATACATATTCTTTCAAAAATTTCACAAAACAATAACAAATGAAGTTTAATACAAACAACATCACACCCAATTAATTATAAATACTAAAAGTATAAGAGGTGAAAAATAATTATCAGCTAAATTTATTCCTGCTGTTGTCACTTTTTTCCCTTGCTTGATTAACTTTCATATTTCTGCCTTTTAAATCGACATCATTTAGCTCTTCAATAGCTTTATGCCCGTCTGCATCAATTGGCATATCAACAAAGCCAAACCCTTTACTTCTACCCGAAAATTTGTCGCTAATAATTTTAACACTTGTTACTTCGCCAAATTCCCTAAAAACTTCTTCTAAATCATCCTCACCAATATCATAATGAAGATTACCAACATAAATATTCATAACCGTAATAAAAAATTAATAAAAACATCAAAGGTAAGTTAAAAATTTAAATACTTATGGCAAAGGGTAATATTTTATTAAAATACCTTTTGCAGGGATATTTAAAACAGCATAAACAATAAAAAATTATAGCCTAATTTATATATGAAACACAATGTTTGTATTTAAAAAGTTACAGTCGGGATATTTAAGGGCTAAAATAAAGTTTTGGTTGGGGAAAAAAATAATCCGTAAAAAAAATCACGACTAAAACACAAAGAGAGGCCGATAGAGGAAATGAAACTAAGCATCGTGATTTTTTCCCGGATTAAAATTTAAAAAACTACATTTTGGTTTAATTTGGTATTAAGTATTATGTTTAACTGACAATTCAAATGTAGAATATAAAATATTAAACGGCAAGCAAAATTCGGTCGACTTTGTAACTGGTAGGGTTTATTTAGTAACTGGTAGGGTTCATTGTGTAACTGGTAGGCGTGCATGTAGGTGGAAATACGTGTGACGTTATTGTTTTTAGCTAAATAAAGTTTAAATTTTCCTGTTTTTTACCATGTTTTAAAAAAAGTTTTTGTAGGTAAAATCAATTTTAATTGTTAAAAAACATTTTGCACTTGTGTTATAAATTTGCAGATAATAATTTCAGCAAGCCGGTGCCTCAATTAATTCGTAATTTACTACTAAAAAACAAATTTGTTTTGTATTAAGTTTACTTATGGGGTCGGCTATCGGATATTTTTTAAACACAACAATTAAGCTCCTGTTAAAAATTAATTGTTTAATTCTAATTTGATATTTGAAAGAATATCAATTACTTATACTACTCAGGGTTTACATATAAAAAAGCACTGGTGCTTATTTATCGGTTACAACTATTTTTTCTTCAATTATTTTATCGCCTGTTTTAATTTGCAGCAAATAAACATCGGGTTTAAAACC
>NBLH01000204.1 GCA_002084525.1 Bacteroidetes bacterium 4572_117 | reverse complement strand
TTTTAATGAAACCCGGTATACATAAATTACCTTCCGATTTAGTTTCGGATATAAAAAACCTAAAAATATTTGTTTACCCCCCTCCCTTCTGTTCTCACCTTTGCTAATTTATTAATCTTATAAATTATGAAAATGAAAAATATAGTAATTGTTTTACTCATAATAATTAATGTTTCTGTTGTAACATCTTGTTCATCATCCGATAGCAAATCCAGGAAAGTAATTACGGTCAAAGAATCCGACATCGTCAAAGAAAGCATTGGGGTAAACGGGATGACCTGTGTAGGCTGTGAAGTAACCCTTGAAGAGAATATTTCCAAAATTGAAGGGGTTGTTAGCGTGAAAGCCTCCCATACGGATAAAGAAGCAATAATTGAGTTTGACTCGACTAAAACGGACATTACTACAATAACAAAAACCATTAAAGAATCAGGTTATAAGCCTTTCAATAAATAACTATGGGACTGTTCTTAAATTTTGGCGAAAAGATAAATACTTATGATTACAAAGTGATCAATGAAAGAGATGCGCGTGCAAGTGCAGGCATCATGTTTTTGCTTGGCCTGTTAAGTCTTTTCTCTGTTCATCTTTACAGGACTATATTTTGGGCCGAACTCTTTTCAATAACATTCATAATAGAATTTATTGTAAGGGTGCTGATAAATCCCAAATATGCCCCATACATGCTTGTTGGTGGTTTAATAGTTAGTAATCAGGAACCAGATTGGGTAGAAGCAAAACCCAAAAGATTTGCCTGGTTATTAGGTCTGATTTTAGGAGCGATAATGACCTACTACATCATTTTTGACGTTATTACCCCAATCAGGTTAAGTATTTGTTGGCTTTGCTTGTTTTTAATGTTTGTTGAATCTGTATTTGGAATTTGTTTAGGTTGTATTCTCTACAAAAAGTTAAACTGGAAATTATATAATTGTCCGGGTGGCATCTGTGAAACAAAACCTCAAAAGCCATACGATAAAAGGAATTTAATAATTATTTTAGCTTTTGTAGGACTTTTCTTTCTGACTTATATATCATTGAAATCGTATAAATTTAATGAAAAACCGAAAATTATAATTATCAAAGAATAGATTGAAGAAAAGAATAGCCGGCTGGTAACAGAATACTTAAAACTGACTCTCAGGCAAGTATCATTGAGCAATATTCCTTGTCCTTCTAATCTAACATAAAGAATTGTTACTAACTTTGTAGTTGCGATGAATAATGAATTTGATAATAAACTAAAGTCGAGAAACATAAAACCGACCGCCATGCGTGAATTGGTTTTAAAGGTTTTAACTGAGCAAATGACTACTATCAGCCTTCCTGAATTAGAACAAAAATTTGATAGGGCAGATAAAGCAACACTATACCGAACACTAAAAACGTTTGAAGAAAGCAAACTAATCCATAGTGTTGATGATGGCTCTGGTGCCATGAAGTACGCCATTTGCCAGGATTCATGCCATTGCAATCCCGAAGACCTGCATGTCCACTTTCTATGTACTAAATGCAAACAAACTTCTTGTTTGAGCGAAATACCTGTACCAGAAATTAATCTTCCGGATAACTTTTCGTTTGAAAGTGTGAATATGGTTGTAAAAGGTATTTGTTCGAATTGTAAAAAATAAACTTTGCAACCCGGTTGCATTAAAATTGTTGTAATTTTGCCAACGTAATTCATAAAACAGATTTATCTAAAACATGAAATCTTTAGCAATTATTATATCAGTTTACATTTTGGCCCTCATAGCCATACCTTGTGCTGATGCCCATGCTTCTGATTCAGGTAAGGTTTCTATGGAATTGCTCCAACAGGATTACAATCATTCAGATGGTGTTGATTTGTGTTCGCCTTTTTGTTTTTGCAATTGTTGTCAAACGCACTCACAACCTGCCGGATACAATACTTATCAAGTAAATTTAGTAAGCAGTACAATTTCAATGGCTTACCTTTATCAGAATGAAATAAACTACACTTTTTCTTTCTGGCGGCCTCCCCAATCTTAATTCAGTTATACTTTCATAATTTGTTAAAGACATGAATAAGATTCACATGTCTTAATGAATAATAGTAATTAGAATATCCAATTTACCCAGGGATAATCAATTCTGATGTAAAAACTGAATTATGGTAAATAAAAAATTAACTAAAAAACAGTTACAGGAAAAACAACTTCTTGAGGACAAGAAATTCCGAAAACACATGATTATTGGATTTAGCCTGCTATTAATGGTTGCTATTGTGGTTTTGGTTTTCTTCCTTTATTGGTGCGACACGAAATTTTTCTATAGAAGTTACAGCTTGTATGGTGATGAAATTCCGCACAACTTAATTTGTATGAATGGAAACAAGCTTGAACATCACGAAAGTGTACAATTTATTTACAATGCCAATGTGTTTTACGCCTGTAGTGAAAAATGCAAAGAACATATATTTCGCCATTACGACAAGGTTGCATTCGTAGCAGATGCTTTTTCAGGTGATACAATTTGTAAATCAGATGCTTTAATTGGGTTAAAAGAGAGAGGGAAACCTGATATAGTCTATTTTAAAAACATGCAAAACTTAAAAAATTACTATGCAGCTAAACAAGAAAAATAAAGTTTATAACATATAAAATGAATATAAAATGATAAACAGTATTATATCTTTTTCAATAAAGAACAAAGCATTGATTTGGCTTATGACAATAGGCTTAATTGTCGGTGGAATATATTCTATGACAAAAGTTCCGCTTGATGCATTGCCTGACATAACAAACAATCAGGTTTTGGTTATTACAACAGCACCCAATCTGGGTACTGAAGATATTGAACAGTTTGTAACTTACCAGGTTGAACTTGCCGTTGCAAACCTTCCAGATGTTACCGAAATCCGGAGTGTGTCGAGATTTGGGTTATCGGTTGTTACCATCGTTTTTAAAGAGAGCGCCGGTACATATCTGCCCCGCCAGTTGGTGAGTGAAGCACTGGTAGAGATAAAAGAAAAAATCCCCCAGGGATTTGGGGAACCTTTTATGGCTCCAATTAGTACGGGACTGGGCGAAATTTACCAATATACCCTCGAAGTTCAACCGGGTTACGATACGGTGTACAACGATATGGAATTGCGGACCATGCAGGAATGGATTGTGAAACGTCAAATGGCTATGCTGCCGGGTGTTGTTGAGGTTAATTCGTTTGGAGGCAGGGGCAAACAGTACGAGGTTGCTGTAAACCCTGACAGGCTAAGAAGCATGGGACTTACCATCACCGATATTTTTGATGCACTTGAAGAAAACAATCAAAATACGGGTGGTGCTTATATCGAAAAAAATTATCAGGCTAATTTTATTCGTGGCGAAGGATTAATGCGTTCCCTCAACGATATTAAAAACACCCCTGTTGCCAATATTGAGGGGCAACCTGTATTTATAAGGGATGTTGCCAAAGTTAAATTCGGAAGTTTTGTACGATACGGGGCATTTACAAAAAACGGGAAGGGCGAAGCTGTTGGCGGTATAGTTATGATGTTAAAAGGCGAAAACTCCAACGATGTTATAAAACTGGTAAAAGAGCGAATGACATTGATTGAAAAATCATTGCCCGAAGGCGTAAAAATAAAATCTTTCCTCGACAGGAGCAAACTTATTAAAAGTACAACATCAACAGTTGCCGAAAACCTTTCGTTAGGTGCTTTAATTGTAATTTTTGTTTTGGTTATTTTTCTTGGCAACCTCAGAGGTGGTTTAATTGTGGCTTCGACAATACCCCTGGCTTTGCTCTTTGCCTTTATAATGATGAAACTATTCGGTGTTTGGGCAAACCTGATGAGCCTTGGGGCAATTGACTTCGGGATTCTCGTTGATGGTGCAGTAATTATTGTTGAAAGTATGATATTCCACCTGCATCGCAAAAACCTCATCGGTACAAAACTCGACGCACAAAAACGCAATGAACTTGCTTATACTTCTTCGAGCAAAATGATGAATTCTGCTTTTTTTGGCCAGGTAATTATCCTGATCGTATTTATACCTGTATTGGCATTACAAGGTGTAGAAGGTAAAATGTATATACCCATGGCAATGACTTTTGGCTTCGCAGTATTGGGAGTAGTCGTTCTTTGCCTGACCTATATTCCAATGATGGTTGCATCATTTCTGCAACCACCAAAAAAAGCGAAAAAAACCTGGGGGGATAAAGTAATAAACAAATTAGAAAAAAGTTATGAACCCATCATAACCTGGGCATTAAAAAGGGGTAGGATTATTATTGCTTTTGCAATTATATTGCTAATATCCGGCGGTTTCTTATTTTCCCGTATGGGGGCTGAGTTCATTCCTCAGCTTGATGAAGGTGATTTTGCCTTTCAGGCGTTTTTAAAACCCGGGACTTCTTTAACAGAAGTTACAAAAACATCCACACGTCTGGAACAAATTGTGCTGGAAAATTTTCCCGATGAGGTTGAAAGTATCCAAAGCCGTATTGGGGTTGCCAACTTACCCATGGATCCCATGCCTCTGGACATTGCAGATATTTTTGTGATTTTGAAACCACAAAAAGAATGGACTAAGGCAAAATCGAAGGAAGAATTGGTTGCTAAGGTGAGGGAAAAAGTAAGTGTGTTGCCCGGTATTAATTTTGAATTTACCCAACCGGTCGAAATGCGTTTCAACGAACTTTTAACAGGTATCCGAGAAGATATTGCCATTAAACTTTATGGCGACGACCTGGATATTCTGGCTAATAAAGCGGAAGAAATAGCCGGATTAATTGCTGGGATCGATGGCATTGCAGGCGTAAAAGCTGAAGCTACCCGCGGGTTGCCGCAAATTACGGTTCTTTATAACCGCAACAAAATGGGCAGGTACGGTTTAAAAATTAAAGAGCTAAATACCATAATTGAAACTGCTTTTAGCGGTGGTGTTGCAGGGGTTATTTACGAAGGTGAAAAAATGTTTAGCATTAATATTCATGTTGGTATTTTTTGCTGTAAAATCATTTAAACAAACATTAATGATATATGTAGCAATACCTTTTGCTGCGGTAGGCGGGGTTTTTTCTTTGTACTTAAGGGATATGCCATTTAGTATTTCTGCAGGCGTTGGATTTATAGTGTTGTTCGGGGTAGCAGTATTAAATGGCCTGGTACTTATATCCGGTTTTAATGAAATGAAAGCCGAAGGAAAGCTCCATATAAATGACATCATTAAAAAGGGGTCCATACGGCGGATACGGCCCATTTTATTAACAGCATCAACCGATATTCTGGGTTTTCTGCCAATGGCTGTTTCCGCTTCGGCAGGTGCAGAAGTACAACGCCCGTTAGCAACAGTGGTAATTGGGGGTATGCTTACCTCAACATTATTAACATTAGTGGTTTTGCCGGTATTATACCGTTGGGTCGAAATGGGCAAAAAGAGAATTAAAACCCCTAAATTAAGCACTGCGGTTTTATCAGTTTTATTAATTATTGGAGGCATTGCCATTTCCGGGAACAGTTATGCGCAGAAAAACCTGATAACACTGCAACAGGCAATTGATAGTGCAAAACAAAACTTTCCTTCAATTAAAGCAGCACAACTCGAAATTGAAAAACAAAAAGCATTAAAAGGTACTGCTTATGATTTTGGTGTCACGTCAGTATATACAGGTAAAGAAGAAGTTGGAAATGGGTTTGAGGGAATTCATAATAAAATTGGTTTTATGCAGGAGGATATTGATGTTTTTGGGATACATGCAAAAAATAAGCTCACCAATGCCCGGACTGACCAGGCAATATCAGGCCATCGCTTAACGGAATATTCGTTGATACGCGAAGTAAGTGTTTCCTGGCATAGGGCAGCCTATGCAAAACAAATATGGCAGCTTTATCAACAACTCGATAGTATATATGCAAATTTCCAAAAAGCGGCTGAAATAAGGCTTAAAACACAAGCAACATCTAAAATCGAATATTTATCAGCTTCGACCCAGTACAAAGAACTGGAGGTAAATATTAAAATGGCTGAAAGCAA
>NBLH01000203.1 GCA_002084525.1 Bacteroidetes bacterium 4572_117 | reverse complement strand
CCTGTTGTAGTTAATCCTCATGGTGGCCCATGGGCAAGAGACAGGTGGGGATTTAATTCTGAAGCTCAATTTTTAGCAAGTAGAGGCTATGCTGTTTTTCAAATGAATTTTAGGGGTTCAACGGGTTATGGCAAAGAATTTTGGACAAAATCGTTTAAACAATGGGGACTAAGTATGCAAAATGACATTACAGATGGTGTTTATTGGTTAATTAGGGAAGGAATTGCCGACAAAGACAGAATTGCTATTTATGGTGGTTCGTATGGGGGATATGCAACTTTACAAGGTATTGTTGTTAATCCCACCCTATATTCTGCGGCTGTGGACTATGTTGGTGTTTCAAATATGTTTTCTTTTTTAAAAACTATACCTCCATATTGGAAACCATACCTTGAAGTGATGTACGAAATGGTTGGCAACCCTGTTAAAGACAGCATCCAGTTTCATGCAACTTCGCCTGCACTTAATGCCCATAAAATAATTACACCCCTTTTTGTTGCCCAAGGAAAAAACGACCCAAGGGTGAACATTAACGAAGCAGACCAAATTGTTAATGCTTTAAAAAAACGAGGTGTAGAAGTTGAATACATGGTAAAAGACAATGAAGGGCATGGTTTTAGAAATGAAGAAAACCGATTTGACTTTTACAGGGCAATGATAAAATTCTTGAACAAAGAACTAAAAAAGGAATAAGCTAGAAATGTAAGTTATATTGGTTGCCATTAAAACATTGTGGGTAAATAATTAATTTTGAAACCTTAAATTGATTGTTTACCCACAATACGTTAGCTGTCAGACGATTAGGATTTTTGTGTAAAATCAGCATTTTGCAAATAAAGTTGGAGTGCAACTCTTTTTATTAATTGCGAATAAAATATTTTCAATTTGCAAAAAGCAGCAATTTACTTTGTTAATTGTCAGAATCCCAGCACATTGATTTACTTACCTTTAATGTGAAATAGAATTGCAACAAATTAATCTGCGGCAATTACTATTATATTGAGCATTCATAATTATTATTACTTTTTTTCATGCGTTTGCCCTGTCTACCTGCAAACCCTCTGTGCAATTCCTGCAAATATCAATACTTTTACGGTTGCTTAGTACTTGTTGCCTGAATTTTTTGTATTTTTCACTTTCCCATATTTCTTTGAAACTTTGCTTGTTTAAATCCCCAAAAGCATATTTTGCATTTTTATCAAAACAACAAGGAATAAGTAGGCCATCAACTGTTACTACGGGGTTTGCCCACATGCGCCAACAACGGTTTTTTAAACGGCTTTTTATGGTATATTTTCCGTTTTTTTGCTTTTTGTATCTCGAAAATTTACCGTTTGCCGGGATTAATGGGTTACCATTTTCATAATTATAAATTTGTGCTGTTTTAAAAACAATTTTATTTACACCAATATTTTTTGCCATTAATTTTGCATCTCCAATCTGGTGTTCGTTTGGTTTTACCACTAAAAACTGAAATTTAACAATCGGTTTGTCCGAATTTTGTTTAATTTTCCATTTTACAATATTTTTTGTGCCCTCAAGTACTTTTTTTAACGAACCATTTTGCCTATACGCTTCATATACCTCTTGAGTTGTCCCATCTAAAGAGATAATTAATTCATCCAGTTTGCTTTCAATCGTTTTTTTAACATTTTCATCATCAAAAAAATGCCCGTTGGTAGAACAGTAAGTGTAAATGTTTTTTGAGTTTGCATATCTAAGCATTTCAAATAAATCCGGGTTTAAAAATGGTTCGCCCTGAAAATATAAAATTAAATCAGTTAATCTTGTATATAGCTGATTTACAATGCTTTTGTAAAGGGCGATATCCATGTTGCCTTTTGGCCGGTTTAAAGTTTTTGTCCCTGTTGGGCACTCTTTGCAAGCCAGGTTGCAAATATTTGTCGGCTCAAGCGAAACAGTATGCGGCATGCCCCAGTGAATTGGTTTTTTAACTATATACGATAAATAAAAACTAATCACCAATTTAAAATAATTTACTAGTTTTTTCAGGCTTAGTTTTTGTGTATAACTTCGGATAATCATATAAAAATATTCAGTCTAATTTATAAGGTAGCTTCGCTACAAAAAAATAAGAATGCGGATAAGGCTGATTTAACTGATTCACACAGATTTTTAATGCGCTGTTATTTAACACATTCCGCAATCATTAATTTTTTTTAGTAAAGTTTAATAACATAATAGTATAAAGTAATATTAACTTTGCATATTAAAACTTAAATATCACTAAAATTGAAATACAAAAGTAAAATATTTCTGCTTGTCCAGCTAGTGTCAATACAATTAATAAGTGCACAAAAATTCCCGTCGTCGTTTTACAGGGACGCTTCATTAGACAGTACTTTGGAAAACACAATAAGTTTGAGGCTTGAAAATTCAAACTTTCTGAAAAATAATGAATATTTCAACGATATTATTCAGGGATATACTCTTATAGGCTGGTTCGCAAACCCTAAAATTATTTATTATCCCACAAAAAACGCAAAAATTGAAGTTGGCGCCCATTTTTTAAAATATTCCGGTATCGACAATTTTACTAGGGTGTTACCTATATTAAGTTTTCAATATAAAATAAATAAGTCTATCGATGTAATTATTGGTACGCTTTACGGAAGCACCAACCACGATATGATTGAGCCTGTTTTTAGGTATGAGAGTTTTTTTACCGACAATATTGAAAACGGCCTTCAATTTTTATTTAACACAAAAAGATACCATGGTGATTTATGGATAAATTGGCAGGAATTCATTTTTAAGGGCGAAGATAAGCAGGAAATTTTCACAATGGGCATCTCAAATCGTTTTAGTATCAGTAAAAAAGGGAACCCCCATCAATTTTCTGTTCCGCTGCAAATACTTTTTGTGCACCAAGGTGGCCAAATTAACAAAACCAATAAAAAACTTGTTACTTTAAATACAAATGCAGTGGGGTTAAACTACACATATAATTTTTCTAATAGCTTTTTTAAATCTGTTGGAACAGAACACCACTATTTGCTTTATAAAGATATGTCGACACAATATCAATACCAATACATATTGGGATATGGGGCATACTCAAGGCTTTTTATGCACGCAGGTAACTTTCACCTACATGGCTCGTGGTGGTATGGCGATCATTATATCTCACTTAGGGGGCATCCTATATTTCAGTCAAAATCAACCTATTACACCACGCATTTTGAAAAACAAAAAGCTTTGTTGACAGGGCGGTTGATGTATGAAAAAGAAATCGTTAAAGGTTTGGATATTGGCGCAGGTTTTGAATTATATTTCGATTTATATAACTATTATACAGATTACTGGTATATGTTTAACATTAACTTTAACAGGGACTTTTTTATAAAAAAACTTAAATAAATTTAAACGTGTGAAAAATCTTAGAAAAATAACTTTATTTATATCTATGCTAAGCCTGATTTATTTTTTCCAGGCTTGTACCAAAGAAGTGGAACCGCCTGTGCCTGCATCGTCAGATAATATTTCAGGAAAAACTGTAAGATATACGGTTTTGGTTGTTCCCGGCGGAAACACGAGTTTTAAGTCTGTTTCAGGCGTTGACACCGCCATTGTTTCGTTGGTAATGAACGATAGCATTTATTCTGTGGCTACCGACACAAACGGTTTAGCTGCATTCGACAATCTTGCAGCCGGTGTTGCGGCGGTTACGGTTACATACAAAAACCACACAACAGCAAAACTAATTGTCGACCTTTCGGCCCCAAACGATACAGGTTACGATTCAAACAACCTCAGAAATGCCGCAACCATGGTGCCTGTTTTCCCTTTATCGGGCAAAGGTACCGCTACAATAAAAGGAAGGGTATTTGCAGAACTTGATTTAAGTTCCGCTGGGATAGAAAATGCACCTACGGGCACAAAAATAACAAGCTTGCTGGAATCGCTGCAACTACTTGGTTATGTGAATCATACAGGCGATGGCGAAATACTTGACATTGCTTATAATGAGGCTGTTTATAGTACAAATACTGATATAAACAGCGATTATTCCATTACTGTTCCGGCCACAGCTTCGGGTTTAAAAATAGTGATTAATGCAGATGATTTTGATTATGAGCAAATTACAGGTGTAGGAACTATACAGCGGAAAACATACAGTGCTTTATCAGATACTGTTTCTGTTTTTTCGGGCGTTACATATTTCAGGGATATTATTTATAATTAGTAAATTGGTTAAAATATTCTACTTTTGTCAATTAAAAACACAAAATAACAATTAGAACACAAAAAAATGGAAATAGTATTAAGCGGTATCAGACCAACCGGGCATTTACATATAGGGAACTATTTTGGGGCGGTAAAAAACTTCCTTAAATTACAACAAGAGCATAATAGTTATTTTTTTATTGCTGATTTTCACTCACTTACAACCCATCCTATTCCAAAAGATTTGCATAATAATGTGAAATATGTTTTGGCAGAATACCTAGCATGTGGTTTAGACCCTGAAAAGGCAACACTTTATGTACAAAGCGATGTGCCTGAAATACCTGAAATGTATTTAATGCTAAACATGAACGCATACATTGGCGAACTTGAAAGGACAACCACTTTTAAAGACAAAATACGGAAGCAACCTGATAATGTTAATGCCGGCTTATTGACCTATCCTGTATTAATGGCTACCGATATATTGATTCACAGGGCCAACAAAGTCCCCGTTGGGAAAGATCAGGAACAAAACCTTGAAATGGCACGTAAATTTGCAAAACGGTTTAACCACATGTATGGTGTAGATTTGTTTCCCGAACCTACTGCATTTAATTTTGGCGAACAATTAGTGAAGGTCCCGGGCCTTGATGGCAGCGGAAAAATGGGTAAATCAGAAGGCAATGCTGTTTACCTTATTGATGAACCAAAAGTAATTCAGAAAAAAGTGATGCGTGCCGTTACAGACAGTGGGCCAACCCAAATGAACCAGGAAAAACCCGAAGCTATCCAAAATCTTTTTACTATTATGGATATTGTTTCTGAAAAGGACACATTTAACTTTTTCAACGATAAATATAATAACTGTGAAATTAGAGTTAGCCAAGGTGCAGAAAAAGCAAGAGAAAGCGCATCTAAAACATTAAAAGAAGTAAGAAAAGTAATAGGTTTTAAAAAGTTTTAAGCCCTGAAAACAAAAAATTACATATTATTTTACAGCTTATTATTGGTCTTCCTGTTTTCGTGCAGCCCAACTAAATATATACAAGAAGGTGAGTACTTCCTTAAAGAATATAAAATTGAAACCGACAACAAAGAAGTACTAAATTTCACTATTGATAGCTATGTAAAGCAAAAACCCAATAAAAAAATTGCAGGTATTTTTTTATATACAAGAATCTATAACTTGGTAGATCCTGTAAAAGAAGAAAAAAGGGAAGAAAAAAGGCAGATAGTAGAAGATGAGATGAATAGAAAGAGGCTTGCAAAAGGGAAAGAACCTCGTGAAAAGCTTTATTGGACTCGGTGGTTAAGGAAAATTGGTGAAGAACCTGTTATATATAGCGACTTACAAACAAGGAACTCATCGAAACAAATTACCAGTTTGTTAAACAACAAAGGCTAT
>NBLH01000202.1 GCA_002084525.1 Bacteroidetes bacterium 4572_117 | reverse complement strand
CCTCTCCCACAATCCTTTTTCCGTAAATAGTATGGTTAAATTCTTTACCATCGAAATTGGCGATACGAGGTAAAAAAGCCCATTTTTCAAAACCGAATTTTTCCATCAGTTTTACGCTTGCTATATTATGTTCCATAATGTAAGCTACCAAGGTTTTTATTTTTAATATGTGGCATTGTTCCATTGCGTGCTTAAGTAGTTTGGCGGCAATCCCTCTTCGGTGATGCTTACTGTCAACGTAATAACTAATTTCAGCAGTATGCGCAAAGGCTCCCCTGCCAGCCCTGTATGGGCTTATGCTGGCCCAGCCCACCATTTCATCGGCAATTTCTGCTACAAAAATGGGGTATTTATCAGCTGTGTGGCTATTGAACCAATCTTGTCTTTCTTCGGGCTTTAAAAAAACTATATCACCCGTTGAACATTTCGATGGAATTGCTTGGTTGTAGATTTCAATAATTTGTGCAAGTTGCTCATATACAGCATGTTTAACAATTAGCATGTTGTTACTTTTTTGTTTTATACCTTTCCTTTTCTGCAAAAAAATCAATTACCCTAGTTTGCTTTTTGTTTGACTGTGAGTGATATAACCCTATTGGGATTTGTGAGTTTTATCTGTTTTCAGTATAGTGTTTTTTAAAGGAGTTAAAGGGCAAATAAACAAGCATACTTCCCTGATCGGTTAAAATTTATTAAGCCTAAACACATAATTAGCAGCAGGCAGTTTTATCTAAAAAGGCATTAAAAATACCCTGCTGCCTATCTTACACAAACATTATTAAACGGTAACACTTATCGTGAAAAAGTACCTGTCTGGTTTAGGCTCCTTAAAACTAAATTGAATAGTCCCTTTAGCTCGCCTAGCTATTTCAATAAGCTCAATCCTGGCACCGCCTTTATCCTGTAGTTTATCTTCACCGAGAGCCTTTAAGTAGTTAATTTTGAGCTCATTATTATTTAGCTTGTTCAGCAATTGAATTTGTTTTTCAAGTTTTTTGATATGGAATTTTTCAATATAATTTCCAGCACTTATCGTAAAATTAGAATCCCCTTTCCTGATTAAGAAAATCCCTTCTTTTTTTCCGTCGGCAACTACGCCAAACTTACTGATATTTTGTAAAATTTCAACAATAACATGATAGGCATCTTTCCGTGCATGGGTATGGCTTAATAAGTTTGGGAGGTTTTCTTCTAATATTTCTAATACAGGTAAAATAGAGTTGCTCGAAAAGTCACCTTTCTGTACAATGATAATACCATCAGATAACATTTTTCTGTGATAGTCTATTGCTTCTGAAAAATGCAAGCCCCTTGGGCTACGATCCCCAGAAATTTGCACCTCGGGGTTAAGCATTACCTGGTTATAAAAAATTGAAAATTCATCATTAAATTCATCAAAAACATATTCAATTTTTTGACCTGATTTCCTGGCTATTTCAATCAAGCCCAAACCTGCGCCACCTTTTTTAGAGAAACCTTTATTTGCTAAAACATCAACATATAATTCCCTCAAGCCCTCTTTATCAAGGCTGTTAACATTTTCTAGCTGGTCTTTTAAACCCTTGACATTTGCATTTTTTATTAAATTACCTGAAGTAATATAGTAAACACCATCAATATTTCTGGTTAAAAAAAAGCCTGAATCAATTTTATCTGACTTATTCAAATTTATTTTTCCACTATGCCTGATAATATTTTGAAAACACTCGGCCAATAAAAAAGTCATTTTCTTTTTTATTTTCGGAAAACCCATTTTAATTTCAAAATGATACTCACTTAAGTCCAATATCTTATCCGTAATTTCATTGTTTATGTTACCATCATACAACAAACAAAAGTTATCGCCCATAAACTTATTGAAAAACCAATAGGTTGAATTATCCATCTTTGCAAAATTTAGTTTCTGTTATCCCCTATCTACTAATTCTGAATTATTGCTTAAAATTAAAACAAAAAAATCAATTCCTTAATAAAACTAGCTGCATTTTTTAATTTCCCGCTTCTTTTTCTTAATTCAGGCAGACAATATTACATTATTTTTTTGTTTTTTGCAACATTTCAAACTCTTAAAGCTAATTGCAGCTATGTAACTATTTTTCCCTAAAAAAACAGGATAGGCTGTATGAGTTAAAATTGTTTGTCATAGCCTACCCCGTTTTTTTTCGGGGGATGTTTCGTCTTATTATTAAGTTATTATTGTTACTTTTGAATTTTAAAAAAATCAACATTTAAATAGTTTCGTTTATGAAGAATACATCTGCAAAACAAAAGCACCCAAAAGGTTTAATGGTATTGTTTTTTACCGAAATGTGGGAGCGCTTTAGTTACTACGGCATGCGTGCATTATTGGTTTTATACCTTACAGCCGAATTAGTGACTGGTGGTTTTGGTTTAGATAGGGCAGCTGCCTTACAAATATATGCGATTTTTACCGGATTGGTTTATCTTACCCCTATACCTGGTGGTTTTTTAGCCGACAAATATTTAGGTCAACGAAAAGCAGTATTTATTGGTGCTTTTTTGATGGCTATTGGGCAGTTTTTGATGGCCTGGTCAGAATTTGGCGAAATGGAGTCAAGAGAGTTCCTAAGGAACAACGGCTTAGGCTTAATAATTGTTGGGACAGGTTTTTTCAAGGCTAATATTTCAACAATAGTTGGTAATTTATATTCTGAAAACGACCCACGTAAAGATTCGGCCTTCACCATTTTTTATATGGGAATAAATATTGGTGCTCTTCTAGGCCCGGTAATAGCAGGTTCTATGGGTGAAAACATTGACTGGTTCTGGGGTTTTGGTGCGGCTAGTGTTGGTATGCTCATAAGTACTGTTTGGTTTTATATTCAACGCGATAAATTGGGAACAGCAGGCATGCCACCTAATAAAAAATTAAAAGAAGGTGAAACATATTACAAATTTGATAATGGTGACCGATTTGACATTCTGTATTACATTGTAGGTAGTATAGTACTTGTTTGGGGTATCATTGAGCTATGGTCTAATATTTCAGAATTATCTAAAGACATACTAAGTGGGGCACTTGCAATTATTGGTGGTGGTTTTATTGCCTGGGTAATTTTTAAAAACACAACGGGGAAAGTAGCTTGGAGCAGAATGAGTGTGATACTAATTTTAGCGATATTTAATATTTTCTTTTGGTCAGGTTACGAACAAGCTGGAGGTACATTCAATTTGTTTGCAGAATCAAGTATTAACAGAGTTACATCCTGGTTCGAAATTCCGGCAACCCTATTCCAATCTGTCCCGGCATTATATATTATCCTTTTTGGTTTGCCATTTGCAGCTCTTTGGCTAAGACTAAATGCGATTGGTAAAGAGCCTCGTACACCTGTAAAATTTGCAATGGGATTGATCTTGATGAGTATTGGTTTTATTATTATGACTAAAGCGGCACAAACTGCCGGTGATAGCAATATGGTTTCACCAATGTGGTTATTGATGGTTTATTTTATGCATACTATGGGCGAATTAATGCTCTCACCAATTGGGCTTTCCATGATTACAAAACTTGCACCTCAAAAAATTGTATCCATTATGATGGGGGTTTGGTTTGGAAGTATTGCCGCTGCTAACTATATGGCCGGTATACTTGAGGATCTTTTACGCCACTATTTACCAGATATGAATCTGTTTGCATTTTTGACCATGACCACTTTGTCTACAGGTATATTGTTATTGCTGATATCGCCTTTGTTAAATAAAATGATGAAAGGGATTCATTAAAAAGATAAAAGACAAAAACAGAAAGAAAGAGTAAAGTGGGTGCGTAAGTAAAGATTATGCTAGAAAATAAACCAAATATACAACAATACGAAAATCTTGTTTCAGGTATTAGCAAGCTTCTATCAGATGCAAAAAACAATATTGCAAGTACAGTAAACACAACTATGGTTGTAACCAACTGGCATATTGGGCAATATATTGTAGAATACGAACAAGGTGGTAAAGAACGTGCCGAATATGGAACACAGCTATTAAAACGTTTATCAGAAGATTTAACGAAAGTTTTTGGCCGCGGTTTTTCATTAAGAAACTTAAAATTAATAAGAAAATTTTACCTTACATATCAGAATTGGTCGTTTATATCGGCTATTTCAGAGAAAGGGCAGACGCTGTCTGCACAATTCAGCGATAAAGTAATTGCCTTATTACCAAGGCTTACTTGGTCGCATTTTGTTCGCCTTTTGAGTGTAAAAGATGAAAATGAACGTAGTTTCTACATTATTGAATCTGCAGAGAATAATTGGAAAGAACGTGAACTTGACAGACAAATCTTTGCAAATGAGTACAAACTGTATTTACCAAATAAAAAAGAACTGCATAAAGTACTAAAACAATATATATAAAATACATATTTGAAGAAATCAAACTTAATGAAATGAGACCATATATCTTGGCAGAAACAAATTGGGACACACTTAAAAATATGGAATTTGATTTGGCCGTTCTCCCATGGGGGGCAACAGAAGCGCATAACTATCATTTACCCTATGCTACAGATGTTTTTGAAGCGGGTTTTATCGCTGCAGAATCTGCTAAACTGGCATGGGAGAAAAATGCCAAGGTAATTGTGTTGCCAACCATCCCTTTTGGTGTAAATACAGGTCAGGCGGATATTTTTCTTGATATAAACCTAAACCCAAGCACTCAATTTGTTATAATATCAGACATTATTGAAGTGCTTAACCGACAGGGAGTTTATAAATTACTCATTCTAAATAGCCATGGGGGAAATGATTTCAAACCAATTTTAAGGGAACTTGGGCTTAAATATCCAAAAATGTTCCTTTCAACGGCAAACTGGTTCCAATCGCTTGATTTAAAAAAGTATTTCGAAAACCCGGGCGACCACGCCGATGAGATGGAAACAAGTTTGATGTTATACCTTAAACCAGATTTGGTGCTTGCTAAAGAAAAATGGGGAAACGGGAAAGAGAAAATAAATAAAATAACCGCTTTTTCAGAAGGCTGGGTTTGGACAGAGCGCAAATGGTCGCAAGTAACCGAAGATACCGGGGTAGGAAACCCTAAATCTGCAACTAAAGAAAAAGGCGAAAAATATTTTAAGGCAGTTTGTGAAAAAATATATTTGGTGTGTGAAAATTAGCATTGTTTATTAATCATAGTAAAAAAAATACAGAGAGGTAACTGAATAATATTAAGCTGGCCTCTAAGAATTCAACGTTTAAGGATTTAAACTATGGCAATATTTCAAAAATCTGTAATTAGTAAGCACCTTTCTAGTCTCGACCCTGAACAAGTTGAAAAAGCATTCTTGAAATTTAAAGAGAATTACAGCTTATCTAAAATTCAGAAAATTAATAATCTGAAAGAGGAAGAATATCAAGATGGGTTTTTGAGGGACATTTTTGTTGATGTTTTAGGATACATTTTAAACCCCGAAGATAAGCACAATCTTTCAAGGGAATTTAAAAACCAGGCTGACAGTAAAAAAGCCGATGGTGCAATTCTTAAAGATGGAAAAGCCATTGCTGTTATAGAATTAAAATCGACCAAAACAAAGGATTTTAGCAAAGTAACAGAACAGGCATTCGGATATAAAAACAATCAACCTGATTGTAAATATGTGGTAATATCTAATTTTCA
>NBLH01000201.1 GCA_002084525.1 Bacteroidetes bacterium 4572_117 | reverse complement strand
TAAAAGTAAGGAATGCTATTATGCTTCTGCCCGAAGGATATCGAATTGTGCTTTCACTTTATTTACTTGAAGGATACGACCATGATGAAATTGCTGAAATTGTTGGAATATCGGCATCGACATCGCGCTCACAGTTGGCAAGGGCCAAAAAAAAATTGATAGGGCTTTTAAAACACTAAACTAAAAAATTAAACAGATGGGTTTCGAAGATTTTATCAAAAAAAATAGTGGGTCGTTTGATTCTTTTGAATTACCAGATGATCATTTTGAACGTTTTCAACAAAAAATGAATAAGCAAAAAAAGAACACTATTAGCAAAACATATTGGTTTTCAATAGCTGCCGGATTTGTGTTCTTAATTATGCTTTCAGTCTTTATTAGGTATCAGTATACGCAACCCGAAAAGGTGGTTAATGAAAATACAATTTTAAGCCTTGGTGATGTTTCGCCAAAATACGAAGAGGTTGAGAATTTTTATAAAGCTGATCTTGATCAAAAGATTGACGAATTTCAAAAACTTAACTGCAAAGTTAATACAGAACAAAAGAAAATGGTTGACCTAGAGTTAAAACAACTTGATGTGGTGTATAATTCGCTACAAAAAGAACTAAAAGTTAACATAAACGATAAACGGATTATTAATGCGATGATTAACAATTATCAAAATAAAATACAGTTTCTCGAACTTGTTATCGGGCAGATAAAAGAAAATTGTTAGCACTACTTTGTTTTAATGGGCTTGCATTTATTAAGTAGATTGAATAGATTATTAAAAATTTTAAATAGATTGACATGAAAAAGGGGAAAATTATAGCACTAATTATAGGGGTTTTAATATTTGTTACGCAAAACGGATATGCAGATGATTTCACAAAAAAATATAATAAAGAATACAAAGTTACCAAAAACTCTATTTTAAAATTGAGCAACAGGTATGGCGATATGCATGTAGAAAATTGGGACAGGAGCGTAGTAGACATCCAGGTAGTGATAACGGTGAAAAGTTCAAGCAAATCAAAAGCAGATGACACTTTTAAAAAAATTAAAATCAATTTTGCCAAAGATGGCGATGTTGTATCTGCAATTACAGAAATAAAGGAATCTATAAGGAATACAAAATTTAGTATTGACTATACCGTAAAAATGCCAAAAGACATAAATGTTGACTTATTAAACAAATATGGCAATTTGTTTTTAAACGAAGTAAATGGCCACGCAAATATTAATGTGAAATATGGTAGTTTTAGCATAAATAAATTAAAGCGCGGTAATGAAAAACCAATAAATTTTGTATCGGTTGCATATTCAAACGGTATTTGCGATATTGAGGAAGCAAATTGGTTAAAACTAGAATCCAGATACTCTAAAGTATCTATAAATAAGGGAGTTGCACTAATGGTGGGTAGCAAGTATTCTTCTATTAAAGTAAAAAAATCAAAATCAATAGTAGCTGAATCAAAATATGATCATCCGTTTAAGGTTGGCTCAGTTGGTAATTTTATTTGTACCGCAGGTTATTCCGATTTTGAGATTTTAAAATTGTACAGTAAACTAGAAATGGATTTAAAATATAGCAACCTTTTTGTAGAAAACCTTGGTAGCGATTTTAAACTAGTGAAGGTAAAACTTAGGTATGGAAAAGCTAGCATAAGTGTTCCCGAAAATGTTGGATACGAACTAAAAGCAGAGGCCGCATATGGATCTATAAGCCATCCGGGAGGTGATAAAATTAGTAAGGTAATTGATGGTACGGAATCTACAGTTTGGGGTATAGTTGGTAACAACGCAAACCCAAAAGCTAAAATAATAATTGACAGCAGGTACGGTAACGTTCGCCTTAATTAGATACTCTGTCTATTAAGTCATCTGATGAATCTTTTTATAAAAATCACAGAACTTAGAAATCTTGTAACCAGTTAATTAGAAATTCATCAGATGACTAATTGAACAAAAAACCTGACATTATAGACTCTAATTAATTCTATCCATTAAGCCACTATGGGCGTTAGATATTAGCCCTGTGCGTAGCGCATGGTTTTGTAAATCAACACATTACAACAACTCTATATTGGGTAAGATAAATGTCCTGACTTTATAAATACTAATTATTTGCCCATTTTTTCCAGAAAACTTTGGTTTATAAAAAACAAATTCTTTGCAAATCCATCTTTTATCAATAATTTTGTATAGTTACGGGATTATTGATTCCTAATTTAAAAAATAAAAAGATGAGGAAAATAGCTTTATTAATGTTGTTGTTTGTTTTGCTGGGAAACCATATTAGTATTTCGGGGCAAAATGCAAAATTTCAGTCACTAATTATTTATAATTTCACCAAATTATTAGATTGGCCTGATAAATCAGGCGATTTTGTAATAAGCGTTATTGGAAATGCAGAACTTGCAAAAGAACTGAAAGAATTTACACAAAACAGAAAAGCTGGGGGCGTACAACAAATTGTTGTAAAAAAAGAACTAATTGACGAATTAACAGATTGTCAAATTATTTTTGTTGGATTACAAGAAAGCAATAATCTTGAAAAAATTATTGAAAGGGTTGGGAATAAAAATATTTTATTAGTTACTGAAAAAAATGGATTAACCGATAAAGGAGCAGGTGTTTCATTTGTTAAAAAAAATAATACATGGGAATTCCAATATAACGAAACTAATATTAAAAAATATGGGTTAAAAGTTAGCTCCGATTTTAAAGTATTGGGAATTGCAAAGTGATATATTAACAAAAAAAACAGTTTCAGGATGACCCTACGAGGGTTTTAAACCCCTCGTAAGGTTCGTATGCCATAGAAACCGTCAATTGATGCTTGACTTGACACTACTTCCTTAATCCAAGTTAATAGTTTACAAACATTCAATTAGCCAGATACGAACCCCCTATCAATTAGCGCATAACAAATATTATTAAATTACAAGGTTTTTAAACAATGCTTATCAATCTGTTGTTAATAACTCATCAGAATAATAAGCTTTTGCAAAATCACGCAAGTTGTAATTTGAAGCCATTACCTGGCCATAAGCCCCGGCAGTTCTAATCGCAATTAAATCGCCGCGTTTGGTTTCTTTCATTTGCACATTTTTTGCAAAAGTATCCGACGATTCGCAAATTGGCCCAACAACATCGTAAAATTCAATACCTTCGTTTGAACTAATATTCTCTATTTTATGGATAGCCTGATAAAGTGCCGGACGGATTAATTCAGTCATCCCGGCATCAAGTACCGCAAAATTGGTTTTTATTCCTTTTTTGATATATAAAACACGTGAAATTAAATCGCCGGCCCTTGCAATAACTGAACGTCCTAATTCAAAGTGTAAATCTTGCCCTTGTTTTAATTCAAGAAAGTTATGAAACAAAGCGAAAAAGGCTTCAAAGTCAGGAAAGTCCTCATTGTCAGGATGTTCATAATCAACACCTAAACCACCCCCAACATTTATATGCTCGAGAGGAAAATCATTGTCAATAAAAATTTTCTGAATTCCGTTAACCCTAAGGCAAAGATCCTTAAAAACCTTGAGGTCGGTAATTTGTGAACCTACATGAAAATGCAGCCCTAATAGCCTAACATTTTTCAACTTGCTCAATAATTCAAAAAGCTTTTCAAACTCCCAACTATTCACCCCAAATTTGTTTTCTTCAAGGCCTGTAGTTATGTAATGGTGTGTGTGTGCATTCACATTTGGGTTAATCCTGATAGCGATATCAGCTACCATGGCTTTTTTTTCGGCCATTTCATTTATTACTTCAATTTCCTGAAGCGATTCGCAATTAAAAGTAAAAATGTTGGTACCTAAGCCAATATTAATTTCTTTATCAGATTTTCCTACTCCAGCAAAAGCAATTTTTTTGTTGTTAAAACCAATATCAACAGCTTTTTTCACCTCGTTGCCACTTACACAATCTGCCCCAAATCCAAAATCTTTGATAATGCTGAGCAACTTGTCGTTGGCATTGGCTTTCATTGCATAATGAACAATATAGCCATATTTCTCAGACTCAAGTTTTATTTTCTTAAGGGTGTTTTTTAAACCGGCAGTGTTATAATAAAAAAACGGTGTCTCCAGTTCATTAAATTTTCCAATTTCTTTTTTACTAAACATTGTTTTCAGATTTTATTTACGGTGATACAATATAACTAATTACCCAAACAAAGGTATTTCTGTATTTTATAATAAACGTCTTAAATTAGCCCTCAACGAAGTTAATCTTGCTGTAAATTAATTATTAGAGGTGGCCTTAATTAAATAATTTATCATTTAGTTCGTTTAAAGCCTCAATCTTGTCATCGGAGTTTACAAGTACCGAAATATTATGTTTGCTCCCCCCATATGATATCATCCTTAAAGCAATATTCTCAAGCGATTGTATAACTTTAAGCGCAACACCTTTGCCTTCGGCAATTAAATTACCAACTACACATATAATAGTCTGATTATCATCTATTTCAACAGTAGAATAACTCTCAAGTTCTGTTTTTATTTCATTAATATGCTTAGGGTTATCAATAGTAACCGAAACTGCAATTTCAGATGTGGTAATCATGTCGATTGGTGTTTCGTAACGTTCAAAAACTTCAAAAACCTTACGTAAAAATCCATGAGCCAACAACATCCTCCCTGATTTTATTTTTATGGCCATAATCCCATCTTTTGCCGCAACCGCTTTTATTTCACCTTCTGTAAGCTTTTCAGTTATGAGTGTGCCCTTATCATTGGGTTGCATCGTGTTTTTTAACCTTACCGGGATATTTTCAACTTTTGCAGGGAGTACGCTTGACGGATGCAATATTTTTGCTCCAAAATATGCCAACTCGGCAGCTTCGTCAAACGAAAGTTCATTTATTGGGAAGGTTTTCTTAACATATCTGGGATCATTGTTGTGAAAACCATCAATATCTGTCCAAATTTGAATTTCGTCAACATTAAGCTGCGCACCAATTAATGAGGCGGAATAATCGCTTCCACCACGTTTCAGGTTATCAATTTCGCCATAAGCATCCCTACAGATATATCCTTGTGTAATAAAAATTGTTTGTCCAGTGTGTTTTGCTAATTCACGTTTTAGGTTTTCCCGTATATAATACTCGTCTGCATTGCCTTTTAATAGAGACTCATCAGTAATGAACAGCTCACTTACTAACCGTATGTATTCCTTTTTAAGCAATTCAAGCTTGACAATTGCTTCGTCCTTTTGCCCTTTTAGCAATAAAGAAGATATAGTTTCTAAACTATTGGTAGTGCCAGAAATTGCAGATAGGACAACTATCTTTTTGTCATCGTTGTTGATGATTGTTGCTAGGTTTTTGATTTTTTCAGCTGACCCTACTGATGTCCCGCCAAATTTTAATACTTTCATTATTTTTATAAATAGTTTTTTGATGGATTGATAAGAGGTAAATCAGGCTTATAATAAATAGTTGTATTTGATAAAGAATGTGTTAATGAACCTAGCCCAAAAACTTAAATTTTATTGAATTAACTATGGTTTTATTAACATACTTTTACATAATGCAGTGCATGCCAACAAGCTATTGTTCAGTCGCTTACAAAACCATCAATAAAATCTACAGTTGCTAGCAACTGCTTATCATTTAAGGCACGTATAAATTTTTTGCTCAATAGCTTTACTGTCGCTTTTGAAGCAGCCATACCTGTTTTAATTGCCTTTTTTGCAATCATATTCATTCCAATTATTTTTAGCGAATAATGAAAAAAATATTCTAGGCCTTCGGCAGTTAATGCATTTACAATTTCAACAACTTCGTTGCGTTTTGTTAAACCTTCCGGGTTTTGCCTTACAGAAACAATCAGCTTTTGTGTTTTTTTATATAAAGCTGCCGAAACCGGAAATGTAGCACCATACTTATGTTGAAATTTTCCCATATAACTATTTCTTTAATTAATGTTTAACGAACCAAGATGCAAAAATATCAATTTTAAACAAAAACTTGAATTATGTCATACAAATTAATGAAAATTTTTGCTATCTATGACAATTTTAGTTTAGGGAGTTGTTACTTAATTAAAATATTTAGTTTGTTTATATTTATTTTCTCAGGCTTTTGACTGTGTAAAAAGTACAAAGGCCTGTAATAAGAACGTCATAGCGCGCTCAAAGAGCAACGCAATCTCCAGCAATTAAAGAAAGTGGTGTTTTTTTGTGGACTGGATGCAATACAAACTGCAAAGGGTTGCTTCACTCCGTTCGCAAGGATGAATAGCAATTAGCTTCTAACTATACTGAAAACAGGTTAAAACTAGACTTTTAAAAAACAGTATACTATTGAGCATCAGCCAAATAAACAACTTAACCATTTAACCATTTAACCATTTAGAGTATAGTGCTTTATTAAAGCAGATTTTTTATTGAGTAGACACCCAGTTTTTAAAATCACTTACTTTAGATTTACTAATAATGATATCGTCTGTTTTTGCAGGTGGGTTTAGTTCCAACTTTAGTTTATAGTTGAAATAATTATGTATTTCATTAATTGATTTTACCGATATCAGATATTGCCTGTTTGCCCTATAAAATATTTGTGGATTAAGTTCTTTTTCAAGTTTGTCGAGGGTAGCGTTAATGCTATATTTTTTATTATCGTGTGTTATTATAAAAACTAATTTATCTTCAGTAAAAAAATATGCAATTTCGCTAATGTTTACAATAATTAAGCTACTGCCTTTATTTACAAGGAAACGTGTTTTATACTCAACTTTGTTTTTCTGCAATGCTTGAAAGAGTTTTTGTGCGTCAAAATTCATTTCATTTTTTGCAAAACCTTGCTTTATTTTTTTGTATTTTTCAATGCTAATTTTAAGCTTTTCTTCATTAATTGGTTTAAGTAAATAATCAACACTGTTTAATTCAAAAGCTTTCAGGGCAAATTCATCAAAGGCTGTCGTAAAAATTATCGGGCTGTTTACATCTACTTTCTTAAAAATGCTAAAGCTCATGCCATCAGACAGTTGTATGTCAAGGAATATCAAATCGGGATGTTTATTTTTTTGAAACCATTCAATTGATGTCTCAACACTGTCAATCACATCAATAATGTTTACATCACTATCAATTGCCTTTATTAGTTTGATTAAACGATTTGCAGCAAGCTGTTCATCTTCAATGTTTTGTTTATGCTGCGGTCGAATATTATTAAATGTCCTTCCTTTGTTCCGCATTTGTCCATATAGTCTGCGGTTTGTTCAAGTCCGTTTTCAATTGTTTTTTCAAGCGATTTATATTTAAGTTTTAGCTCTACAATTGTTTTTTGGACCTTATTATCAAAAGGCCAGGTTACCAGAATATCTGTCCGCCTTGAACCATAAAGATATTCCCGTTCTACCCTTCCGCCTCCATTTATTATACGTTGTAAAAATGCCTGTAACAATAATTGTGGCCCTGCTTCTTTATAATCAAAACGTTGTAACCAAGTTTCAGAGTTTTCCCTAAAAAATTGTTGAAATGCTTCAATTAACTTAACCATGTTTATTTTTCCGCTTTTTTCTTTATACCATTCTGTTTTTTCAACTAAACT
>NBLH01000023.1 GCA_002084525.1 Bacteroidetes bacterium 4572_117 | reverse complement strand
AAGTAATTTCAACAGAAAAAACGCCAATCAAACTTTGGTTAGATGATATAGAAGAAGGTGCATTAGAACAAGCTAAAAATTTGGCAAACCTGCCATTTACTTATAAACATGTTGCAATAATGCCCGATAGCCATTATGGATACGGTATGCCTATTGGTGCCGTTCTTGCCACAAATGCTGTAGTAATACCAAATGCCGTAGGTGTTGATATTGGCTGTGGTATGTGTGCCATGAAAACCAATATTAAAGAACTTGATACCAATCAATTAAAAAGCATTTTAGGGACAGCCCGTAAACTAATCCCTGTTGGTAAAAATTCGCATAATAATGCTCAAGATGAGACACTTATGCCTATAAATCATACTAATTTATTTGTTGTTGGCAGTAATTACAAAAAAGCAACAAAACAGATTGGGACTTTAGGTGGTGGCAATCATTTTATTGAAATACAAAAAGGTTCTGATGGTTTTATTTGGGTTATGATACATTCAGGCAGCCGTAACCTTGGGTATAAAGTTGCCTCGCATTACAACGAATTAGCTAAAAAGTTAAATCAGCGGTACTATTCTACCGTTGACCCTAAAATGGGTTTGGCCTTTTTACCTATTGAAACAGATGCTGCCAAACAATATCTGGATGAAATGCAATATTGTATTGATTTTGCCCTTGCAAACAGGATGTTGATGATGAACAGGGTGATTGATGCATTTACAAAAAATATAGGTGAATTTAATCATGATGAAATAATTAACGAATCGCATAATTTTGCTGCCTGGGAAAATCATTTTGGTGAAAACGTAATAGTCCACCGCAAAGGTGCTACCCGTGCTTTCGAGGGTGAATTAGGTATGATACCCGGTTCACAGGGAACAAAATCGTATATTGTACGAGGATTGGGAAACCCACAGAGTTTTAAATCGTGCTCGCATGGTGCCGGAAGAAAAATGAGCAGGACAAAGGCACAGAATGAGTTAAACCTGAAATATGAAATAAAATTGTTGAGCGACCAAGGGATTATCCATTCTATACGGCATAAGAAAGATTTAGACGAAGCAAGCAGCGCATATAAAGATATTGCAATAGTAATGGAAAACCAGGACGACCTTGCCGAAATTGTTGTTGAATTACAACCATTGGCAGTTTTAAAGGGGTAAGTATTAGAAGTTTATGAATTGGTGATTGTTGATCTGTTTATTTGGTGATTTGGTGATTTGTTGATCTGTTTATTTGGTGATTTTATCATTGCATCATTACATCATTTTGTCATTACATCATTTTGTCATTACATCATTTTATCATTACATCATTTTATCATTACATCATTTTATCATTTTATCATTGTAACATTGTAACATTGTAACATTGTATCATCATCAAATAATACATGTAATTAATTACTATTCACTCCTCGCCTCTTTTTGCTTTTTCGTAGTCGGGGTGGATTAATAAACCGTTAAATTCTTTTGTAGGTTTCAAACGCCCGAATGAATTCCAATAAGCAGCCTTCGACATTGAGTCCCAATGAATTGCACCATGATAATATTGCCGGGTTTGAAATATCCCATGGGCAATAAACAAAACTGACATTGCCAATACAATAATTCTAATTTTTTTCTTTTTGTTGTTAAATAAAACAGAAATAATTGCAGCTAAAGGAAAAATTAAAATTGCATAAGAATCGATAAATGCCCTAAGCCCAAAACTACCGCCATACCACCAAGCCCACCACGAAAGAACCACATAAATATTTAGGCCCACAAATAAAAGAACAGGTAAAAAAAATGCCTTTAAGTTGTTTTTTAATACGAAAACACCTGCCAAGGCAAAAATCATTATAGGCGAATATAATAGCCAACCTTTTCTATAACCAAATAAACCACTAATAATCTGAGGCTTATCAAAAAAGAAACCTTCATCGCCATACGAAAAATAAAGGAAATTTCCGGTTTGTATTTTCCAGTATAACAGCTGTGGCAACCACACCAAAAAGGCAAAAAATGCCATTATCAATAGTTTTCTGTACTGATTATAAAACAAAACTAAACGGCCTTGTAAATCTTTAATGTTTTTAATATCCCAAAACACAAAAAACAATAGTATCAGTATATTTGTGGGTCGGACCAAAACAATTAAACCACTTAATAAACCCATTAAAACAGTATTTTTTAATGATGGTTTTTTATACCAGCTTATAGTTAGGAAAATAAAACCGGCAAACAATGAAAAACTATAGCCATGCGACATAGTTGCCTCATGTGTAGAATAATACTGCAAATTAGTGGCAAAAAAAACCAATAATATACTTAGTGAGCTTACTTCTTCTGAGAAATAACGGAGTAAAATTTTTCTAAGGAATATCAACCCGATTAGTAAATAAAACAGGTTGCTTATCAGCAACATAAATTTGTATGGGGCTGAAAATCCGCCGGGGTCATAATCGGTAGTTAATGCATAAACATGTCCAAAAAAAAAGAATGGCGAATACAAAAACGAAAGCCCCATGCTTGTTTTAATAACTTTTTTACCGTTTGGTGCAGTTTCCGGCCAAAAAACAAATTTATGCTTGCCTTTATAATCATCAATAAACTCTAAACTAGGGTCAAAGTAAATAAATGTTGCAGGTAAATAGGCATAGTAAGAAACTACATCCCAAGCAATTACCCGATTTTCAGATTTCCAATGTCTATTACCGAATAAACTTACGATTATAGTCAAGCAAACGACGATAATACTTAATTTTGAATAAGTTATTTTAGGTTTTTGCATTCAGGCTTTAATCTTACAATAGCTCGTTAAACATTTGTAACGCTCTAGTTATCAGCAATTTACAGAAGCAAACCTTATTGTTTTAAAGTACTGATTGCTAGTGGGTTAATCTAAAATCTTTAATTTAAAATCTAAAATTTAACGAAGCGTTAATCTTACATACCATACTTTAAAATAGTCCACAATATCCTAAAACCATCGGTAATCCTGATTTTTTTCCCTGAACTTATTTCCCTTGGCGAATATTTTACAGGGAATTCCATTACCTTTAGTTTATTAAATTTTATGGCCTTAATCAATAACTCCGATTCTATACCAAAGCCATTTTCCTTTAGCTTTATTTTTTGTAAAAAGTTGAGTGTAAATAGTTTATAACCACAAGTTAGGTCAGTAATTTTTGTCCTGGTAATAATTGAGGCAAATACAGAAAACAGTTTATTGGCAAAATTCCTTAAAAAAGAATTATCGGCATGCAAAAAATCCTTAATAAAACGCGAGCCATTCAGCATCACTAAATTTTTAGAGAGCAAAACATCTACCATTTTAGGGATTTCATCAGGCGATAACTCTAAATCTGCATCTTGTACAATAAAAATATCGCCATTTGCTATTTTTAAACCACTTTGAACCGCTGCCCCTTTTCCCCTATTTATTTCATGCCCTACAATTTTTATTTCTTGTCTGTTTTCAGCAATAGACTTGGCAATTTCAGAAGAATTATCATCCGAAGCATCATCGACCACTATAATTTCAATTTGGCTAATTTTATCAGAAAATTTCAACCTATAAATTGTTTCAATAACTTGCCCAATAAAATCAGCCTCATTATAAACAGGTATTATGATGCTTATGATCATTTTTTATATAATTACAATTAAATCTGCAATCTGCTTTTAAATGGCAAAAAGGTCATAAAATCGGCGTGGTGTACCACATAAGCCTCCGTTGAGCGTTTTACAAGGTTGCCTTCGGTAGCGTGGGCTGCAATAATATGGCAAATTTCTGCCGATATACCACACTCTTCTGCAATTGAAACACCCGAAAAAGGATGGCGTAAATATTTACCATAAGTACCTTGGATAGCTTTACCGTTTTCATCTTTTACATATTCGAGCAATTTACCAACATCAGCCAAAATCGCACCCGAAATAAGAACCTCCATATTTACCGGTAAATCATCTTTATAAAACTTGTTCATTTGGTTGCCGGCGTCTCTAGCAATATGTGCCACTGAACGTTTATGGGCCATAAATGAAACTTTCAAATCAGGGACTAATAAAGTAAAAGGTATTTCGTTTAAATCATCGGCAGAAAGCACACTTCTTTCAAGTGCCAATTCCCAGCATTTTGCTGTTTTTGCCCTTAATTCGTCATCTTTTATCCAGGCAAGTTCCTCACCCCAGAGTTTTTTTACATCTTCTGTCATAACTTAAGTTTATTTTCGATTACAAAGGCCAAAAATAGTAAATTTTAAATTAATACACTATTAAATAAAACCCGTAAATTCATGAATTTACTTTTGGTATAGATTTTGATTCTTACAAAATGTAAATAATTATATAACAAGTTTTTCTACGAAAAAAGCTAAAAGATTGATATTATGAAAATGAAAAATTATAGTTTGCCCAGTATGTTTGAAATCTCAGGCGAAAATTTTAATTTCGTATCAAAAGATTTATTAAATGGGCTTCAAATATATGATGAAGACCAAGGATATATTTTAGGAAACCTGGCTTTAACAGAAGGTTTGTCGCCAAACAAAGCCATAAACAGTTCGCCCAACGAACTTGATTACAGCTTATTTTTAAAAGCTGGTATTTTGCTTGCCTGTCAAAAAAATAATAGGCCATTAACCATAACCAGTGGTTTCCCTTTTTCAACATATCAAATTTATAAAAAGAAAGCAGAAGAATTAATTTTAGGTATCGATAGCGTTGAATATAATGCACGGACATATAGCAACGTACCAAAAACAAAAATAAGGACACGTATTCATAAGGTTGAGATATTACCCGAAATGATAGGAAATATAATTGCTTTACGTGTAGGCGAGGATAATGCCGAAGGTAATTTTTTTGTGGTTAGTCTGGGGTATGGTACTTGCGAAGCAGTTTTAAGTACCGAAAACGGTATTGTTCACAGAACAGCGGCAAGTATAACCGGGGTACAATATGCGCTTGATATGTTTATCCAATCATTATCAAAAAAATATTATTTGGGATTAAAAACTGAAAAACAGTTTGATGTATCTTTCAGGAACGATCATATTATTTTAAACAGGAAAAAAGTAAATATTGTTGATTTGCGCAAAAGCGTACTTGAGAGGTATTATAACTACGTTGTTTCGCCTGTTTTGCGTCGTTCGTTTAGCGATTCTGACTTTGAAAAAGCAAACAAAATATATTTAACAGGCGGTGGGGCATTGTTCCCGGAACTAACCGATTTGTTTAAAGAAGAATTTAAGGATATTGCAAGTGTTGAAATTGTAAAAAACCCATTAACTTTAACTAGCAGGGGCTACAGCCTTAATTCAATAATGCTGGCAGATGGCGATAAATCATCAGCAATTGGCCTCGACATAGGTAATGCAAACACAGTACTTACGCAGTATGAAAGCGATAAATATGAAAGTTTTGAACCGACTTTCTCATAAAAGTGCAAATTTGGTTAACCGAGTTTGTTTTTCGTAGATCAATTCAAGAAGCCACACCTAAAAAGCGTGGCTTCTTTTTTAATTATTATTCATACTTTAAATTGTTGAATTGTTATATTGTTATTTTTTAACACTTTAGCAATAAAACAGTTTAGCAATATTCTTAGTAAATTTCTACATACCCTGATACATTTTATTACAAAGTAACTTTCGATTTATTTTTACATACCAATCATTTTTGTGAGCTCAGAATTTATAACACCACTCCCTAACCAAGCCTAACACACTCAATATCAAAGAAATAACAAAAACAATATTGGTATAATTATTCCTGCAACTGTTAACCAACCACCACGGCCTGATATACCATTTTTCCCTTTAAGGATAAAAAGGCCTGTAATGGCCAACAATATCAATGCACCTGCAAAAATATCAGAAAACCACATCCACCACTCACTTGGGTTATAATGCAAATAATTTACTTGATAAAATACTTGGCGTTTCCTTAAAAACTCTGCACTTCCCTCTCCGGTTTCTGTGTTAACTATTACAGATGAACCTCCCCTAAGAAAAATTTTAATATAATCGCTTTGCGGATAATAATGCTTTTTGTAATTAGCCCTATCATCAATATCATCTAATAATTCTAAAATATTTTCTTCTACACCTAGAGTTTTGCTCAATTGTATAGTTGTGTTAAAATCCTCAATTTCAACTACATAGTTCGGATTCCAATCTTGTATGTGATTTAATGCAATACCTGATAAAGCATAAATAATAGTTGCCCCAACAAAAAAGAACCCAAAGTCACGGTGTAGTATCCTACTCCATTTTCGTATTAACTTCATTCAATTTATTTTATTTTTTTAATTCAAGAAGACTAATTTTTTTTAATCTATCTAAACCACAACAAGCCACTAGTAATTACTTTGCGTAACTACTAAATGGCTGATAATTTTCGAAATTTTCGATTTGTTTAATGATTGTAACTAAATAAACCCTTAGTTTTCTGGCTTTGTATCAGTTTCTTTGTGAGAAACATATTCAAGCGAATAATTTGAAAAGTGATCAACACCTGTAGTTTTCATAGAATCTCTGTAAGTAGCAATATGCTCTTTCTTTCTATTAAAAAGATCATCATTAGTTTCGCCTTCGCTATGGCTTTTAATGTTATCTTCTTCCATTTGTAACAAGTAAGATTCGTCTATCCTTTCTTCGCGTACAATACCGGTAACAATAATTTCACTACCTGCAATTGAATCGTTAAACCTAGTTTCAGATTCAACATGTACATCGCCATCGTCATTTACAAGAAGTATTTTTTTACCACCGTGTTTGCATACATGGTCAACTATACCAGTTACAAGTATTTCTTGGTCAACAAATTCACCAGCTTTTGTATCAAATTCGCCAAGTGCGATTTCTGTTGTTGTTTTTTCAGTTTCAACAGTTGTTTCAGTTTGGTTTTCTTCAGTTTGTTGTTCGCCGCCACAAGAAGCAAAAAGCCCGGCAATTGCTACAATAGTTAAGAATTTTTTAATCATTTTTTTAATTTTTAAGGTTATAAATTGATTTTATTAATTTAAAACAGGTTGCGAAAGTAATTATTTTATTTTATAAAAAAACTACTAATGAGCATGTTAAATACCATTCCTTTTTAAAATACTGAATTTAAGTGTTATAATAAAGTTAAAGTTTTATATAAATTTAACTACCTTTGCCAACAAAAATAACAAGATGGGTAAAATATGTCTTTTTTTAATTAGCCTCATTATATCTATATCCATAAATGGGCAAGAGGATAATGAAGAATTTTTACAAGGTTTTTTGCTTGGTGAATACTCTGTAATTGGAAAAATGCCTGAAAATAACGATACATATTTTGGAAGCATGAAAATAGGCTTTAAAAATAACAAATTTGAAATTACACGAAATATAAATAACAGCATAGTAAAAGCAAGTGGCAAAATAAAAAAAACAGGTCCTGAACAAATTAAGGTTTTTGTTATCAACTTTACAGAAAACAAAGTTTTATATGAAATTACATACTTGATTGATACCGATTTTGATAATTATGGCAGGCTAAGCGGCTACAGATATTACCAAAACAGAGAAACTGAAAATCCTGGACTGGAAGCCTTATTTATTACACACTAAGAAATTACCAATGAAATACTTAAAATACAATACATCGTTTTACATTTTAATAATGCTTCCATTTTTGTGGTCATGTAACCAAAAAACCCAATGGGAAGGACAAAAACCAGTCTCGAAAGTCAACACACAAACAGTTCCGATACAACTACAACATAAAGGGGTTTTTGATCTTGGAAAAGGGGTGTTCGCCTCAAATGAATTTGACGGGGCCAGGCTAAATGGTGTAGCCCGAACTAATGATACTCTTATTACAGTATTGCTTACGCCTGAAAATGAACCAATTAATATGAGTCCATGGTTTGCATTTAAATTATGGTCAGAGATAGAATCTGAGATTTTTGTAAAACTGACTTATCCTGAAAATGCAAGCCACCGCTACTATCCAAAACTAAGCTTTGATGGTTTAAGTTGGAAAACTTTGGATTCAGCCAATTATCAAATTAGCAGAACTACAGAAATTGAAAGCATGCAGATACCAAAAGAGATAATAATGAAGCTTTCAATTAATCCGGATACCTTATGGGTTGCGGCTCAAGAATTAATAACATCTACACATGTTGAAAACTGGATAAGCAAATTATTGACCAATACATATGTTACAAAAACAAAAATTGGCGAAAGCCATAAAGGAAAACCAATCAATTTGCTAAAAATTGGTGAATCTGATGACCAGAAAATGATTTTCATACTTTCGCGGCAACACCCACCGGAAGTTACAGGATACCTGGCAATGAAAGCATTTGTAGAAACTATCTGCTCTGACAATGAAATTGCCAAAAATTTCAGGAAAAAATATAATACATACGTTGTTCCTCTGGCAAACCCCGATGGGGTAGATAATGGACATTGGAGGCACAACTATGGTGGGGTAGATTTAAACCGTGATTGGGCAGACTTTAATCAGCCTGAGACATCGGCTATTAGGGATTTTATGAAGCAAAAAACAGCAAATACAAGCGGTAAATTCTATTTCGCAGTTGATTTTCACTCAACATGGCAGGATATTTACTACACAATTAGCCCGGAACTAAAGGGAAATATGCCTGGATTGGTATCCGATATGATTACAGCAACGGGAAATGAGTTTACTGATTATGAACCCAATATCAAACCATCGGATGATTTGGACACCAGAATTACATCTACAAAATTTTTCTTTTATGAGTTTGGTGCCGAATCACTTACCTTTGAAATTGGTGATAATACACCACGTGAATTTGTCAAAAAGAAAGGGGGAGTTTCTGCATTGAAGCTGATGGAATTGTTATTGGAATAATTTTATCCGGTAATTATTCATCAAAACCGGGCCTGATAAATGCCCTAGCATCAGGAAGGTCTGCTTCTAGCCTTTTGCGTAATTTTTCAAGCATAACCAGTATATCAAGTATACTATCTTCTTTTTCAGGAAATTGCTGATAAAGTTCGCCCCAAGCAGCAATCGAACGATCCATTCCAATCAGGGCAACTTTTGCAGAGCCATCAGCATCTGATGGAAATTCTTCATAAACTTCAGGTTCTTTAAGTTCTTCAACTTTTCCTTTAACAGCCCTCCTTATTTTTACATGTATTTGATACTGATACCAGTGTATAACTTCAATGGCATCGGTTAACCTGATTGCAGGTCCTTCATTATTCTTATCTGCTAAATCAAGATTAGCAAGTTTGTTGATATCAATCTCTTTTTGTTTCAAATAATCTTCTGAAGACTCAAACCACTCTTTTACTTTTGTGGTATATTCCATCGATTTTTTTGAACAATCATGTTTTTTGGCAATTTCCCTTTTCTCTTCCTCCTCTTTTCCGGCTTCTTCCAAATCAAATTCATTAATACCTATACCTCTTTCTTTCATATCCTCTTCAAGCATCTCAAAGGTAATTTTAAATATTTCGCCAAGTTTGTCCCAAAAAACCTTATTACCCATATCTTTTGATTCGGGGCTATCGTATTGCTCCTCTGAAATATCGTAATTTAAACAGCGTGACGTAAAAGTACAACGTTCGCACCATCAGTCGCAGTAATTAAAAATCCCCTCGATATTTTTAGGGTTATCAGCAAGTTTTTTTAGCCTTTCTTTGTCCATTTTACAAAATTGATTAATGATAGTTTGTTAAATTATGCTCTGGTTTAAATACTCTGTGATACTGACACCTATTTACCTCAACACATTAAATACCTGACCTTCATCCACTTATCGATTAGCAAATTGCAATTTTATTTTACCAACATAAAATCGGCCAAAGCAATTGCTGTAACAGCCTCAAGTATAACTGGTACACGTAGTGCGATACAGGCATCGTGCCTGCCTTTTATTTCAAGTTTTTCGGGTTTTCCGGTTTGTAAGTTTATGGTTTGCTGGGCCAAACTAATGCTTGATGTTGGTTTTACGGCTACTTTAAAATAAATATCATTACCATTGGTTATCCCGCCGTTAATTCCGCCTGCATTATTGGTTTTTGTTTTGCCTGATTCGTCAATTATTTCATCATTATGCTCGCTTCCATGCATTTTTGCAGCAAGGAAACCTGCACCAAACTCAATAGCTTTAATTGCAGGTATAGAAAAAACAAGGTGGCTGATAACAGACTCGACCGAATCGAAAAAAGGTTCGCCCAAACCAAGCGGAATATTAGTTGCAGTGCAATCAACAATACCCCCAATTGATTCTTGTTTTTCTAAGGCTATATCAACAGCTTTGATAACATCCTTATTTCCACCAACTTCGAGTATATTTGCATGAATGATTATTGGTTCTGTAATTTTTTTAGCCACAACCCCGGCAGCCACTAAAGCCAAAGTTAAACGGGCAGAAAAATGCCCACCTCCACGATAATCACTAAAACCTTTGTACTTTTTAAAAGCAACAAAATCGGCATGACCGGGGCGCGGTAAATTTTTTAATTGCGAATAATCTTTTGAACGGATATTTTCGTTCTTAAATAGTATGGTAATTGGTGCCCCCGTAGATTTATCATTAAAAACACCACTAATAATTTCAGGCAGGTCTTTTTCCTTTCGTGGGGTAGTCCCTTTTGCCCCGCTCTTACGCCTGGCAAGGTCATCAAGAAAATCATTTTCTCTTAAATCAATTCCGGGTGGGCAGCCATCAATAGTAACACCTACCGATTTACCATGCGATTCGCCAAATATGCTGATTTTAAATATTCTACCGAAGGTGTTCATTATAGGATTAAAGTTTTTGGGTTCTGTCTTGTGTCATGTATTGTTATAATTTCTACTTCCTGCTCTTTGATTCTGTAATACAATGCATTATGTTTTGTTATCAAACATTTTCTTAAACCATCTTTAACCTGTGATACAGGAAACATATGTGGATTTTGACGTAAAAAATCAACTTGTTTTAATAATTTTATTTTGAAGTCTTCTTTTACTTTATTAGGCCACTTTTGTTCAAGATACTCAAAAATATCGTCAATTCTTTTCTCGGCTCTTTTGGATATTGTAATCTGATATTCCATTATTGATATTTTTGCATAAACTCATCAAAATTTTGTTTCTTACCATTTTCTAAATCTACTAAACCAAGTTCAATATCATTTTTTTCCCATTCATTTAGAGCTTCCCAAAAATCACTGCCTTGTTTTTGTCGATTAGAGATTAACAAATTATAAATACTGTTCAGTTTTGAAGTTTCTAAACTATCAATATATCTAAAAATTTCCAATTTAATTTCTGCTGTTTGCATAGTATTTTTTTTATGATATAAGCACTAAGTGCTATTTAATGTTGCTTACGCACTGATGCAAATATCTTACAATATGCAAGTTGCGTAAAAGTAAATATACAATTAATTTTGACTGGGTACTTATAACAAAGATACAAATTTTTAAAGTACCTCCCCCCCTATCTTGCTAAGATCATCAAAAAAATCGGGCCACGATTTACCAACCGCTTCACTATCTTCTATAATCATCTCACCATCAGCTTGTAAGCCGGCAACAGCCAGTGCCATAGCTATTCGGTGATCGTGGTGCGAAAATACTTTTGCCCCTTTTATCTTTCCTCCTTCAACTGTCATTTTATCGCCTTCGAGTGTAATTTTTGCCCCGATTTTTTCAAACTCAGTTTTTAATGTCAAAGCACGGTTGCTTTCTTTATGGATTAACCGGTTTACACCATAAATTACAGAAGCCCCTTTACAATAAATTGCAAGTGCAACCAATGGTGGAAATAAATCGGGGGTATCGGTTGCATCATATTCAAAAGCAAATAATTCTTTTTTAGAAACCTCCAATCCATTATCCAAAATAGTAACTTTTGCACCAGCCTTTTCAGCTACTTCTACAATTGCTTTGTCGCCTTGGGTTGAATTTAAATCAATATCTGTAATTCTAATTTTTCCGGCAATTGCCCCCGCAACAACTAAAAACGCAGCACCGCTCCAGTCGCCCTCAGCTATTAGGTCAATTGGCTTATATTTCTGATTACCAGACATTTGAAACAATTCATAATTTTTATGTTTTATCAGTATTCCAAATTTATTTAATATATCAATTGTTAAATCAATATATGGTTTGCTTTTTAAATTTAATACTGATAATTCAGAATCGGTTTTTGCTAAAGGTAAAGCCATTAACAAACCTGTTAATAATTGCGAACTAAATTCGCCATCAACATCAACTTTTGTGTTTTTATATGGCCCCTTAATTTTTAAAGGCAGCTTTCCATTATCTGAACTAATATCGACACCAAAATTCGCTAAAGTTTTTACAATAAAATCAACAGGGCGATTTACCAAGGAGCCACTACCTGTAATTTCAAAATTACTATCAAACAAGGCAAGTATTGGCGTAAACATGCGCAAACCTAAACCAGATTCGCCAATAAATAATTTATTGGCAGGCTTATTTATCCCACCTGTAATTTTTATCAGGCTGCCATCCATTTCAAGCCCGGCACCCAATGCTTTTACTAATTTTAAAGCAGCCTTGGCATCATCGCTCAAAGTTTTATAAGCTATTGTTGATTGCCCATTTGCTAAAAAAGCCCCGGCAATAAGCCTTTGCAAAGCACTTTTTGAGCTGGGGGCAGCAATCAAGCCATTTATTATTGACTTTCTAACTTTTTGTATCATAATTATTTTTAAAATTAGTCATTGGTGAATTGGTAAATTAGTCATTAGCGTATTGGTCATTGGTGAATTAGTCATTGGTGAATTAGCATTTGCTTCGCTGTCATTTGTCATTTGGTTGTAATTCACCATCCGGTATGCTAATGACCACATAATAACTGATGTTTCGCAGCTAATCATTATCTTAAGCACTAAGAGCTATTTAATGTTGTTTACGCACTTGTGCAAATATCTTACAATATGCAAGTTGCGTAAAAGTAAATATACAACGGCAAAGCCCTCACCGAAGGTAATTAATTTTGTCTGGGTACTTATAATCAATTTTAGGATTCTTTTTGTGTCTTTGAGCTTTAGTGGCAAAAAGCAAAAACCGCCACATTTCACAAAAAGAACAAATGACCTAATAACTAATGACCAGTGACCTAATGACCTAATGACTAGTGACCTAATGACTAGTGACCTAATGACTAGTGACCAATGACCTAATGACATTCAACACTCAATATTTAAACAATAAACCAAATAATCAATTAACCAGACAAATGACCAATGGCTAATTACTTAGTTACTTTTACGATTTTTTCTTTTGTTTCTTCTTTCATAATTGCTGTTTGAAAATTAATTGACTCCTGATGAATCGCTTTAAACAGACGGTCTACAAATTTTTTACTAAACCCTTTACTATCAGCTTGTTCGTAATTTTTTTTCATTAGTTGGTCCCACCTGTTGGGTTGCAATATTGTTATGTTATTTTCCTTTTTAAATTTACCAATATTTTTCACAACATCCATCCTATCGCCTAAAACCCCCATTATAATATTGTCGTAGCTATCAATTTGGGCACGATACTTCTCTAATTCCACTGTTTCTTCCAATGAATGGCTTTTTTTATCCCTAAGTATCAAATTATCTAACAACTTGTTTAATACTGCCGGTGTAATTTGTTGTTTGGCATCACTCCATGCTTCATCAGGGTTAATATGCGATTCAATCATTAATCCATCAAAATGTAAGTCCATTGCTTTTTGTGAAATATCAAATAGTAAATCTCTTTTCCCACCAATATGGCTTGGATCGTTAAACAAGGGGATATTTGGTAATTTTATTTTCAAATCAATAGCCAATTGCCACTGGGGGTTGTTTCTGTACAATGATTTATCGTAGGTTGAAAACCCACGGTGTATAGCGGCAATTTTTTTTATGCCTGCTTTCTGAATCCTTTCAATAGCACCTATCCATAAATCAAGGTCAGGATTAACCGGGTTTTTTATCATTACCGGAACATCGGCCCCCTCAAGGGCGTTGGCAATCTCCTGCATAACAAAAGGATTTGCAGATGATCTTGCACCTATCCATAAAATATCAACTCCAAACTTAAGAGCCTCATACACATGCTTTTCAGTAGCAACCTCTGTTGTAATTAACATACCGGTTTCTTCCTTTACCTTTTTTAACCATGGTAGTCCTTTTGCACCAACACCTTCAAAATGCCCTGGTCTCGTTCTTGGCTTCCAAATACCTGCACGGTATATATTAATACCATTTTCGCTAAGTTGTTTTGCAGTTTCCAAAACTTGTTTTTCGCTTTCGGCACTGCAAGGCCCGGCAATTACTACCGGCCTTTCTGTTGACTTTATACCCCATTTTTGTATTGGTAAAAGACCTGAATTTAAATTTTCCATTTTTTTTTTATTAGTTGCGTTATTTTAAAAGGAGAACAGCTTTCCAAACTGTAATTATACAATATCAGTTATGTGATTTAACAGCTCAGAGAGCTGTACTACATTAACGATCATAGGCTGATTCAATCAAAACCGGTTCTTCTTTTCTATCAAGAACTTTCTTTATTTTATTCGATTCTTCAATTAGCCTCGTAATTTCGCCCTCATCTTTATTACTTATTGCATCACGAAATTGCTGAAGTTTCCCAATATAATTATTCATTACGTCAAGCACATTTTCATCATTTAGCATAAATATTGGCATCCACATACTGGCCGCACTTTTGGCCAAGCGTACTGTCGACTCAAAACCACCACTTGCCATATCTAGGATATTTTTTCTCTCTTTTTCTTTATCCAAAACAGTTAGCGACAAAGCAAAAGAACTTATATGTGAAATATGCGAAACATAAGCTGCATGAATATCATGTGCCTTTGATTCCATATATAAAATTTTCATCCCAATACTTTTATAGACATTTTTAACCAAGCCTAATGCATCATCATCCGATTTTTCAACATCGCAAAGTATTACATTTTTATCACGGTAAAGGTTTACAATAGCAGCATCAGGACCCGAAAATTCAGTACCTGCCATTGGATGGGTTGCTACATAACGCCCACTTTTTGGATGCCCTTTTACTATCCTAAGAATATTTGCCTTGGTTGAGCCCACATCCATAACTACCTGGTTAGTAAGCACATTTAGTATTTTTGGCAATAATTTACAGCTAAAGTTGCCAATACCAATAAATCAGAATGTTCAATTGCATATTTTAAGGTAGCTGCCTCATCGATTAAACCCAGCTGTTTAGCCCTGATTAAATGATCGGGGTTTTTATCTACACCAATTATCCGCTTTACAGCATATTTATACCGTAAATCAAGTGCCAATGATCCCCCAATTAATCCTATACCAATTATTGCTACCGTAATTTCCTTTTCTTGCATTTGTTTACTATTTAATTTCATAATCCACATTCTCAAATCCCCGAATCTCTCAATTTATCTACCCTTTCCACTGCAATTTTCAAATTTTCAGGATTACCTGCTAATGATATTCTGATGTATTTTTCACCATTTTCACCAAAAATTTGACCCGGTGTAATGAAAAATTCATATTTTTTAAGCAAATAGTCAGAAAAATTGTAAGAATCAATAAAGTTTTGTGGGATTTTTGCCCAAATAAACATACCTGATTGGTTTTCATCAAAAACACAATTTAATTTATTAAGTAAGCTCCCAGCTGTTTCCCGTCGTTTTAAATACTCCTTATTTAAATTTTCATACCAAATATCAGGACTGTTTAAGGCCTCAACAGCAGCAAGTTGTAGAGGTAAATACATACCTGAATCAACATTGCTTTTCACTTTAAGGATGTTTTTAATATATTTTTCGTTACCAACAACTACACCTATGCGCCATCCGGCCATGTTATGCGATTTACTTAATGAATTCAATTCAATGTTGAAGCTCATCGAAATCAGGAAACCAATCATTTTCTTCTTTCAGGTCGTATTTTATAACATTTGCACCTACTAAATCAGAAACCGATTTGTAGGCAGGGTAACCAGGGTCAGGAATCAGCACACTATCGCCGGGGTTTAAAAAAGCCATTGAAATATGCATTATCCCCTCTTTTGAACCAATTAAAGGTAAAGTTTCTGTATCAGCTTTAAGCTCAACCTGAAAGTATTTTTTATACCATTTAACAAATGCGCCACGCAGATTAGGGTTGCCTGTATATGGCTGATAACCATGATTTTGCTGAACAAAACTACTTTCATGCAAGGTTTTTATGGTAGCATTGGATGGTGGCATATCAGGGTTACCGATCCCTAGGTTCAAAATATCTTTGCCTGATTCACGTAAATCACTAATCTCTTTTAATTTACGAGAAAAATAATACTCGTTGATTGTTGATAATCTATTTGCAGGTTCAATCATTTCATTTAATTGTTATATTGAATTATTTGGTTGCTCAGTTATTTAATTATTATCACATTGTAGCTTTATTCTAAAGTTAATTGTTTTTTCAATAAACAACATAAGCATATTGCTACGAACAACAATCTTCACATTCTCACATCTCCTCATCTCCACATCTCCACATCTCCTCATCTCCTCATCTCCACATCTCCTCATCTCCTCATCTTCAAATTTCTACCCCTGCAAGCTATCAACTTCCATCAGTTTATTTTTATTAGTATCTAATTTATTAGAATGATAATACTTTTCTGCTTTTTCATAAATACCATAAATTTGTAATTCTGAAATCAAGGGCTTAATGGCATCAAGCGACTGCCCGAATACTTTTCTGTCGTTAAAAGTAAAATCAACTATAAAATGATATTCCCACTCTTTACCAATTATTGGAATTGATTGTATTTTGGTTAAATTGATCTTATAAAAAGCGAACATCGATAAAATACTTGATAAGCTACCCTGTTCGTGAGGAAGTGAAAAACTTATTGAAGCCTTGTTTAAATTACCCTGTATTGTTTGCTCTGCTTTTAATTGGTTATTATTGGTAAGGATTAAAAAACGTGTAAAATTTCGTTTATTTGTTTCAATACTCTTATTCAAAACCTGTAATCCAAACAAATCGGCCGCCCTAGTACTTGCAATGGCAGCTATATTTTTCAGGTTTTGTTCAGCAATCCTTTTTGCGCTATTTGCTGTATCGTCCGATTCAATTAATTTAATATGTGGATACTGCTTAAAAAACTTCGCACATTGTTGTAATGCCATAGGGTGCGAGTGCACTTCCTTTATATCTTCAATTGATTGATTTGGCAGCGCCATTAGGTTCTGTTCAATTCGCAATAAAATCTCACCAATAATTTGAATATCCTTGTCTTTCAATAAGGCATAATTCGGTAATAAACTACCGGCAACAGTATTTTCAATAGCCATTAATCCTGCATGTAGTTTATTTGTTTCAATTGCATCAACTAATTTAGCGAAACTATCAAAAGCAATATTTTCAATATCTTGGCCAAAATGAAATATTGAGGAAATTTCGTGAAACGAACCCGCCCCACCTTGAATTGCAATTTTTAATTTAGAGTTATTGTTCATATTTGATTATATTGTTAAATGGTTAAATTGTTTATTTTACTGATATTAAAACATACTCAAATTTAAAAACTCCCTTTTACAAAAAAAGCCCCGGGGCTTTCCCGGGGCTTTTTTATAATTATAAGATAACACTTATTCCCCAGATGAGTAGTTACTAAAAAAGAAATAATAAAAGAATGAATTCATTTTTTCAGTGAACCACAGCCAGGAAATAATATTTATTCTATTGATATTCATATATTTTTCTATAATACTATTTTGTTAAATTTATTGCAAAAAAAAAGAGTTTCAATTTTTTGAAACCCCTGAAAATATTAAACACAAAGTTTTAATCTTTTCAGGATAATCCGAAAAAGTAAAACCAAAAATATGTAAAAAATTTCTTGTACATTGCCTTTATATTGATGCAACAAATATAGACACTATTTTAAATTGACCAAGTTTTTTGCAAAAAATAATTAATAAAACTTTTGTAAAAATCATATCACCCTGTTTATCTGACATATACAGTTGTAAAAAAATATCTTATCAAGTTAATTCATCTTGTCAACAAATAATTAAATTCAGAATAAATACCTTAGTGAGTGTTTTAAAATCGAAATTACAAACGTATCTTTGTATCTAAATAACTAAAGAACTAAAACCTAAAAATATGAATTTTGACTTAACAGAAGAGCAGTTAATGATAAAACAAGCTGCAAAAGATTTTGCCCGTACAGAACTTCTAGAAGGAGTAATAGAAAGGGATAATACTGCTACATTTCCGGCAGAACAAATTAAAAAACTTGGCGAACTTGGTTTTTTGGGAATGATGACAGACCCTAAATACGATGGTGGCGGCATGGACACTGTTTCGTATGTTTTAGCCATGGAAGAAATCTCTAAAATAGATTCATCAGTATCTGTAGTTTTATCAGTAAATAATTCATTGGTTTGTTATGGTTTAGAACATTATGGATCTGAAGAACAAAAAGAAAAGTACTTAAAACCACTTGCGCGTGGCGAAATAATTGGTGCTTTTGCCCTTTCAGAACCAGAAGCCGGTTCTGATGCCACACACCAAAGGACAACAGCTGAAGATAAAGGGGATTACTACTTGTTAAATGGGACAAAAAACTGGATAACAAGCGGCAAAAATGCCTCGGTTTACATTGTTTTTGCACAAACTGATTTGAGCAAAAGGCACAAAGGGATTAATGCACTAATTGTAGAAAAAGGTATGGAAGGCTTTGAAATTGGTGCAAAAGAAGATAAAATGGGTATGCGTGGTTCTGATACCACCTCTCTTATGTTTACCGATGTAAAAATCCCGAAAGCTAACCGTATAGGAAACGAAGGGTTTGGTTTTAGCCTTGCAATGAAAACCTTAAATGGCGGTAGGATTGGCATTGCTGCACAAGCCCTTGGAATTGCACAAGGAGCACTTGATTTAGCATTGGCATACTCAAAAGAAAGAAAAGCTTTTGGCAAGCAAATAATTGACCATCAGGCAATTGCATTTAAATTGGCTGATATGGAAGCAAGTATTGAAGCTGCAAGGTTATTGGTACTTAAGGCCGCATGGTTAAAGGATGAGAAAAAAGATTTTACACATGCCAGCGCAATTGCTAAATTAGTTGCTGCTGAAACTGCAATGAAAGTTACTACTGAAGCAGTTCAAATACATGGTGGTTATGGATATGTAAAAGAATACCACGTGGAACGCCTGATGCGGGATGCTAAATTAACCCAGATATACGAAGGGACTTCTGAAATACAAAAAATAGTAATATCAAGGGGCTTGTTAAAAAAGTAAGTTAATATTTAACAAAGTGTTTAAAACCTGCCCCATTTTTATTTTGAGGCAGGTTTTTAATATTTAAAACTCTTAATTACAAACTCCAATAATTAATATCATCTTCATTAATTGTATTCCTATATATACCTTTTACATCAATCAAAAATCCATTTTCTTTAAGTATTGACTTGAAATAATCTGTATCTAAACCCAAATATTCCTCATGGTTTACAGCCACGATAACAGCATCGTAACCATCTCCAATTTTATCGGTCATTTGAACATTGTACTCTTCCAATACCTCTTCGTGGTCTGCATAAGGGTCAACTATTTCAACATTTATGTAATATGATTTAAGCTCGTTAATTACATCAATAACTTTTGAATTCCTGATATCACTGACATTTTCTTTAAAAGTCATACCCATTACCAAAACTTTTGCCTCACGTATATCTTGCTGCTGACCAATAATTTTTTTAACCAACTGCTTGGCTACATATCCACCCATTGAATCGTTAACAAACCTACCAGAGTTTATTATTTGCGCATGATAACCCAATTGTTTTGCTTTATAGGTTAAATAATAAGGGTCAACCCCTATACAATGCCCACCAACTAGCCGCCTCAATAATCATTTCATAAACTTTGGCAATATTATCCAAAGATTCATCATCGCTACCTGAAACAACTTTAACAATTGAAGTAAGTGTGTTTACCTTATCTCCCGGGTTGATACGCTCTGGTGAAAAGCCTACCATAAAATCATCCATGTATTTTAATCCCGATTCGCTCTCCAAGATAGGTACACAATCATCTTCAGTACAACCCGGATATACGGTTGATTCAAAAACAATATAGTCACCTTTTTTAATAACTTTCCCTACAGTTTTACAGGCTTTTAAAAGTGGTGTTAAATCTGGCTGGTTATGGGCATCTATTGGGGTTGGGACTGCTACAATATGAAAATCTGCTTTTTTTAAGTCTTCAGCGTCAGCCGTAAAAACTATATCTGTCCCCTCAAAATCACTGGCTTCCAGTTCTTTACTAGGATCAATATTATTTTTCATCATTTCAACCCTTTCTGGTTTTATATCAAA